>NZ_CP045701.2:4800000-5155512 GCF_009601685.2 Pseudomonas brassicacearum
AGCACCATCAGGCCCACGGCACTGACCAGGCCCAACCAGCCGCCAATCATGGCGCCACGGGTGGTCAGCTTTTTCCAATACATCGAAAGCAGCAGTACCGGGAAGTTGCAGCTCGCCGCGATGGAGAACGCCAGGCCCACCATGAACGCGATGTTCTGCTTCTCGAACAGGATGCCCAGGCCGATCGCCAGCACCGCCAGGGCGATGGTGGTGATTTTCGAGACGCGAATCTCGTCCTTCTCGTTGGCCTTGCCTTTCTTGATCACGCTGGCATACAGGTCATGGGACACCGCCGAGGCACCGGCCAGGGTCAGGCCCGCGACGACCGCCAGGATGGTGGCGAAGGCTACGGCCGAGATGAAGCCCAGGAAGATACTGCCGCCCACCGCGTTGGCCAGGTGCACCGCCGCCATGTTGTTGCCGCCAAGCAAGGCACCTGCCGCGTCCTTGAAGGCCGGGTTGGTGCTGACCAGCAGGATCGCGCCGAAGCCGATGATGAAGGTCAGGATGTAGAAGTAACCGATGAAGCCAGTGGCATACAGCACGCTCTTGCGCGCTTCCTTGGCGTCGCTCACGGTGAAGAAGCGCATCAGGATATGCGGCAGGCCAGCAGTACCGAACATCAGTGCCAGGCCCAGGGAGAAGGCCGAGACCGGATCCTTCACCAAGCCGCCAGGGCTCATGATCGCCTCGCCTTTAGGGTGCACCTTGATCGCTTCGGAAAACAGCATGTTGAAGTCGAAGTTGACGTGCTTCATGACCATCAGGGCCATGAACGATGCGCCCGACAGCAACAGCACCGCCTTGATGATCTGTACCCAAGTGGTAGCCAACATGCCGCCGAACAGCACATAAAGGCACATCAGGATACCCACCAGGACCACCGCGACGTGATAGTCCAGGCCGAACAGCAACTGGATCAGCTTGCCGGCACCGACCATTTGCGCGATCAGGTAGAACGCCACCACGACCAGCGAGCCGCAGGCGGACAGACTGCGGATCTGGGTTTGCCCCAGGCGATAGGACGCCACGTCGGCAAAGGTGTATTTACCCAGGTTGCGCAAGCGTTCAGCGATCAGGAACAGAATGATCGGCCAGCCCACCAGGAAGCCGATCGAGTAGATCAGGCCGTCGTAGCCGGAGGCGAACACCAGTGCGGAGATCCCCAGGAAGGACGCCGCCGACATGTAGTCGCCCGCGATGGCCAAGCCATTCTGGAAGCCGGTGATCTTGCCACCCGCTGCATAGTAGTCGGCCGCCGAATTGTTTTTCTTGGACGCCCAGTAGGTGATATATAAAGTCGCGCCGACGAAGACCACGAACATCAGGATAGCCGCGACGTTGAGGGGCTGTTTCTGCACGGCACCGGTAAGGGCTTCAGCCGCCCAGGCGCCCGGGGCGAACGCCGCGATGCTCAAAAGAGCCAGTAGACGCCGGATCATTGCTGAGCCTCCTTGAGAATCGCATTGTTCAGGTCGTCGAACTCGCCGTTGGCGCGCCGTACGTAGATGCCGGTCAGGACGAAGGCCGAGACAATCAGGCCGACACCGATGGGAATGCCCCAGGTGATGGTGGACTCAGGCGATATCTTGGCCCCGAGAATGTGTGGCCCGTAGGCGATCAGAAGAATGAAGCCGGAATACAGCCCAAGCATGATCGCCGAGAGAATCCAGGCGAACTTTTCTCTTTTTCTCACCAGCTCCTTGAAGCGCGGGCTGTTTTGAATAGAGAGGTAAATGCTGTCGTTCATTGTTTTTATCCTCGCAGCACAGATTTAATTGGAACGACCCTACTCTATGCGGCTCAAGGCCAGGTTCCAGACGACCTTAGTATTAGAACGATATGACAGCGCTGCCCGTTTCCCGCACATTTGCGCAATGACCTCTGTGGGAGCGGGCTTGCTCGCGAATGCAGAGTGTCAGTCAACACATGGTTAACTGACAAAACGCCTTCGCGAGCAAGCCCGCTCCCACAGGGACTTGCGCAAGACTAAGAATCCGCACGCACAAAAAAACCGCATGACGCAAGGTCATGCGGTTTTTCGCAACAGCTAAACCAGGCTGATTACTTGCCGGTCCACTCCTTTACGCGATCCGGGTGCTTGGCAACCCAGTCCTTGGCAGCGGCGTCAGGCTTGGCACCCTCCTGGATCGCCAGCATGACTTCGCCGATTTCGTCTTTCGAAGCCCATTGGAATTTCTTCAGGAACGCGACCACTTCCGGCGCCTTGGCCTCCAGCTCTTTGCTGCCGATGCTGTTCACAGTTTCAGCCGCGCCATAGATGCCTTTCGGGTCTTCCAAAAAGCGCAGTTTCCACTTGGCGAACATCCAGTGCGGCACCCAACCGGTGACGGCGATGGATTCGTTTTTCTTCTCGGCACGGGTCAGCTCGGCGATCATGCCGGCACCGGAACTGGCCTTGAGTTGATAGCCGGTCAGGTCGTAATCCTTGATTGCCTGTTCGGTCTTGAGCATCACACCTGAACCGGCGTCGATGCCAACGATGCGCTTCTTGAAGGAGTCGTCGGTTTTCAGATCCTCGATCGACTTGGCCTTGACGTACTCCGGCACGATCAGGCCGATTTTTGCGTCCTTGAAATTGGGGCCGTAGTCGACCACCTGGTCCTTGTTCTTCGTCCAATAGTCGCCGTGAGTCACCGGCAGCCAGGCCGAAAGCATCGCGTCGAGTTTACCGGTGGCCACGCCCTGCCACATGATCCCGGTCGCGACCGCTTGCAGCTTCACGTCGTAGCCAAGCTTCTGCTGGATGACTTCGGCGGCCACGTGAGTGGTCGCGACACTGTCGGACCAGCCGTCAACGTAACCGATGCTCAAGGTTTTGTTTTCGGCACTGGCCAAGGTGGAGCTGATCGCCAGCACCAGTGCGGCACCTGCGCCCAAGAGTCGTCGCATCTTCATCGTTACTTCCCCGAAAGTGCTGCGCCCGGCGGATGTCGGGCAGCGTGAACGTATTGTTATGGTGCACAGCGCCCCCATCACGCTCGCCTGCAAACCGGTTCGAACGCCAGTGGAGTACTGACTCGTTGATCATCAACCTGCGCTGATCTGGAACCTGCTCTGCCTGCGACGTTGAAGCAACGAGAAACGACATCAGAAAGCCATTAACTGCGTTCGAGAAAGTACTCTAGGGAAAAGATGCGGTCTGTGGTATCGCGAAGCTGAGTGCGGGTTGCCAGGAGCAGGGTTTGGCGAGCCGGCCGGCCAAGCTATAAAAAGCCTGCTCCCATGCTGAGGAGCAGGCATTGCGATAGGTGAGCAACAACTGGCCACTGATTAATGACTTAGTATCACCCGACGAGGTACGGATACTGTCCGGTACGTCTTTTTAGGGTGATACCTCTGCCACGCCGGCAAGTTGAAAAATTCAGACTGCGGCACCTCTCGATTCGCTAAAAAAAACCTCGCATTTTTTTGCACTTCTGGGGTACCCCGGCGCCTGTACAAATACCTGATTTCAGAAGCTGTAACGCTGGTCCCGGCATCTGGCTTTTTCGAAACGATATCATCCAAAGTCTCCATCAGACCGTCGATTGCAAAAAGCACCTGTTTGTTGCGCTGAAAAATTTGAAACTCCAACCCCGCCTTACTTGAGCGACGCCACATAGGAACATTTATCTGAAAAAAGTTTCCAACCCCTTTCTCATCCTTCTGAAAATACCGATTTGTCATTGCAAATTTCTTATAAGCAATACCACGATGAAAATCAATCAATTCCGCCTTGATTTGGTCATTCGTATTATAAACACCTGCCGTCACCGTCGGCCCAAACGCTGCGTCGGTCAAATCATTCTGTTTTAACACGTTGCGTTTTTTTTCAACCGAGAATTTTCCGAGTTTTCTATTCCAAGACACCTCCCATGAAAACTCCTTGAATCCAGCCCTATTCAAAGCTTTCAGAGCAAAGTCACGAGGCTCACGCAACCCAAACAAGATATCGCCCGACTCAAAAGTAGCTACCAACTTAGCGTAGTCCTGACTATCCTCGTTCACAGAGACCAACTGTAATCCCTGATCATCAAAAAACGTTACAGGATTATTTGCAACCATCCGGTACAAATTCAAGCCATCCGCTACCCCATCCGGATCCGGGCTCAGCCATTGACACCACCAAGGCATGTAATATCTAAATCCGTAATAATATAATCCGGTCGAGTCCAACTCCTTGCCTGAATAGCGCATTGTCTTGCTGTTCGCCTTAACCCTATCGCTTCCCGCCCACCAAGCTGTACAACCGTAGCTGTAAAAAACCTCCTCGCTTATTATCGCTCCATCGTCATCCAACTCGATGCAGTTTGACCCAACCAGATCAATCAGCGAGTATCGACAATAAATTATATCTTGCCCGTTCCGCTGATCGACTCGCTGTACCATACGAATATCACATAGCCCCGCTGCTGCGCTGACGACATCTATTTCCTCATCAAGACCGGATCGAATTTCCAGCGTGTCCAAATAACGCGTTTCCGAGCGATTCCTTAACTGCCCAGTTGCTACCGATCCGATTTTTCTTCGCCGTTGCCCCCTATCATCGTAGACATAAATTTCCGAGTCATTTGCCGAGCCTAAATGGCTCGTCCGCTGGAATTTTTTAAGCTGATTTCGCTCATCCCATCCCAGCGTTTGCCCAGGAAACAGCAGACGCTTATTACCGTTCAAGTCATGCGCCAAAGCGATCTCTTCTTCAGTCGGCAATTCTCCGTCGATTTTTTCAGAGAGCGAGCGATTACTATATTTCGATACGCCCATCCGTTGAGTGCGGCTTCCCAGCGCCGCACAACGAAGCAGCTTTACAAGATTACCACCCGAGTCGTAGCTAAAAACCTCAGTGTAATTTTCCAACTGACTCGGATCAGCTGGAGATTGAAAGTCAGGAAAACAAGACCCGACACCGCCACCGATGACTTGCCAACCGGTAGCGCAAATCAACTGATAGAGCGTGTCATAACAGAAGGTTCTAACTGGTTCGATTTTCTGGTTACGGAAGTAGCGAACGGGTAACGCCCTGTCCTCTATAGATATTATGTTTCCCACGCGATCATAGCGATAAATTAGATGCTGTAAAGTACAGCGCTCCGGCCGATAGGATTTCAACTCTTCCAACCTTCCATCTATCGGACAATAAACTGCGGAACAAACCACTCCATTTGCTAAAGTCTGCTGGACAACCTTGTTTGCAGCATTATAAAGAACATCCCCCACAACCTTTTTAACTGGCCCATCCGGCTGCATGATCAACCTTATTCCGGCAAGCTGACCGCCCACTGTATATTCAAACAGCCGCACATGTTTTCTAGCATCAATTTCGCAGACCAGCTGTGATACAGCGTTGTAAAGAGACAAGGTCGTGCTGCCCTCGCCTTTCTCATGAAGCTGATCACGCTCAGACTCTAGGGCGGGCCAATGCGGTTGCTCTATGCTATCCAGAAAATGCCGAGTGCTTTCAAGCCTATCGCCTTGCAGGGAATATGATCGAGAGAAAACTGTCCCGGCACCATCATCAACTCTAATTATTCTTCCGCCTTGATTAAATCTAACAAACGCTTCATCACTGCCGCCGTATGAGTAAAAAATACTATTTCTTGGACCTTCGTCAATTTGTTTCACAGACTCTTTTACCGGGCGTAGCTGATTGTCGTATTCAACTTTCACATGCGTGAAGTTGCTGTCCCAACGGTGACACTGCTGGCCAGCGACGCCTGAGAGATACAAGCGGATCCCGGCATCAACACTATTAATTAGCAAGGCCTGCCCCGAAAGACTGTACACATTCTGAATATTCGGCGAAATATCAGGTTCCAATTCCATAAGCTTAAACAGCCGAGGGTCGTACTGTTTTATACTTCGCCCAGCACAATTATTGACTTGATAGGTCACTCGCTTTTCGAGAGGATCCGCAGCTGCCGTGCGATGATAGGCTGTTGAACGAACAGTCAGACGGCGTGAATCGAATACAGTCAATGTTGGCGTTCGCGAGTGCATGGCGGTATCTCCCCAGGAGGACAGTCCCAACGACGCACACACATTTAATGCCCGAAAATGAATATTTCAACTGTCAGAAATAACAGGTCCGTTAATGAAAACTCCCAGACAGTAGATTTCGCTCAAATTTCGCATGCTTGATCAGGCTAGCCGGCAGATCACTAGCCACCACCACGGCCCTGCGTGTATCGTCCCGCTACTCTTGCACCCCGTTCGCGCTTGTTTTGCGGCGATCATGGCACTTGGCTTCACTTCAGTGGTCATAGCCTGCGAACCTCATTCGGCAACATCCTTTAAGGGATCCAGTCATGCTCCGTTCCTTGCGCTTCGCTGCCCTTCTCGGCGGCCTTATCCTGAGTGCGTCCGCGCTGGCGGTGGATATTGACGCCGCCAGCTATGGCTACCCCTTGACCAACCCATTCGAGGCGACGATCGCCACCACGCCGCCGGACCTGCGTCCGGAGCTGCCGCTGAATGAGGACATCAACCAGTCCGATCACACCGTCAAGCTGCGCCCCGAACGGGAGTTCATCCTGCCGGACAATTTCTGGCCGGTGAAAAGCCTGACCTACCGCATGGCCACCCAGGACAAACCGGCGCCGCTGATCTTCCTGATTGCAGGTACGGGTGCCCGGTATGACAGCACACTCAACGAATATCTCAAGCGCCTCTACTACAAGGCCGGCTACCACGTGGTGCAGTTGTCCTCGCCCACCAGCTTCGACTTCATGAGCGCCGCTTCGCGCTTCGCCACGCCAGGCATTTCCAAGGAAGACGCAGAAGACATGTACCGGGTGATGCAAGCCGTGCGTGCGCAAAACCCCAAGCTGCCGGTGACCGAGTACTACCTGACCGGCTACAGCCTCGGCGCCCTGGACGCGGCCTTCGTCGCACACCTGGACGAAACCCGGCGCAGCTTCAATTTCAAGAAGGTGCTGCTGCTCAACCCGCCGGTGAACCTCTACACCTCGATCACCAACCTGGACAAACTGGTCCAGACCGAGGTCAAGGGCATCAACAACACCACCACCTTCTACGAGCTGGTGCTCAACAAGCTGACGCGCTACTTCCAGCAAAAAGGCTACATCGACCTCAACGATGCCCTGCTCTACGATTTCCAGCAGTCCAGGCAACACCTGAGCAACGAGCAGATGGCCATGTTGATCGGCACCTCTTTCCGTTTCTCAGCGGCCGACATCGCGTTCACCTCTGACCTGATCAACCGGCGCGGCCTGATCATCCCACCCAAGTTCCCGATTACCGAAAGCACCAGCCTGACGCCGTTCCTCAAACGTGCGCTGCAATGCGATTTCGACTGCTACCTCACCGAGCAGGTGATCCCGATGTGGCGCGCGCGCACTGACGGCGGCAGCCTGTTGCAATTGATCGACCAGGTCAGCCTTTACGCACTGAAGGATTACCTGCACGACAGCCCGAAGATTGCCGTCATGCACAATGCCGACGACGTCATTCTCGGCCCGGGCGACCTGGGCTTCCTGCGCAAGACCTTTGGCGATCGCCTGACGGTTTACCCACTGGGCGGCCACTGCGGCAACCTTAACTACCGCGTCAACAGCGACGCCATGCTGGAGTTCTTCCGTGGCTAAATATCTGCTGCTTATCGCTGCGTTAATGAGTGCGGGCATGGTCCAAGCCGACAACAGCAAGGCCAATGCGCCAGTGGTGGTGGACTCCGACGGTTTCAAGGAACCGTTGAGCAAGCTCAAGTTCAACCCGGGCCTGGACCAGCGCGAGTTCGAGCGCTCGACCCTCAACGCCCTGAACGTCTATGACCCGCTGGAATCCTGGAACCGCCGCGTCTACCACTTCAACTACCGCTTCGACCAATGGGTATTCCTGCCCGTTGTCGACGGCTACCGCTACATCACGCCAAGCTTCGTGCGCACCGGGGTCAGCAATTTCTTCAATAACCTGGGGGACGTGCCAAACCTGATGAACAGCTTGCTGCAATTCAAGGGCAAGCGTTCGATGGAAACCACGGCGCGCCTGCTGCTCAACACCACCGTCGGCATCGCCGGCCTATGGGACCCGGCCACCGCCATGGGCCTGCCGCGCCAGAACGAAGATTTCGGCCAGACCCTGGGCTTCTATGGCGTGCCAGGCGGCGCCTACTTCGTGTTGCCGATCTTCGGCCCGTCGAACCTGCGCGACACCTCAGGGCTGCTGGTGGACTACACAGCCGAATCGGCAATCAACTACCTGAACGTCTCTGAAGTCAGTTCCAACCACCCTGAGTTGCTGCTTCTGCGCGGCGTCGACAAGCGCTACCAGACCAGTTTCCGCTATGGGCAACTGAATTCACCGTTCGAATATGAAAAGGTGCGCTACGTGTACACCGAGTCGCGTAAGTTGCAGATTGCCGAGTAGACGCCTGATCCAAGAAAAAGGCCATTCGATTCTCACCGGATGGCCTTTTTCTATTGCGAATGTCTACGCGTCGAACCTCATTCAGCTGTCCGCTACCTGCCGTTCCAACGGGTCCAAGCCGTAATTGTTAGGCCCTTTCGTACCGCTTGCCGCCAAGCTGATAAGGACGATGAACGGGCCAACCAATGGCACCGCCCCCCAGAAAACATTCAGCCCGCTTTTGTTCATGTCGTGATAACGTCGCCAGATAACAGCCAACCGAGGGCACGCTGTCAGGAGGCAATAGATGGGGTACAACAATAGATAATAAATTTCTTTATTCAATCCAGTGGCGATACCAAATCCGAAAAAAAGCAGCCCCAAGCAAAACTCGAACAAAAAGAACATCCAGTATTCTTTTCTGCTGGCACGCCCTCTAAAAGTTGCGTACTGCCGCAACACTTGCCAATACCATTTCATCAAACGCTCCCTTCACTGACGGAAAATGTATTTGAGCCACTACCGGCCAAATAGCGCGAGGGAGTTTATAAAAGCCTTCCATCGGCAAACGTAGGAAAAGCCTGAAAGTGCTGTCTTAAAAGACAACGCTTCAGCCTCTCAAGGCTTTCCAGACCTTACCCACCACCATTACACCCGCCAACACCACTGCCCCCGCCACGATTCCTGCCACCGCATTGAGCAACATTGGCACGATAAACCCGGCACCGCCGGCACTGGCCGTCACGCCTTCTATCCAGTGATGCACCACCGGCACGCCGTGGGTCAGGATGCCACCACCCACCAGGAACATCGCCGCCGTGCCGATCACCGACAGACCTTTCATCATGTAGGGCGCTGCACTCAGGATGGCGCCGCCAATGCTTTTGGCGGCCTGGCCTGGCTTCTGCGTCAACCAGAGCCCCAGGTCATCAAGCTTGACGATCCCGGCCACCAGGCCATAGACCCCAATGGTCATGACGATGGCGATGCCCGACAGGACGATCACCTGTTGGGTCAGTGCCGCGTCGGCAACGGTGCCGAGGGTGATGGCGATGATTTCCGCCGACAGAATGAAGTCGGTGCGTACCGCGCCCTTGATCTTGTCCTTTTCAAAGGCCACCAGGTCGACCGCCGGGTCAGCCACGGCCTCGACCAGTTGCGCATGTTCGGCCTGGTCTTCGGCCGGGCTGTGAAGGAATTTGTGGGCCAGTTTTTCGAACCCTTCGAAACACAGATAGGCGCCGCCCACCATCAACAACGGCGTCACCAACCAAGGGACAAAGGCGCTGATCGCCAGCGCCGACGGCACCAGGATCAACTTGTTGATGAACGAACCCTTGGCCACCGCCCACACCACCGGCAGTTCCCGCTCGGCACGCACACCAGAGACTTGCTGGGCATTGAGCGCCAAGTCATCGCCGAGCACGCCAGCGGTCTTCTTGGCGGCCATCTTGGTCATCAACGCAACATCGTCGAGTACGGTGGCGATATCGTCGATCAGTACCAGCAAACTGCTTCCAGCCATGGAGAGGCTCCTTGAATAATCATGCCGCGCAGCATACCGCGAGCCGCGGCGCCTTGGGGCATTCTTGAGCGCCGCGCGAGGCCGGTGCTACCATGCGCCACCGCCAGAACAGGCAAGGAACCCCTGGGTTTATGAGCACTATCCGCGAGCGCAACAAAGCATTGATCCTGCGTGCCGCCAGCGAAGAATTTGCCGACAAGGGCTTCGCCGCGACCAAGACCAGCGACATCGCGGCCAAGGCAGGCCTGCCCAAACCCAACGTCTACTACTACTTCAAATCCAAGGAAAACCTCTACCGCGAGGTTCTGGAAAGCATCATCGAGCCGATTCTCCAGGCTTCGACACCGTTCAATGCCGACGGCGTGCCCGGTGAGGTACTGAGCCACTACATCCGTTCCAAGATCCGCATCTCCCGCGACCTGCCCTTCGCCTCGAAAGTCTTTGCCAGCGAAATCATGCACGGCGCCCCGCACCTGAGCCCCGATCTGGTGGAACAACTCAACGCCCAGGCCCGGCACAACATCGCCTGCATCCAGACCTGGATCGACCGCGGCCAAATCGCCCCCATCGACCCCAACCACCTGATGTTCAGCATCTGGGCCGCCACCCAGACCTATGCCGATTTCGACTGGCAGATCAGCGCCGTGACCGGCAAGGCGAAGCTCGATGAAGCGGATTACGAAGCGGCGGCGCAGACGATTATTCGGTTGGTGTTGAAGGGGTGTGAGCCAGACTGAAACACCGCAGTGCGCCCATTCGCGAGCAAGCCCGCTCCCACACTGGACTTGCGTCGTTCAGACATCATGTGTCCAACATCAGATCCTGTGGGAGCGAGCTTGCTCGCGAAGACGCCAGTCAATTCACCGCGAAATCAAACAGTAATCCCCACATCCGCCCTCAACTGCACCGCCTCCACAGCCCTGACCGCCACCTGCTCATCCACATCCGAAACATCACCACTGACACCAATCGCCCCCAACACCTTCCCATCTTGATCCTTGATCAATACCCCACCCGGTGCCGGTACGACGTTGCCCTGCCCCAGCCCATTCAATGCGGCGAAGAATGCCGGGCGTTGCTGGGCATCCTGGGCGAGCAGGCGTGAGCCTTTGCCCAGGGCGATGGCGCCCCAGGCCTTGCCGATGGCGATCTGCGGGCGAAGCAGGCTGGCGCCGTCTTCGCGCTGCAAGGCAACCAGGTGCCCGCCGCTGTCCAGGACCGCGACGGTCAGGGGTGCAGCGCTGATTTCACGACCGGCGGCAAGAGCTTGCCCCGCCAGGTTGACGGCAATTTTCAAGGTTAGAACGCTCATGGGTGCTGTCCTTCTTTTGTTATGGGAGAGCCTTGCGGGCATCACTTTCGGAAAAACCGAACACAACAAATAGAACACAACAATCATTATTTTTGTATACAATAATTTTCACAAAGCACCTTGATCGACGAAAGGCCACCGCAAAACCTGGCCTTCCGACGAATGAAACAGATGCTTGAGGAAATGGATTGACCTGCGCCGTTTGCCGTGAATACACTCTGCGCACAGCCACTTGTATACAATTACAAAACGTAAGAGGCACAAAATAATGAGCAAAATGAGAGCAATCGAAGCCGCCGTCCTGGTCATGCGCCGTGAAGGCGTGGACACCGCCTTCGGTATCCCGGGTGCCGCGATCAACCCGCTGTACTCCGCCCTGCAGAAGGTAGGGGGCATCGATCACGTCCTTGCTCGCCACGTAGAAGGCGCCTCGCACATGGCCGAGGGCTACACCCGGACCAAGGCCGGCAATATCGGGGTGTGCATCGGCACCTCGGGCCCGGCAGGCACCGACATGGTGACCGGGCTCTACAGCGCCTCGGCCGATTCGATCCCGATCCTGTGCATCACCGGGCAGGCCCCCCGTGCGCGTATGCACAAGGAAGACTTCCAGGCTGTGGACATCACCAGCATCGTCAAACCCGTGACCAAGTGGGCAACCACCGTGCTGGAGCCGGGCCAGGTGCCGTATGCCTTCCAAAAGGCGTTCTTTGAAATGCGCTCCGGCCGTCCGGGCCCGGTGCTGATCGACCTGCCGTTCGACGTGCAGATGGCCGAGATCGAGTTCGACATCGACGCCTACCAGCCACTTCCCCTGGCCAAGCCCGCGGCCAACCGCGTGCAGATCGAGAAAGCCCTGGCGATGCTCAATCAGGCTGAGCGTCCATTGTTGGTGGCCGGCGGCGGCATCATCAACGCCGATGCCAGCGAACTGCTGGTGGAGTTCGCCGAGCTGACCGGCATTCCCGTCATTCCCACCCTGATGGGCTGGGGCACCATCCCCGACGATCACCCGCTGATGGTCGGCATGGTCGGCCTGCAAACCTCCCATCGCTACGGCAACGCAACCTTGCTCAAGGCGGACGTGGTGCTGGGTGTCGGCAACCGCTGGGCCAACCGCCACACCGGTTCGGTGGACGTCTATACCGAAGGTCGCACGTTCATTCACGTGGACATCGAGCCGACCCAGATCGGCCGCGTCTTCACCCCCGACCTGGGCATCGTTTCCGACGCTGCCTCGGCCCTGACGGTGTTCATCGAAGTGGCCCGCGAATGGCAAGCCGCCGGCAAGCTGAAAAACCGCGACGCCTGGTTGCAAGATTGCCAACAGCGCAAGGCCAGCCTGCAGCGCAAGACCCACTTCGACAACGTGCCGGTCAAACCACAGCGCGTGTACGAAGAAATGAACCAAGTGTTCGGCAAGGACACCTGCTACGTCAGCACCATCGGCCTGTCACAGATCGCCGGGGCGCAGTTCCTGCACGTCTACAAGCCACGCCACTGGATCAACTGCGGCCAGGCCGGCCCCTTGGGCTGGACCATTCCGGCCGCGCTGGGGGTGGTCAAGGCCGATCCGAGCCGCAAGGTCGTGGCGCTGTCGGGCGACTATGATTTCCAGTTCATGATCGAAGAGCTGGCGGTGGGTGCGCAGTTCAAGCTGCCCTACATTCATGTCGTGGTGAACAACTCCTACCTGGGCTTGATTCGCCAGGCCCAGCGCGGGTTTGACATGGACTACTGTGTGCAGCTGTCCTTCGACAACCTCAATGCGCCGGAGCTCAACGGTTATGGCGTGGACCACATCGCCGTGGCCGAGGGCCTGGGGTGCAAGGCGCTGCGGGTGTTCGAACCGGCCGGTATCCAACCGGCGCTGCGCCAGGCCCAGGCGATGATCGAGGAATTCAAGGTGCCAGTGATCGTCGAGATCATTCTGGAGCGGGTCACCAACATTTCCATGGGCACCGAGATCAACGCCGTCAATGAGTTTGAAGACCTGGCGCTTGTGGGCAACGATGCACCGACCGCCATTTCGCTGCTCGACTGAGCTGACGGTTGCCTTACCTGTAGGAGCTGCCGAAGGCTGCGATCTTTTGATCTTTCGCTTAAATCTCAAGTGTCGATAGAAAGATCGCAGTCTCGCTTCGCTCGACAGCTCCTACGGGTCAGGACGCCATTTAATTTGTAGCAGGAGACCACCATGCCGCGTTTCGCCGCCAACCTGTCCATGCTGTTCACCGAGCAGGATTTCCTCGCCCGTTTCCAAGCCGCTGCCAAGGCCGGCTTCAGTGGCGTCGAGTACCTGTTCCCTTACGACTACAGCTCCGCCGAACTCAAGGCCTTGCTCGACGCCAACGGCCTGACCCAGGTGCTGTTCAACCTGCCGGCCGGTGACTGGGCCAAGGGCGAGCGTGGCATTGCCTGCCTGCCGGACCGGGTCGAGGAATTCCGCGCTGGTGTCGACCTGGCCATTGCCTACGCCCAAGTGCTGGGCAACACCCAGGTCAACTGCCTGGCCGGGATTCGCCCGCAGAACTGCAGTGAAACCCTGGTGGAAAAAACCTTCGTCGCCAACCTGAAATACGCCGCCGAAAAGCTGCAAGCCAACGGCATCAAGCTGGTGATGGAGGCCATCAACACCCGCGACATTCCCGGCTTTTACCTGAACAACACCGCCCAGGCCCTGTCGATCCGCGAGCAGGTGGGCAGCGCCAACCTGTTCCTGCAATACGACATCTACCACATGCAGATCATGGAAGGAGACCTGGCCAGGACCCTGTCGGCGCACCTGGGCGAGATCAACCATGTGCAACTGGCAGACAACCCGGGCCGCAACGAGCCGGGCACGGGCGAGATCAACTATCGATTCCTGTTCGAACACCTGGACCGCATCGGCTACACGGGTTGGGTCGGCTGCGAATACAAGCCGCTGACCACCACCGAAGCGGGATTGGGCTGGCTGAAAACCCATAACGCGATCTGACCCACCTTTCCCTGTAGGAGCTGCCGAGTGCAACGAGGCTGCGATCTTTCCCCTGGCGCTTGAGTCCCCCGGTGAAAGATCAAAAGATCGCAGCCTCGTTGCACTCGACAGCTCCTACGAGCAGCGATAACAACAAGAGGATTTTCTCATGGCTAAAATCGGATTCATCGGCACTGGCATCATGGGCCACCCCATGGCATTGAACCTGCAAAAGGCCGGTCACAGCCTGTTCCTGTCCCAGCACCATGACCCGGCCCCGGCCGACCTGCTGGCCGGTGGTGCGGTGGCGTTGGCCAACCCGAGGGAAGTGGCCCAGGAAGCCGAGTTCATCATCGTCATGGTCCCGGACACCCCGCAGGTCGAAGACGTGCTGTTTCGCGCCGATGGCGTAGCAGCGGGCGTGGGCGCGGGTAAGGTGGTGATCGACATGAGTTCGATCTCCCCCACCGCCACCAAGGCGTTCGCAGCGAAGATCAATGAAAAAGGCGCGCAGTACCTCGACGCCCCGGTGTCCGGCGGTGAAGTCGGCGCCAAGGCCGCAACCCTGAGCATCATGGTCGGTGGCGACAGCGCCGCCTTCGAGCGGGCCCTGGCGCTGTTCCAGGCCATGGGCAAGAACATCACCCTGGTGGGCGGCAATGGCGATGGCCAGACCGCCAAAGTCGCGAACCAGATCATCGTCGCCCTGAACATCCAGGCCGTGGCCGAAGCCCTGTTGTTCGCCTCAAAGAACGGCGCCGATCCGGCGAAGGTTCGCGAAGCGCTGATGGGCGGTTTCGCCTCTTCGAAGATCCTCGAAGTGCACGGCGAACGCATGATCAAGGGCACCTTCGACCCGGGCTTCCGTATCAGCCTGCATCAGAAGGACCTGAACCTGGCCCTGCAGGGCGCCAGGGAACTGAACATCAACCTGCCCAACACCGCCAACGCCCAACAAGTGTTCAGCACCTGCGCGGCCATCGGCGGCAGCAACTGGGATCACTCGGCGTTGATCAAGGGGTTGGAGCATATGGCCAATTTCTCGATTCGCGATAACTGACACACCCCACCCCACTTGTGGGAGCGGGCTTGCTCGCGAAGGCGATCTACCGGTCAATGAAGTATTGACTGACACGCCGTCTTCGCGAGCAAGCTCGCTCCCACAGGTAACCGAGTCGCCTCAGCCAATAATAAAAACCGGGAGCCCGCCATGTCGGTCGATCCGCAACAATTGCTGCGCGAGCTGTTTGCCACAGCCATCGACGCGGCCCATCCGCTGCACGTCCTTGAACCCTACCTGCCCGGCGATCGCAGCGGCCGGGTAATCGTCATCGGTGCCGGCAAGGCAGCCGCGGCCATGGCGCAAGTGGTCGAGCGCTGCTGGCAGGGCGAAGTGTCCGGCCTGGTGGTGACCCGCTACGGCCATGGCGCGCCCTGCCAGAAAATCGAAGTAGTGGAAGCCGCCCACCCGGTGCCTGATGCCGCTGGCCTGGCCGTGGCCCAGCGGGTGCTGGAAATGGTCAGCAACCTCAGCGAAGACGACCGCGTCATCTTCCTGTTGTCCGGCGGCGGTTCTGCCCTGCTCGCTTTGCCCGCCGAAGGCATCACCCTGGCTGACAAGCAATCGATCAACAAAGCCTTGCTCAAGTCCGGCGCGACAATCGGCGAAATGAACTGCGTGCGCAAGCACCTCTCGGCGATCAAGGGCGGGCGCCTGGGCAAGGCCTGCTGGCCGGCGACGGTGTACACCTACGCGATATCCGATGTGCCCGGCGACCTTGCCACGGTCATTGCCTCCGGCCCCACCGTGGCCGATCCCAGCACGTCGGCCGAAGCCCTGGCGATTCTCCAGCGCTACCGCATCGAAGTACCGACCTCGGTGCGCAACTGGCTGCACAGCCCCGAATCGGAAACCGTCAAGCCCGGCGACCCGAGCCTGGCCCGTAGCCACTTCCAATTGATCGCCCGTCCTCAGCAGTCATTGGAGGCCGCGGCAGTGAAGGCGCGCCAGGCCGGTTTCAGCCCATTGATCCTCGGCGACCTGGAAGGCGAATCCCGAGAGGTGGCGAAAGTCCACGCCGGCATCGCCCGGCAAATCGTCCAGCACGGCCAACCACTGGCGGCGCCGTGCGTGATCCTCTCCGGCGGCGAAACCACCGTCACCGTGCGTGGCAATGGTCGTGGCGGACGCAACGCCGAATTCCTCCTGAGCCTCACCGACAGCCTCAAGGGTCATCCCGGCATCTATGCGCTGGCCGGCGACACCGACGGCATCGACGGATCCGAAGACAACGCCGGTGCCCTCATGACCCCGGACAGCTATCGACGCGCCGCCGAACTGAGCTTGAGCGCCAGCGACGAGTTGGACAACAACAATGGCTACGGCTACTTCGCCGCCCTGGATGCACTGATCGTCACCGAACCGACCCGCACCAACGTCAACGACTTTCGCGCCATCCTGATCCTCGAGAACCCCAAACATGACGCCTGATAAAAAGGTCAAGATCCTCGCGACCCTCGGCCCCGCCACCCGGGGCATCGATGACATCCGTGAACTGGTACAGGCCGGCGTGAACATCTTCCGCCTGAACTTCAGCCATGGCGAGCATGCCGACCACGCCCAGCGCTACCAGTGGATTCGTGAGGTCGAGCAGCAGCTCAATTACCCGCTGGGCATCCTGATGGACCTGCAAGGTCCGAAGCTGCGGGTCGGCCGGTTCGCCGATGGCAAGGTCCTGCTGCAACGCGGCCAGGCCCTGCGCCTGGACCTGGACCCGACGCCCGGTGATCAACGCAGGGTCAACCTGCCCCACCCGGAAATCATCGCGGCCCTGGAGCCCGGCATGGACCTGCTGCTGGACGACGGCAAATTGCGCCTGCGCGTGACCGCCAGGCACAGCGACGCCATCGACACCGAAGTGCTCAACGGCGGCGAGCTATCGGACCGCAAAGGCGTGAACGTACCCCAGGCCGTGCTCGACCTGAGCCCGCTGACCGCCAAGGACCGGCGCGATTTGAGTTTCGGCCTGGAGCTGGGCGTGGACTGGGTGGCATTGTCGTTCGTCCAGCGGCCCGAGGACATCCGCGAGGCCCGGGCGCTGATCGGCGACAAGGCCTTCCTGATGGCGAAGATCGAGAAACCGTCGGCGGTGACCCAACTGCAGGAAATCGCCGAATTGAGCGACGCGATCATGGTTGCTCGCGGCGACCTGGGCGTCGAAGTCCCGGCCGAGAGCGTGCCGCAGATCCAGAAAAACATCATCAGCACCTGTCGCGCCCTCGGCAAACCGGTGGTGGTGGCGACCCAGATGCTCGAGTCGATGCGTTTCTCCCCGGCGCCCACCCGCGCCGAAGTTACCGATGTCGCCAACGCCGTGGCCGAGGGGGCCGATGCGGTGATGTTGTCGGCGGAAACCGCTTCTGGGGACTACCCCCTCGAAGCCGTGCAGATGATGAGCAAGATCATCCGCCAGGTGGAAAACGGCCCCGACTACCAGGCGCAACTGGACGTCAGCCGGCCAAAAGCCGAGGCCACGGTGTCGGACGCCATCAGTTGCGCGATCCGCCGTATCAGCAATGTGCTGCCAGTGGCGGTGCTGGTGAACTACAGCGAATCGGGCAGTTCCAGCCTGCGGGCGGCGCGGGAACGGCCGACGGTGCCGATCCTCAACCTCACGCCGAACCTGCAGGCCGCTCGCCGCCTGACGCTGGCCTGGGGCGTGCACTCGGTGGTCAACGAGCGCTTGAAGCAAGTGGATGAAGTCTGTTCCACCGCCCTGGAAATCGCCCAGGCCCAAGGCATGGCCCAGCGCGGCGATACCTTGCTGATCACGGCGGGCGTGCCGTTCGGGCAGCCGGGGTCGACCAATTCGCTGCGCATTGAGACGTTGATCTAATTTGCTTCTGTAGGAGCTGGCGAAGCCTGCGATCTTTTGATCTTGATCTTGATCTTGATCTTTCGCTTGAGATTCAAGTGTCTTTGGAAAGATCGCAGCCTCGTTGCACTCGACAGCTCCTACAAAGCTCCAACAAAGCTCCAACAAAGCTCATACAAAGCTCATACAAAGCTCCTACAGAGCTTCTACTGGGCTCAGCGGAGCAATTTCTGGCGCAGCGTTCTCTTCTCCCTAGACCCATCATGCCCAACCATTCTTTCAACACCCACTGCCCCGACTGGGCCACCGCCCTGCTCAATGGCTTCAGCCAAGTCTTCCTCCAGCGCCATTCGCTGTGCGGCCTGCTGTGCCTGCTGGCGATTCTGTTCACCGCCCCCAACCTGTTCGGCGGCGCGTTGCTGGGTGGGGTGGCCGGGTTGCTCACGGCCCAGCGACGCGGTTACGCCAAGGCCGACCGGCAAGCCGGGCTGTTCAGCTACAACGGCATCCTGCTGGGCTTGTTGCTGAGCCTTGTATTGCCCTGGTCCGCCCTGTTGCCACCGTTGATCATCGCCGCAGGCGGTCTCAGCGCGATGCTGACCCAGCAATGGCTCAAGCGCACCCGAGGCCCTCGGTGCCTGCCCGCCTACACCGCGCCTTTTGTAGGGCTGGCTTGGCTGTTGATGAGCTTCACCCTGCCGCCGCCCCCAACCGCCTCGATTGAAATAACGATACCCAACCTGCTGGCCGCGCATTTGAGCGGGTTGGGCCAGGTCATGTTTCTCAGCCACCCAGCAGCCGGTGCGTTGATCGCGGCGGGCCTGCTGCTGGCCAATCGTCGCGCCGCCGCTTGGGCATTGTTCGGTTCCGCCGTGGGCCTGGCCTTTGCCTTGTCGCAACATGAAAACGCAATCGCCCTTTGCGGGCTGGGCGGCTACAACCCGGCTTTGGTGGCGCTGGCCCTCAGCCAACAGCGCCGCCAACCCTGGCTGCCGCTGGCGGGGATTCTCCTGGCGGTCATGCTCACCCCAGGTTTTATTGCCCTTGGCCTGCCTCCCCTGACGGCACCGTTCATCCTCGCCTGCTGGTTGATCCAGGCCACCGGCCGGGCGTGGTGCCAAGCCAGCCTCGACACCACGCCTTGCGCTCTGCGGGGCAATCGCCCTAGGCTTCGTTGATTCCGGCTCAGGCGAAGATTATGCAAAACAGCAACAACTGGCGTGACCGCCTCTACGTGATCATTTTCCAGACCGACACCGTGGCCGGACGGCGCTTCGACAGCACCTTGCTGTTGATCATCCTCGCCAGCCTGGTGATCGTGATGCTCGACAGCATCGACAGCGTGCACAAAAACTACGCCACCCTGCTGGCCGGTATCGAATGGGGCTTCACCTTCGTTTTCATCGTCGAGTACGGCCTGCGCCTGTACTGCTCGCCCAAGCCGCTGCGTTATGCCTTCAGTTTCTACGGCCTGGTGGATCTGTTGGCGATCGTGCCGGGGATCCTGGCGCTGTATTACAGCGATGGCCAATACCTGTTGATCATTCGGATCATCCGCATGCTGCGGATTTTCCGCGTGCTCAAGCTCAGCCCTTACCTCACGCAGGCCAACTACCTGATGGCGGCGCTGCGGGGGAGCAAGCAGAAAATCATTGTGTTCCTGGTCAGCGTCTCGACCTTGGTGACCGTGTTCGGCACGCTGATGTACGTGATCGAAGGCCCCCAGAACGGTTTCACCAGCATTCCCAAGGGCATCTATTGGGCTATCGTGACACTGACCACCGTGGGCTTCGGCGACATCGTGCCCAAGACAGCGCTGGGCCAGGTGGTGTCATCCCTGGTAATGATCACCGGCTATTCGATCATCGCCGTGCCGACGGGTATTTTCACGGCTGAACTGGCCACGGCCATGCGCGGCGACCAACTCCAGCGCGATTGCCCGGTGTGCAGCAAAAACCACCACGAACATGGCGCCGCTTTCTGCTCCCGTTGTGGCAACGCGTTGTTTAAGAAATTGGAATAAGCAAAGCACTTTTTGATGCTTGAAGGTCTATAGGCTTGCAGCTAGTGTGCCGGCTAATGCCCGGAACCCTGTTGATAAAAAGGAATTTGCAGTGAAGAACTTGTTTGGCGCCGCTCTTCTCGCCGTCGGCCTGACTTTTGGCAGCCTGGCCCACGCCGCCCCGACCCTGCTCAACGTTTCCTACGACGTGATGCGCGATTTCTACAAGGACTACAACGCAGCCTTCCAGAAACACTGGCAGGCCGAGCACAATGAAAACATCACCGTGCAGATGTCGTTCGGCGGCTCCAGCAAGCAGGCGCGCTCGGTGATCGACGGGCTGCCGGCGGATGTCATCACCATGAACATGGCCACCGACATCAACGCCCTGGCGGACAACGGCAAACTGGTGCCCGAGCACTGGGTCACCCGCCTGCCGGACAACAGTGCGCCGTTCACCTCGGCCACGGTGTTCATCGTACGCAAAGGCAACCCGAAAGCCTTGAAAGACTGGCCCGACCTGCTCAAGGACGGTGTGGAGGTGATCGTGCCCAACCCGAAAACCTCCGGTAACGGTCGCTACACCTACCTGTCGGCCTGGGGTTACGTGCTGAAAAATGGCGGTGACGAAACCAAGGCCAAGGACTTCGTCGGCAAGCTGTTCAAGCAGGCGCCGGTACTGGACACCGGCGGTCGCGCCGCGACGACCACCTTCATGACCAACCAGATCGGCGACGTGCTGGTGACCTTTGAAAACGAAGCCGAGATGATCGCCCGCGAATTCGGCCGCGACCAGTTCGAAGTGGTCTACCCGAGCGTCTCCGCCGAGGCCGAGCCGCCGGTCAGCGTGGTCGACAAGGTTGTCGAGAAAAAAGGCTCCCGCGAAGCCGCCGAGGCGTACCTCAAATACCTGTGGTCGCCCGAAGGCCAGGAAATCGCCGCCGCCAACTACCTGCGCCCACGGGACCCGGCGGTACTGGCCAGATACACCGACCGTTTCCCCAAAGTGGACTTCCTGTCGGTGGAAAAAACCTTCGGCGACTGGCGCACGGTGCAGAAGACTCACTTCAATGACGGTGGGGTTTTCGACCAGATCTACAGCGGGCAATAAGAGAGGACAAGCTGTACGCGATCCTGTGGCGAGGGAATCTGTGGGAGCAAAGCTTGTGTGGGAGCAAGGCTTGCCCGCGATAAAGGCACCTCGGTTCCAGAGGCACCGCGCTG
This sequence comes from Pseudomonas brassicacearum, assembly GCF_009601685.2. Lineage (NCBI taxonomy): Bacteria > Pseudomonadati > Pseudomonadota > Gammaproteobacteria > Pseudomonadales > Pseudomonadaceae > Pseudomonas > Pseudomonas brassicacearum. The sequence continues at coordinate 4,821,265 of NZ_CP045701.2, forward strand.
TTTTCATCGCGAGCAAGCTTTGCTCCCACAGATCCCCTTGCCACAGGATCCTCCCAGCGTCCTTGTGCGCCCCATCATCAACTGCAAGCATGTCTGATATCAACCACAAGCCCTGTTCCAGGGCCCCATAACGCTTTAGCCTCGCGCCATCTTTCCTGTTCACTGACGAGATTGCCATGAGTGCTCATTCACCCACCTTGCCCGGCGCGCCCCTGACCCGCGGCATGGTCCTGCTCTTCGCCTTCTGCTGCGGCGCCATCGTCGCCAACATCTACTACGCCCAACCCATCATCGAACTGATCGCACCCGACGTCGGCCTGAGCAGCACCATGGCCAGCCTGATCGTTTCGCTGACCCAGATCGGTTATGCCTTGGGCCTTTTTTTCCTGGTGCCGCTGGGGGACTTGCTGGAAAACCGACGGCTGATGATCGTCACCACGCTGGTCGCAATCGCCAGTTTGTTGGGGGCGGCGTTCACTGATCAACCGAACGTATTCCTGCTGGTTTCGCTGTTGGTGGGGTTCAGTTCGGTGTCGGTGCAAGTCCTGATTCCACTGGCCGCGCACCTGGCGCCGGAGGAGACTCGAGGTCGGGTCGTGGGTGGGATCATGGGCGGACTGCTGCTGGGGATCCTGCTGGCGCGGCCGGTCTCCAGCATCGTGGCCGATCACTTCGGCTGGCGGGCCATGTTCATCATCGCCGCCGCGTTGATGGCCGCCATCAGCATCGTCCTGGCACTGACCGTGCCCAAGCGCCAGCCCGACCACAGTGCCTCTTATGGCCAACTGCTGGGTTCGCTCGGCACCCTGCTGCGCCAACAACCGCTGTTGCGGCAACGGGCGTTCTATCAAGCCTGCATGTTTGCCACGTTCAGCCTGTTCTGGACCGCCGTGCCACTGGAGCTGTCACGCAACCATGGCCTGTCCCAAACTGAAATCGCCCTGTTCGCCCTGGTCGGTGCCATTGGTGCCATCGCCGCGCCCATCGCCGGTCGCCTGGCAGATGCCGGCCATACCCGCAACGCCTCGTTGCTGGCGATGTTGTTCGCCAGCCTGAGTTTCCTGCCAGCATTCATCCATCCGCTGTACAGCGTGATCGGCCTGGCGGTGACCGGCGTGGTCCTGGATTTCTGTGTGCAGATGAACATGGTCCTGGGCCAGCGCACCATCTACGCCCTCGATGCCAGGAGTCGCAGCCGGCTGAACGCGCTGTACATGACCAGCATCTTCGTCGGTGGCGCCTTCGGCTCATCGATTGCCAGTGCGGTGTACGAACACGGCGGCTGGTTGTGGGTGGTGATCGTCGGCAGCGCCTTCCCACTGTTGGCCTTGCTGCGCTTTTTGAGCACCTCGCGCAAGCCGTCCCTGGCAACGGCCTGAATATCCACGCATAAAAAAGCCCGGTCGCGTTCAACGACCGGGCTTTTTGGTGGAACGTGTCAAATCCGCACGTTGCCACGCGGCCCGGCAATCGCCCAGATGATCAGGCCCAGTACCGGCAACAGCAGAATCAGCAGCACCCAGAGGATTTTCATCCCGGTTTCCGCGCCACTCTTGAGTACGTTGATGATCGCCCAGATATCGAGCGCCAGGATGATCAGGCCGACCAGGCCGTTGAAGGTGGAACCCATGGTGTCGCTCCCAAATGGTGATGTGCACCCTTAGGATAGCGGGCCGCCGGCAAGGGTTCCGTTTTATTGCTTCAGACGTGGACCGCGACCTTGAGGGCTTCGAGGGCCGGCGCGGCGGCGATGCCGACTTCGGCACACAATTCCAACACCCGCGGCACGTCGTTGCCGTACACCAGCACCATCTGCAGTTCATCGTCGAGCAACTGGCTGAAGTTCATCAGCACGTAGCCGCCGTTTTCCTTGTTCAGGCTGCTCATCTGGATCTGGATGCGGTTGAGCGCGGTCAGGGCTTCGGTTTTCGCCAGTTGCTTGGGCTTGAGGTTGAACGCCACGCCGGGGCCGAACGAGGCGACGATCTGTTCGAACAGGTCCACGTAGGTGTCGGCCTGGAACAACACGGTGTCCGGCAGGCTGCCCACCACGACCCACTCACCCAATGGGATCGGGAACGTGTCGTCGTAGTTGATATCGGGGTTGGCCGCCAGGAAAGCCGTCGGATCGGCGTAGGCCTGCGCCGCTTCGTCAGCGATTTTCGCAATGTCCGCCTCGCCGAGGCAGCCGGAGCTGATTTTACCGATGAGTTCGATGAGGGCGGCTTTCATGGGGCTGAATCCTGTGGCGAAGGGTGTTTTGAGGGCGGGCAGGATAGCGCATCACATCGGTCCGTAGGAGCTGCCGAGCGAAGCGAGGCTGCGATCTTTTGATCTTGACCTTTCGCTTGAGATTCAACTGCCGGGGAAAAGATCGCAGCCTCGCTTCGCTCGGCAGCTCCTACAGGCCCAACAACGTTTCCAACTGCGCCGTGGTGTCCACCGCGCCCATGGTCTTGGCAGCATCGAGGGCCGAGACGCCGTTGGCATCCTTGGCTTTCGGATCGGCGCCTTTGCCGATCAGGTAGTCGACGATTTCCACCCGGTTGAACATCGCCGCCATCATCAGCGCGGTACGGCCATCGAAGGAAGAACCCTCCACCTGCGCACCGCCCTCCACCAGCGCCGAAACCACCGCCAGGTCGCCCTTGAACGCCGCGCCGGCAATCGGGCTCTGGCCGTTGTCGTTGCGGATTTCCGGATCGGCCTTGTGTTCCAGCAACACTTTCACCGTCTCCACATGCCCGTGGTAAGCGGCCAGCATCAACAAGGTGTCGCCCTTGTGGTTACGCAGGTTGGGCGGCAGGCCCTTGCTCAGCAACGCGGCCATCATGGCCGCATCACCCTGGCGTGCGACGTTGAACACCTGCTCGGCAAACTCGGCTGCCTCTTCCGGCGTCATCTGCCGGCTTGTATCGGACATGGGAAACTCCACTCGGGTCTTCGCAAAGCGGCTAGTTTCCCGAGGGACCCGGGCGCTGTCATCCCTTTTTTCACTGTGCCCGTCATAGCCAGAATCAATAACGCAATTGTCCGCCCTGAATCCGAGTCGCCAACTGCCGATCCACCCGCACGTAGGTATCGGTACCCGGCAGCCAGGCGTAGACCGGCTCATCACCGGTGACGCACGGGTCGAACCCTTCAGCCTTTAGGCGAGTCTTCTGGTACTTGAAAGTGCCGGTGGTGTCCATTTTCACCTTGATGCGCAGGAACAGCGGCACCGCATAGGCGGGCAACTGGCATTGCAAGAATTGCAACAACTCGCTGAAGTCCAGGGTCGCCAGGGATTCGGACGGGGTGATTGCCGCCATGCCGGCGCGGCCATTGGTGCCATTGATCTCCACGCCGTAGGCCACCGCTTCGGCCACCTGCGGATGTTGCAGCAGCACATTTTCGACTTCCGTGGTGGAGACGTTTTCGCCTTTCCAGCGATAGGTATCGCCGAGGCGATCAACGAACTGCCCATGTCCGAAACCAATGTTGCGCAACAGGTCTCCGGTGTTGAAGTAACGGTCGCCCGGCACAAAGACATCCCGGCAGATGGTTTTTTCAGTCAAGGCCTGGTCGGTGTAGCCATCCAGTGGCGCCTTATCGTCGATCCGCGCCAGCAGCAGGCCCGGTTGCCCCCTGGGCACCTTTTGCATGCGACCTTGCAGGTTGCGCAACGGCAGGCCGCTGGCATGGTCGTACTGCACCAGCTCCCAGCCCATCAGAGAAAACCCGATGGTGTTGTCGAAATTCAGGATGTTGGTGAAGCCGATATTGCCATCACTGGCCGCATACAGCTCGCAGATGTGGTCGATGCCGAAACGGGTCTTGAAAGTCGACCAGGCCCCGGGCCGCAGACCGTTGCCGATCATTTTCTTCACACTGTGGTGGCGGTCATCGGCAGCGACAGGCTGGTCGATCAGGTAGCGGCACAACTCACCGACATACCCCAGCGTGGTCGCCCGGTAACGGCGCACGTCGCTCCAGAACTGGCTGGCGCTGAACTTGCGCCGAATCGCGAACCCCGAGGCCCCACAGATCGCCGCGCCCCAGCACACGCACAGGCCTGTGGCGTGGTACAGCGGCAACGTGCAATACACGACATCGTCGGGCTGCATGTCCAGGGCGATCAGGCCGAAGCTGGTGGACGTGCGCATCCAGCGACCATGGCGAAACACCCCGGCCTTGGGCAGCCCAGTGGTGCCTGAGGTGTAGAGATAAAAACATGGGTCATTGCAGAAAACCTGCCGGCTGCACGCCGGGTCATCGCTTGGGTAATCCTCACTGCCAGCCATCAGGTCGATGAAACCGGACGGGGCATCGGACGGAATATCGGTGCGGTCCTGATCAGCCAGCCACCAGGTCCTGCTGCTCGACAGTGTGGTTCGCCCTCGTATGTCGTTGAAGGCCGCGACCCGTTCATCCCCCACCACCACCGCGACCGGGTTGACCAGGGCCAGGCTGTGTACCAGCGCATCGCCGGTTTGCGAGGTGTTGAGCATGGCGCTGACCGCGCCAACCTTGGCCATCGCCAGCACGCTGATCAACAGCTGTGGCCGGTTCTCGATGAATATCGCCACACAGTCGCCCTTGCCGATGCCTTGGGCCAACAGGTAATGGGCGATGCGATTGGCCTGCGCGTTGACCTGTGCATAACTCAACACCGTATCGCCGCACAGCAGTGCCGGGCCCTGGGGATTGCGTTGCGTGGCCTGCTCGAAACACCAGCCCAGGCCGCAAGGCTGGGTCGGGTCCTGGACGTTGGCCTGCTTCATGCCTTTGACGATCCGAGGGACGGCTTTGGCAATGGCTGGCAGTTTGCGCAGCATCATGCCCCAGGTAATCGCGTCGCTGGGTGTACGACTCATGGTGATCTTCCCCGTTCGACCTCGTGGGTCTCGGTTCTTGTTATCAGGCAGCTGATTTTGGCTCGAAAGTACGCCCGCGATTGCGGCGCTGTACACGCGGTTTTTGCAATGTTTTGTATCCGCTGCCCGAGGCAGGCGAAGCGTGAGCGTCGGAAAACGATTTGGTTCCAAAAATCATCTCCCGACCACGCAAAATGCAGGATGCACGATCGCCATTCATGCAATATGCACGAAATCAAAAACACAGTAAAAAGTTAACTTATTGTTTTAAAAGGATTTTATATAACCTTAAATGCTGGCACAGACAGTGCAACCTCCCCTCCACGGTTTGCCATACCATGGAGCAGTCAACTATGAACATGATTCAAGAAAAGTTTGCGTCCCTGTTTTCCAACTACGAAGTGACCACCCAGCCCCGCCCGGATGGCGGCATTCTGCTGACCTTGCGTAATAGCGACGGCAAGCTGTTCAAACGCACGATTTCCTACGCTCAACTGCATGCTGGGGATCAGTTGTCCTGGGCGATCAGCGCGATCCGTCGTGACCTGGCTGAACAGGCTAGCGAGTTGCCACAGATCACCTTGTTGCAGAGCCAGCATCGGTTTGCTTTGCCGACTTACCATAGCGCGTGAGTCTGCTGGAAAAACGCGGTGCTGCTTGCTTGAAAAAACGGCGCTTCTTTCAGAAATGGGAAGCGCCGTTTTTTTTGCGCCTTGGGAAAGCCCGCCATTGCGGGTGATCGGTGTCTATATCCGTTGCTGCGGTAACGGCCACTGACGGTTCCGCCCTTACCGAAGAAACGGATATACACACCAAATTCTGCCCGTAAAACTACGCTTCACATCACAGCCAAACGCGAGTCAATCCTCCAAACGAGGAAACCGGCGAGCAATATCATCCCCCGTAACCTCAGCAACCAACCCCTGCAAATCACCAGATAAACGAATCGTAACGAAATGCGGCCTCTCCCCCCTGTCAAACCAATGCGGCGTACCAGCAGGCACCGTTATCAAGTCATTCCTTTCACACAGCACCGCATAGACATAATCGCCAACGTGCAGGTTAAACAAGCCACGACCAGCAACAAAAAACCGCACTTCATCCTGACCATGGCGATACTCATCGAGCACCTCGGCCTGTTCAATGTGATCGCTGCTAACACTGACGACATCGACCGCCACATAACCGCGCTCAGTCATCAACCCATCGATCTGAGCCTGGTAAGCCGCAATAATGTCCTCCTCACTGGCACCCGGCTGGATTTTCACCGCCGCTTCCCAACGGGCAAAATGAACACCTTGTTCAGCCAACGTCGCGGCAATGTCCTCAAAATGGGTCAACACCTTGTTCGGGATGTCGGGGTTCGAAACGTGATAGACGGACAGGCTGCTCATGACAAAGGCTCCAGAAAGTTAACGGTTCGAAGGCTCATGGCCGGTCCTCTTGCATGCGGGTGGCAATGATAACGGCTGCCGCGAAGGCCGCGAGGCTGGCGAGGCTGAACGTCCAGCTGGCGCCCAAGGCGTTCCAGCTGTAGCCGGAATACAACGCGCCCAAGGCCCCGCCCGTGCCGGCCAGCGCCGCGTAGAGCGCCTGCCCCTGGCCTTGTTGGCGAGGCCCGAAGCTGCGTTGCACGAAATGGATGGCGGCGGCATGAAAGCTGCCGAAGGTCGCCGCATGCAGCACCTGGGCGAACAACAACACCCAGAGAAACTCGGCCAGCGAACCCAGCAACAACCAGCGCAACGCCGCCAGCAGGAAGCTCGCCAGCAGTACCCGGCGCACGGAAAACCGCGCCAGGATCCGGCTCATCAGCAAGAAGACCAATACTTCAGCCACAACACCGAGGGCCCAGAGCAGGCCGATCAGCCCGCGACTGTAGCCCAGGCGTTCGAGGTGCAAGGTCAGGAAGGTGTAATACGGCCCGTGGCTCACCTGCATCAGGCCCACACAGGTATAGAACGCCAGCACGCCAGGGTTGCGCAGTTGCCGCAGGAACCCCTCCCCCGCGATTCGCGGCCCCTGCAATGGCTGGGCGTTGGGCACCCAGAAACTGGCGAGGACGATGCCGGCCATGATCAACACCAGCGCCACCGGGTAGATGTCCAGGCTCAGCCATTCGAACAAGCGGCCGAGCACGACCACGGTGACGATGAAACCGATGGAACCCCATAGGCGGACCTGGCTGTAGCGCGAGGCCTGCCCACCCAAATGGGCCAGGGTAATGACTTCGAATTGCGGCAACACCGCGTGCCAGAAAAACGCATGCAGCGCCATGACCATCGCCAGCCAGGCGTAGCTTTTGTCGATGAAGATCAGCGAAAACGCCAGCAGCGTGCAGACAGCGCCAAAACGCACGATCGCCAGGCGCCGGCCGGTGTAGTCCCCCAGCCAACCCCAGATGTTCGGCGCCACGCAGCGCATCAGCATGGGAATCGCCACCAGCTCGCCGATGCGCGCTGCGTTGAACCCCAGGTGATCGAAATACAGCGCCAGGAACGGCGCCGTCGAACCGAGCAGCGCGAAATAGAACAGATAGAAGCTGGAGAGCCGCCAGTACGGCAGTGCCGCCACGGTCGTCAGGCCGCGGCGGCTGGCAGGCCAGCCATCAAAGCTGCCCCAGCACCGGAGTGCTGACCCGAACGTCGGCGTTCTGGCCGCGATGCCGCAGCAGGTGGTCCATCAGCACGATGGCCATCATTGCCTCGGCGATGGGCGTGGCACGAATGCCGACGCACGGGTCATGACGGCCCTTGGTGATGACGTCCACCGGGTTGCCATGGATGTCGATGGAACGCCCCGGCGTGGTGATGCTGGACGTCGGCTTCAAGGCCAGGTGCGCCACGATCGGCTGGCCCGAGGAAATGCCACCGAGGATGCCGCCGGCATTGTTGCTCAGGAAACCTTGCGGGGTCAGTTCGTCACGGTGCTCGGTGCCGCGCTGGGCAACACAGGCGAAACCGGCGCCGATCTCCACGCCTTTTACCGCGTTGATGCTCATCAGCGCGTGGGCCAGCTCGGCGTCGAGGCGGTCGAAGATCGGTTCGCCAAGGCCGGGCATCACTCCTTCGGCCACCACGGTGATCTTCGCGCCGACCGAATCCTGGTCGCGGCGCAATTGGTCCATGTAGGCCTCGAGTTCCGGCACTTTGTCCGGGTCGGGGCAGAAGAAGGCGTTCTGTTCCACCGAGTCCCAGGTCTTGAACGGGATTTCGATGGGGCCCAACTGGCTCATGTAGCCACGAATGACGATGCCCTGGCTGGCCAGGTACTTCTTGGCAATCGCCCCGGCCGCCACGCGCATGGCGGTTTCCCGGGCCGAACTGCGACCGCCGCCACGGTAGTCGCGCTCACCGTATTTGTGGTGGTAGGTGTAGTCGGCGTGGGCCGGGCGGAACAGGTCCTTGATGGCCGAGTAGTCCTTGGACTTCTGGTCGGTGTTGCGGATCAGCAGGCCGATGGCGCAGCCGGTGGTGCGCCCTTCGAACACGCCGGACAGGATTTCGACTTCATCGGCTTCCTGGCGCTGGGTGGTGTGGCGGCTGGTGCCGGGCTTGCGCCGGTCCAGGTCACGCTGCAGGTCGTCCAGGGAAATCTCCAGGCCCGGCGGGCAGCCGTCGACAATGGCGACCAACGCCGGGCCATGGCTTTCGCCCGCGGTGGTGACAGTGAACAGCTTGCCGTAGGTATTGCCGGACATGCAGGGTGCTCCGTGAAATCGCTGAGAGACTCAACCTTGGATTCGTAATGCGCGCCAGTATACGCAGGCTCCCCGCGTAGTTCATCCTCGAACCTTATCGGCGGCCACCAGTCCAACCGGCACCTTCATAACCAATGGCGTGATGATGTTAAAGCTGCTTGCCTTAAGCCTGACCTTGTTAACCGGCCTGTTTTGCAGCCTGGCCCAGGCCACGGTGCTGCAACGCCCGATCAGCCTCGACACGGGCAACGGTGAGCTGTTCGGCTCGTTGTTGCTGCCCAAGTCCGACACGCCAGTGCCGGTTGTCCTGATCATTTCCGGGTCGGGTCCTACGGATCGCGACGGAAACAACCCCGACGGTGGGCGCAATGACAGCCTCAAGCGCCTGGCCTGGGTGCTGGCCAAACACAACATCGCCAGCGTGCGCTATGACAAACGCGGAGTGGCCGCCAGCCTCGCGGCGACGCCGGACGAACGTAACCTGAGCGTCGAGGCCTATGTGGCCGATGCCGTGGCCTGGAGCCACAAGCTCGCCGCCGATCCGCGCCTGGGCCCGTTGATCCTGCTGGGCCACAGCGAAGGCGCGTTGATCGCCAGCCTCGCCGCGCCCCAGGCCAACGCGGCGGCGGTGATTTCGCTGTCCGGCAGCGCCCGGCCGATCGACCAGGTGCTGCGCCAACAACTGAGCAACCGCCTGCCACCACAGCTGATGTTGCGCAGCAATGAGTTGCTCGACAGCCTCAAGGCCGGTCGACTCGACGATAACGTGCCGGCGCAACTGCAGGTCATATTTCGCCCCAGCGTACAGCCCTACCTGATTTCGTTGTTCCGCCAGAACCCTGCCCAGGCCTTCGCGGCGTTGAAAATGCCGGCCTTGATCCTCCAGGGCAGCCACGACATCCAGGTCAGCGTCGATGACGCCAGGCAGTTGAAAGCCGCCAAGCCCGACGCTGAATTGGCGCTGATCGAAGGCATGAACCACGTGATGCGCATCGTGCCCAACGACGTGAAACGGCAATTGGCCTCCTACAAGAATCCCGACCTGCCCTTGGCCGCCGAACTCGGTACGCGGATTCTGCGTTTTATAGACTCGTTAGCCGCGCGTTAGGCGGTTTTAGTTGATTTAACTTCAGGACTGGCAAAAACGGCCGATAGCCCGGTGTCGGATAGCGCAATGGCTACCGACCCGCCGGCCTGGACAGGATTTTGCCGTTATGACTGAAACTCAAGCTTCCCCCGACACTGCTGCCGAAGCCCCCGCCTCGTCTGCGGTGGAGCTGCCGTGGGCCGACGTGCATACCGAGCATCACAAAATGCTCCGGCTGGCGCCGCTCAAGACCGACCGCGCCACCGGTGCGCGGCCATTGCGGTTTGTCGAGTTCAGCTATGCCGAGCGCCACAGCAAGGAGCGCAGTTTGCTGCGCATGAGCATCCAGTTGCCGAACCAGCGCGTGCGCAAGGAACAGAATCATCTGGACGTCTGGGCCGACCACGTCGAAAAACGCCTGTTTTTTTCCCCGGACAACCTGCAAGTCGAGCCGTTTAACCGTGGCATCGGCCGTTTCCTGGCGGCCCAGGGCATTACCTGGGCCAAGAAACGCTGGTCGGCCTACCAGGTGAACGGCACCGACCTGGACAACAAGGACGCCCTGAACGAAGACACTCGCCTGCGCCGCGACCGCTTTCTCAAGGCCCAAGGTTTCGAGGTGGTCTACGCCGACGCCCAGCACCTCAAGGGCAGCGTCAAGCCAACCCACGTTGGCGATCTGCTCGGGGACTGGAACACCGAGAAGCTGCAGTTCGTGGAAATCCTTGAAGCGGCGCAGATGCTGCAACAGGCCGAGCAGAACCTGGCGGAACAGGAAGTCAAACTCAAGCAGCAGGAAGAAAGGGTCACCAAGTTCAAGCGCGAAGACGCCGGCCTGCGCTTCACCATCACCTGCCTGGTGGCCTTCGCCATGTTCCAGGCGGGATTGCTGATCTGGATAGCGACGCGCCATTAAGCCCGACAGCCCTGTAGGAGCTGCCGAAGGCTGCGATCTTTTGATCTTTTGATCTTTTGATCTTTTGATCTTTCGCTTGAGATTCAAGTGTTAGGGGAAAGATCGCAGCCTCGTTTCACTCGACAGCTCCTACACAGCTCCTGCACAGCTCCCACATGGTTCCTCTGGCCCAACGGGGATAAATCCCCTCGCCACAAAAGCGATCCGCGATCGATAGGATCAAACCCGCGAAGCAAACAATCCCTGGTGCTGGCGGCACTGTTCGGCGCTGAGCATGAACACGCCATGGCCGCCGCGTTCGAAGTCGAGCCAGGCGAAATCGACTTCCGGGTACAACGCCTCGACGTGCACCTGGCTGTTGCCCACTTCGACAATCAACAACCCCTTCTCGGTCAGATGATCGGCCGCCTCGGCCAGCATCCGGCGTACCAGGTTCAAGCCGTCATCGCCACAGGCCAGGCCCAGCTCCGGTTCGTGCTGGTATTCCTGCGGCATGTCGGCGAAATCTTCCGCATCGACGTAGGGCGGGTTCGACACGATCAAGTCGAAACGTTGCCCCGGCAGACCTTCGAAGCCATCGCCCTGGACCGTGAACACGCGCTCATCGACGCCATGGCGCTCGATGTTCTGGTTGGCCACTTCCAACGCTTCGAACGACAGGTCGGCCAGCACCACCTCGGCCTCAGGGAACTCATAGGCACAGGCAATACCGATGCAACCGGAGCCGGTGCACAGATCAAGAATCCGTGCCGGCACCTGGCCCAACCAAGGCTCGAAACGCTTTTCGATCAGCTCACCGATGGGCGAGCGCGGAATGAGCACACGTTCGTCGACGATGAACGACATCCCGCAGAACCAGGCCTCACCCAGCAAATAGGCCGCCGGGATACGTTCGTCGATACGCCGGCGCAGCAGGCGCTGCACATGGACCAACTCTTCGTCTTCAAGACGGCAGTCCAGGTAGCTGTCGGCGATTTCCCATGGCAGGTGCAATGCGCCCAACACCAGTTGCCGGGCTTCGTCCCACGCATTGTCGGTGCCATGGCCGAAAAACAGATCCTCCCCGTGGAAACGGCTGACGGCCCAACGGATATGGTCACGCAGGGTACAGAGACGGGAAGTGATCACGGCGGCAAACTCCAGAAAAATCGACGGGCGAGTCTACCAGCCAAACGCGGCCCCCCCCAAACACGCCTCGATGATGAACGAAAAGGCCCGAACCAATCGTAGGAATTATCCGTTTTTTGCACCGCCTATTGAACAAGACGAGCATCTTGACAAGGCTGTAGGCCAGCAACGGCGGCCCTTGCGATGGAAGCGATTCACAGAACCGCTCAGCCAGAGGACAATGTCGCAAAAGCCCCACTCGAAGGAGCCCCAGAATGTCCGTTCCAAAAACGATGTTTCAACTCAGCGGCCGTGGTTATGCAGCGGCCAATCTGAGTCAAGCGACCCTGATCATCATCGATGCCCAGAAAGAATACCTTGCGGGCCCCCTGGCCCTGAGCGGCATGGATGCAGCCGTTGCGAACATCAAGCAATTGCTCGGCGCGGCCCGTGCAGCCGGTCGGCCGATCGTCCATGTGCGCCACCTGGGCACCCATGGCGGGCTGTTCGATCCGCAAGGCGAACGCGGTGAGTTCATTTCCGGCCTCGAACCCCAGAGCGACGAGACCGTGATCGAAAAGCTGCTGCCCAGCGCGTTCCACGGTACCGAGTTGAAAAAGCGCCTGGAAGACTTCGGCCCCCTGGACCTGATCGTGTGCGGGTTCATGAGCCACTCCAGCGTCAGCACCACCGTGCGCGCCGCCAAGAACCTGGGCTTTCGCTGCACCCTGGTGGAAGACGCCTGCGCCACCCGCGACCTGCCGTACAAGGGCGGCGTCCTCAGCGCCGAACACGTTCAGCAGACCGAAATGGCGATCATGGCGGACAACTTCGCCACCCTGGCCCTGACCCGCGACTTCATCTGATGCCCTCGATGAGCGGCCCACTGCGCCGCTCATCCGCAAAAGCCTCCCATTTGCCGCAATTGCCCTACCTTCAGGAACAACCCGAACATCTTCCGGTCGAAGGGCCGATACCCATTGAGGAAGGTCGGAATGAAGTTATCCGATGGTTTTGACGCACGTCGCTTACGGCCCAAGGGCCCGAGCAACTGGCGGTTTCGTTTTGGCGCGGCGATCGCCGCGCTGCTGGCAACACTCGGTGTCCTGCTGGCCATGGCTGGTGCGGCCAGCCTGCTAGGCCGTCCGCCCGCGCTGGGCGAGTTGAATGCCACACCACTGGGTTCGGCGATCATCCTGGCAGTCGGTCTTTTGGTATTGCTGTTGGGCGTTTGGCTCTGGCGCCGCTGCCGCCGTCGCGCCCGCCAATCCCTGGAGCTGGCCATGGCTCCGCACCTGATGAAAAAGCACGACTGACCCGCTATCCGACGTTTTGTCGCGCCTGATCCCGCCAGAGTTGGGTAAACTGGCCGGCTTCGCGGAGGCTGACATGCAAGACGACGACTTTTCCCTGTTCAAAAGTGCGATCCAGGGCGTAAAACCGATCAAACACGACCGTGCCGAGACCGGCAAGCCCAAGGCCGATCGCGCGCAAATCGCCAAGCTGCGCCAAGCCGCCACCGTACGCACCGATGCCACGACCGTGGATGGCTTGTCCGATCAGTTCGTGATCGACGTCGGGCCTGAAGACGAGTTGATGTGGGCGCGCGACGGCGTCCAGGAAAGCCAGATGCGCAAGCTTAAGGTCGGCCAGATCCCTTTCGAGGGCAGCCTGGACCTGCACGGCATGAGCGTTGAAAAAGCCCGGGAAACCCTTTGGGCATTCCTGGCCGAAGCCACCAAATTCGAAATCCGCTGTGTGCGCGTCACCCATGGCAAAGCCGTGCGACTGGACGGCAAGCGGCCGATGATCAAGAGCCACGTCAACACCTGGCTGCGCCAGCACCCACAAGTACTGGGCTTCACCTCCTGCCAGGCGAAACACGGCGGCGCCGGGGCGGTCTACGTGATGCTCAAGCGCACCATGATGGAAGGCCGCGACGAATAGCCCTCGCTTGCCGAGCTTGCAGCGCCGTGTCCGCCACCGTACCCTTGCCCTTTGCGTAAAATCCCACAGGTAGTTTCATGTCTCTGGAACAGAATTACACCGCTATGTGCGGTGGGTTCTGCTTGGTCGTTAGAGGTAATGAAATCGGGTTTTTTGTGCTCAGAGCTACCTGATTATTCTCGCCCAAACGCAACGATTGGTACGGAAATTGGTACGAGAACTTATGATCCCAGAGCCCCGCTTCAATTGCTATGACGTATGGCTTTTTGACCAATCAACGTCCTTTTCGCTAGCTCAATGTCGACTTTCGGCCAAAAGCGGACAATCATAAAAGGCAGCTTTCGAGCATCTCAGCGTTGGCATTGCCATCTCTGCGCGCGAAGCCGCTGCGCTAAACTGGCGAGCGGCTTAGTCGACGAGTATCAGGCGAGCCGAGGTGAAGAATTAATTTTCCCAGCGTCCTAACTGCTACTCGTCTAGACCATCAGGCTCACCGAACAAGTATTTTCCTGTATACCAAATCGACCGCCCAACATTGTGAATTAGCTGCTCTCCTTGCCGTAAGGGCGAGTTATCTTCATTGACGCCCGCGAGCTTGATAGCATCTGTAACCTTCGAACCAGTAGGGTGCGCATCTCCCACTCGCATGTCATAAGCACCGGCAATTTCAGCAAACACCCGCTGGGCACCGTCGGTTCCAATACCCTGAGCCAGGATACTTTGTAGCAATTTATTCGAGCCAAGCTTATCTTTGTCCGCGTGTGTAGAAAGCTTGCGTAATTCGCGCACGTTGAGTCTGTCGGAGAATACTCGAATAATATCTTTGGCCAATCTGAGTAGGGTTGGTCTATCCCTGCTCGCAAATCTAGATATTTGTTGTCCGGCCTCAGTGTCATCAATGTCATGGGTGAATAAGGATATATTGTATTTCTCTCGAAACCCATCTTCTAGAAGCCTCATGCTTCCAAAGAATAGTCCTTCAACCGCATGTGTAGATGCTGGTTTTGTCTTCACCTGCGATTCTAGCAACTCACTTGAGACTTTGCCTTCTGGAGCAGTATTATGTGCTGCCCAAACATGTTGTTCCCACGAGGCCAAGCGAGCGACGTCATAGGCGTAGACAGTAATTAGGTCAGCGCTATTGATCCCAAAGTGAGTTTTATACCCTGACGTGGACTGAATAGCCCCAGTTTCGCCAGTGTACCAGGTCAACTTAAAGCCGCGGTTATTCAGAAGCTCAGTGACAACGCTGGCCCGAAACCATAGCCAACGACCGATGTCCTCGTTCCTAAGCTCCCGTGATGGCATTCGAGTCCCATCAGTTTCCACGATGAATTGAGGGAGGTTCTGATCAGTATCTCCACGAACGCGCTGGCTTTTTGATTGGTGGTCGACCCACTCCTCCCGCCAAAACTCACCCTCGACTCGAACGCCTGCATAGCCTCCACGTTGCCCATCGGAGCTTTCATGGCCTGTGTTCGTATCATTTTCAGGCCCCATCACCGGAGCGTCCTCATCCTCATCGACATCCGTCCGCCAAGCACGAAACATCGCCCAGCTTCCCCCGAACACGTCATTGAGATCCCTAACGATTAGCTCGAACCTACCCTTATCTCTTTCCTCGCTTCGGGTTTGCAAATTTGAATAATTGCTATTCTGCAAAGCGGCGATGTTTTCTACTCTCTGTCGATAATACGATAGGCGAAGTGACAAATTTCTAGCTGCCAAGTAATCAATTAGGAACTCTCTTTTTATTTCAATAAGACGATGTTCGCCTTTCGCGTCGAAGGTTTCGCGAGCTACTATTACAAAGTTTTCTTCAGGCCTAACCCAGTTGTCACCTTCTTTGATGAGACGCAGCGCAACGATGAGATCTGGACTCAACATCCATTTGTTGCCACCTATGACGGGTTGCGGCAGCACGTAAACTAGGTTAAAGCCTATTGGCTCTTTATCGTTATATTGATATTGATCGATTGAAGCATAATATCCATCTTCGTACGCATACGGCGCGACCGTGTGACCTATTCCTATGTCGTTCCAGCCAAGACGCTCTTCCACAAGGACTCGATGTTCTGGCGGGAATGCAACGGAGCCACAACCGAAATACTCACTGACATGACCTATCTCTTTCAAATCTCCTTTCTTGTCTTCTACAGACGCTCTCAAAGGAACCCATGTCGCGTTGCAAAATACTCTGCGAGTTTCCTTGGTTTGGAGAATCCACTCTTCATTCATGGTTGAACTTCCGTTATTCATGATAGCGTTTGGTAATAAAGGAGTGCCCTTCGCTTTGTTTAGCATTTTAGCTCGCGACTGGTGGCATCGGTGCACAGGCTACGCAGGATGCCAAGGCTGAGGATAGAGTAGCAACGCGCCTAGCCTTCGAGGGGCTAACAGCTGTATGGATCTGCTGGTGCACAAACGGGTGAGGAACCGCGTTCAACGGAAGGCCGCTTTTGGCCGATTGCTGCCTGTCGTGAAGGGCTGCAATCGTAGCTGACGTTGGCGACAGGCAGAAATCGGCAAAAAAGCGGTTATTCAAGCGCAGATCTGCGCACGATCAGCTAAACCTCATCTCACCAAATCGGGAAACCCCCGCTCAGACGCACCACAAGCCCTGGCCTGAAAAAAAACGGGGCCGAAGCGTAGAAGGGCCGCCATCCGGACGCCCATGAATTGACGGAATAGCATTATGAGCGCTACAACTTGTCGTATCTGCGGGTTCCTCTACGTCCCGTCGTTGGAAGAGGATCGAGAAACTCACGCGGCTCTTCATAAAAAGCTTGCGCGCGGCTCCCAGCCTCGAAAGGTTCGAGATTTTGCAAAAGCATTTGGCTGGGCTGTCGCTTTCAATGATGGCGGGCTTGATCGGATGAAAAGTCAGCATGACCCCGAACTCGGCAAGCTTGTGGTGGCGTTTGCCTGGTGGAGTCGTGCGCTTTCGAATGGCGTGCCGGAGAAAGATTTTGACCGCTACATGGAAGCGCACTTGGCTTTTGCCGACTCGCTCGTCAGCGGTGTTGGTGAGAAAGCAGCCAGAGCGGCGATCAAAAAATGGGAGCAGTACGCAGGATAATTACCCGAGCAAGGAACGGAGAACCCTGTCATGACAATGCGCACTTACGACTATTTTGCTTGCCCCAACGGCCACCAGGGCGAAGAGAAAACAACCGAGAACGATCAGCCGTATTCCAAATCCTGGGAGCGCGTATCGACCAAAGGCCTCAGAAGTGGTCCAAATGGCACCTATCTGTGTGAAGTTTGTGGCTTGCCAATGTGCCGCGCGACAAAGCCACAGGCCTAGGTAATTCGGAAACGAGACAGATGACCGCTCTTGGCCGATTGCAGCCCTTGGCGACAGGCAACAATCGGCCAGAAGCAGTGAGTGAACTAAGCCGCAAATGTGTAGCGTCAAGCTGCCAATAATGCTATATCGGCGAATAATCACTATCATCGAAAGAAACTAAATGTCATGTGAGAATAATCATGAACAGTTTGGACAGCCCCGAAACTGCACAGCGACTTCTGGATGCCTGGAAGGCAATGAGAGAGGGGAAGCTGAAGTTTCCTCCATCGCTACAATCCCATGCGGATGAGCTATTAGCTGCTCCTTTGACGGCTTCAGGATTGGTAGATACGAAAGGCATGTCCAGAGAGACTGTATTGGTGGCGACGAATTTCGGCGCAGCGCTATCGATACAGAGAGGAGAAACATTAAAGGATAAAATTCATCAGCCAACAATCGCCATGGATGAAGTTCAAGTTGAACTATTCGCCCTTTTCAGCTCTCTATTTGCTGCATTGACAGGCCGTTCGGTCGATCTAGTCAAAGACGAGGACGAGATCAAGCAACGGATGATGTGGCGTGTTAAATATCAGCCAGACGTGTTCGCCAACTCCGTAAACCAAGTAATAGAAGAGTTGAGTGAATTTTATAACCGCCACTCGATAAATATTTACCAACAAGCAAAGTGTTTTGGCGGAATGAGATTGGTTACGGGTGGTCAGCGACGATTTGGCCCATCCGCACTCAATGCTGTTCGCATAACCGGACTCTACGCAGACACACAACTAATCCCAGACCCTATATATCCATTCATAAGCTCAGACCTAAATCTAAATGCCAAACATTTACAACTTGCTATTCAACTTTTCTACATTCTGCACTTACGCCCATTAGTAGATGCGAAGCTTCCCGTGCCAGCTGTTTTTATTTTCCCAAGTTTCGAGGAGACTTTGGAGCAGAACGATGCAC
The DNA here is from genome assembly GCF_009601685.2 of Pseudomonas brassicacearum. Taxonomy (NCBI): domain Bacteria; kingdom Pseudomonadati; phylum Pseudomonadota; class Gammaproteobacteria; order Pseudomonadales; family Pseudomonadaceae; genus Pseudomonas; species Pseudomonas brassicacearum. The sequence goes on from NZ_CP045701.2 coordinate 4,839,136, forward strand.
ATACCAAGTTGGGTCTTGAACAGTTGGCGATTCGCTTGATCTCTCCAATTTGCCACGGACAGATTCAATCGCTGGAAGAGCTCTTTGACTACTCAAGGAAACAACAAACTGCATTTCTTGACGCCCTGATGCCGTCAGGCTTGTTTGTCCCTCCAGGCGGGAAGCCCGGCATTCAACTCAGCGCCGACGAAGCGGCGAGCCAGTATCTCAAAGAGCTTGAGGGAATACGCTCGTCCCCTATTCTAGATCAAATGAAACGCGCGCCCACCGGCCCACTGCTTCTCAATGGCGTCCTGGAAAGACTACGACCTCAGTACCATTTATTTGAAAATTCCAGCGAACTCGGGGCGCAGGCACTTCTTTCGCAGCCTGTTCACTGGCACTATTTCGAGAAAATCGCTCAAGCAAATGCAAGAGATCTCCGCTCAAAAAATGTGATTTCTGATCAAGCGCTTCAGACGCTACAAGCGGTCCAGGATGACAGCCTATCCTGGCTGGCTGCTATCCCTGTAACGACTCTTGTCCAACTAATTTCGAATAACGAACACCGGTGGCTCCGAGAGGAACTTAACAAATATACAAGCCAACTGGCATCAACAGGCCCCATTGACACGAATGAAATGATAAAAGAGGTCAGCCACGGCCTCGCTTCGCTGGTACAGCGGCAACGAAAGAGTCTTAAGGATATTGAGTTAAAGTATGCACCGAAGAAAGCAGCAGTCCTTACAGGCAGCATCATAGGCGCGGGTCTGGTAGCGTCGGCAGTCATGCTTCCCTTACTTTCTCCGCTCCTTGCAGTAGGTGCTCCCGCAGTTGCACTGGCAGGCGCAGCTAGCGGAGCCTTCATTGGTTACAGTAAGGAAAAAATAGGTGAGGCCGTTGAGAAGCGTCACGCGGGTCAATCTATGCTTGGTGTACTTGCTACAGTCAGACCTAGTTAATATCCAGATGCTCAGTATATATACACCCTTGCCCTAAATTTTTCCCTAAACCGAAACCGCACTCACACTTGGTATCGCTTCGCTTTCAAGCGAGACAGCCAATCAAACAATTCAACCAAGCCAAGCCATCGCCATATGAGAAAAATGAGTAATGGATAAAATTTCGAAAGGTATGAGCACAATCTCACAGGTGACCGCAATATGCATCGTTCTTACCTTTATCGTAGGCATGCGATGGCAAGACGGCTTTTACGCTGCACTTGGCTTCCCTTGGATGAGTGGCTATGCCAATTATTTAGATACCATCAAGGCCGGCATAGTAATTATAAAGGTCTTTCTACTGGCAGGAACCGTCGGTTGGTTTGCCATTTGGGGGTTGTCCAACTGGAGATATGAGGCCGCAACGACTACGTTGTTTGTATTAGCTGTCGTATTCGCTCCATCTGGAGACCTCGTTGCGTCACTAATTGAACAAAGCTCAACGCCAGAATACTTAATCTTCAAGAGCCAATATCAGATATGCACCACAGGCTTCATCATTGGGGGAATACTGAAACTTTTATCAAGCGAAAAAACCACCCCCAACTTTGAAACAGAAGAGAAAAAATTCCAAATCCCAATTTATTCACTTCTGGTATTTTGCATAGTAATGATAGGAATATTTGACTCCCCACAATCCCTAGGAGCGGCAGCTGCACAGAGCGCTATTCGCACAGGTTTCAGCAATTACTCCTCTGTTAGGGATGGCAAAGCAGAGTACTGGAGCATCATCGGCCAGAACCAAGGAAACTTTATTCTCGCGCGGCCATTTTATAAAAACAACACAATACAAATAAAAGTTGCCAATAACACATCTGAGCTTGTTATCTATCCAACCACACCTATTTCTTCCGGAGTTATTGACGACACGAGCAGGTTAAGCACTCCTTGAAAAAATTGGACGCAAAGGCTAAGTGAAAAACCTTACTAATAATAACTATTTACACGCTACCGTCCATAATTGATCAAGTTTCGTTGTGAAACTCTGGCTCATCATCTCTCGGCGCATACACCAGTCAGGGTTGATAGGCACGCTAGCTGATCGCAGTGTTCCCCTGCCCCATCGCCCGTTGATCTGGTCCAACACCGCCATCAACTTCGTAGCATCGGCTGGCTGAGACGTGGCAAACAGGTCGTCGGTGTACTCCCCCTGCTGACAGAGGTTCATCAATAGCACCTCAGCCTTGCTGTACTTGAAGCCCGGCCGAAACACGCGGTCGAGCGCGTCCACTGCTGCCGTGGTCAGCAGCCGCACGTCATCAGTGGGGTACGGCATGTCGATCAGCACGCCGTTGGCGTACTTCGCCTCCGCCGGGTTGAACATGCCAGTGCGGACGCTGACGCGGATCTTCTTGCACAGCGACTTCTGCGCCCTGAGCTTTTCCGAAGCACGCATCATGTAGGTGGCCACCGCTTCCTTGATCGGTGCCAGCTCCGTGAGCCGCTTACCAAACATCCGGCTACAGCAGATCTCCTGCTTCGGCGGGTCCGGCTCGTCCAGCTCCAGGCACGGCGTGCCGCCCAGTTCGCGGGCGGTCTTCTCGATCACCACGCTGAACTTCTTGCGCAGTGTCCACGGGTCGGCCTTCGCCAGGTCCATCGCTGTCTTGATGCCCATGGCTTCCAGGTGCAGTTTCATCTTACGGCCGACGCCCCAGACCTCGGCCACGTCGGTATTGCGTAGCACCCAGTCGCGCTTGAATGGGTCGCAGATATCGACCACGCCGCCCGTTTGCACCTGGAGCCGCTTGGCGGTGTGATTCGCCAGCTTTGCTAGGGTTTTGGTGTGAGCGATCCCTACCCCGACGGGGATGCCGGTGCAGCGCAGCACGTGGCTGCGGATCTTGCGGCCGAGGGCATCCCGACCGTCAATGCCGGTCAGATCCGCGAAGGCTTCGTCAATGCTATAGACCTCGACGGCGGGCACCATCGATTCAATGAGTGCCATAACGCGCTCACTCATGTCGCCATAGAGCGCGTAGTTCGACGAGAACGGGACGATGCCGTGTTTCTGCAGCTTGTGCTTGATCTGGAAATACGGCTCGCCCATTTTCACGTAGGGCTTGGCGTCGTAGCTGCGAGCGATCACACAGCCGTCGTTGTTGCTCAGCACCACAATGGGCACGCGGGCCAGATCCGGGCGGAACACTCTTTCGCAACTGGCGTAGAAGCTGTTGCAATCGATCAGAGCGAAAACCGGCTGGACTTTAGACATGGCTGCGCACGCTGCAGGTGATGACGCCCCATATCACCAGCTCGTCGCCCTCGAGCACGTACCTCGGTGGATACTTTGGGTTCTCCGACAGGAGAATCACCTCCCTACCGCGAATGCAAAGCCGCTTGCATACGGGCTCGTTGTTCAGCAGCGCTACGACGATGTGACCGTGCGCGGGCTCCAGAGCGCGGTCCACCACCGCGAGATCGCCTTCAAAAATACCAGCGCCCTGCATGCTCTCCCCAGCGATTGAGACCAGGTAGACATGCGGGGCGCGAATGTTCAGAACCTCATCCAATGAGATGTGCGCTTCGATGTGGTCCGCCGCCGGAGACGGAAAGCCGGCGGGCACTCGAAACGAACACAAGGGCAGCTTCAAGCCACCCTCGGCAATAGGGCCTAGAATTGAAAAGCTCATGACGCACCGATCCAAAATACTGTACGAACATACAGTTAACTTTGTACAAGGTTCGCGGTCAATTTTGTATAGGAAAAATCTGACAGGCGGGACAGCTCATGTGCGGGAGATTCGTGCAGTACGAGGGGATGGCGGTGTTTATGGAGGAGCTAGGCCCTCAACTGCCATTGTTCGGCGGATACGATGCGGAGCCGATCAGCCGGTACAACGTGGCTCCGACTACCCGCGTGCAGATCCTGCACAGCACAGAGGCCGGCGTTCATATCACGCCAGTGAGGTGGGGATGGGCGCCCTTTTGGGCGAAGGGGAAACGTCCGGATCCGATCAACGCCAGGATCGAGACCGTTACGACGGGAAAGTTTTTCAAACAGCTTTGGCCGGCCGGGCGCGCACTGGTGCCCAGCGAGGGCTGGTATGAATGGGTTAAAGACCCAAATGATCCAAAGAAAAAACAACCCTATTTCATCCGGTTGAAAGATCAGAAGCCAATGTTCTTCGGGGCGCTCGCACAGGCCCGTCCAGGTCTGGACGAGCAAGACGGCGATGGCTTCGTAATCATTACCGCATCCTGCGATCAGGGTATGGTGGATATCCATGATCGCCGCCCGCTAGTGTTATCACCTGAAGAAGCCAGGCAATGGCTGGATCCAGATCTCAGTCCAGCGCAGGCAAAGGAGATAGCTAAAAACCGTTCCCGGCCGGAAACGGATTTCGAATGGTATGCCGTGGGCAAAGAGGTGGGGAACGTCAAAAACCAGGGAGCACAGTTGTTGCTCCCCTGGAGTTCGGAAGAAAATTAAGCCTGACTGCGTTGATCCTGGAGGCGGGCCGCCTCTGGGAATCCCACCCAGCGTGCATCCTGGTCCAACCCCCGCCCAGCCAGCACCACGCCGGCCCAGTGGTTGAGATCTACCTCTCCGCGTGCTACCGCTGCAAGCAGAGCGGAGGGAAAGATATTCAAGTATTTGTCAGCGGTTTCGGTTTCCATGGTCTTGGTCCTTCGTTTGTGTGACCACAGTAACGCTCCAGCGTAATCACATAGCAAGCGGATCAGATCGAGCGTGACAACCATTAGAACAGCCCTCCCAACGCCGCCGGCTCCCAGTTCATGATCACCAATTCACCGCTGACCTCGGCCTTGCCCTGACGCTGGTTCGTGTTGCTGTAGCGAATGTCCAACGTTTCGAAGTGAAAGCCCTCGAACACACGCCGGATGTCCGGGTGATCGTTGATGCTGACCATTACCTTACCCTTGCAGCGACGCATGAAGTCAGCCATCCGCTCGTAATTCTCGAACGGGAAATCCACGCCATATCCAGCGGTCTGCCAGTACGGCGGGTCCATGTAGTGAAACGTATGAGCGCGGTCATAGCGCTCAGCACAATCAAGCCAGGGGAGGTTTTCGACGTAGGTGCCGGACAGCCGCTGCCATGCTGCCGAGAGGTTCTCCTCAATCCGCAGCAGGTTGATGGCCGGGCCAGTGGTCGCGGTGCCGAACGTCTGCCCGGTGACCTTGCCGGCAAAGGCATGGTGCTGCAGGTAGAAGAACCGGGCGGCGCGCTGGATGTCGGTGAGGGTTTCGGGACGGGTTATTTTCTGCCACTCGAATACCTGGCGCGAGCTAAGCGCCCATTTGAACTGGCGCACGAACTCTTCCAGGTGGTTCTGCACGACGCGATAGAGCGTCACCAGGTCGCCGTTGATATCGTTCAGGACTTCAACGGGAGCGGCCTGGGGTCGCATGAAGTAAAGCGCGGCACCGCCGGCAAAGACTTCGACATAGCATTCGTGGGGCGGAAAAAGCGGAATGAGGCGGTCGGCTAGGCGGCGCTTGCCGCCCATCCAAGGGATGATGGGTGAACTCATTGAAAGCAAGACCTTTACTGTATGGATAAACAGGTGCTAGGCTCGCCGCGCTTTGTGCACGGAGCAGGAGCCTTGGCTGGACTTGCAGGGACATCTGCAGGGACGGCGACCGGATCGGATGTTGGCGCATCCGGCCCGGTCGCTCCTTTTCACTTCGGTGTTGAAACTTCTTTGGCGTAGGCCTGGCAGGCTGCCAGGGCTATCAGCCCCCGGTCGCCGGCATCGGTGATGCCGATAATTCGTTGAGCATGCGCCGGGTCAAGTTGGGCGCGTGTGGCTCCATGAACCACGCTGCCGGCGCTGGTGGTGGCTGGCACTGCACAGCCGTTGGTGGAATCGGTGGCGTCGAGTAGGACTGACAGCCGGACATCAGCAGTAGCGAGGCGATCACGCAGGCGATCCTGATCACGTTGGGCATCGGTTAGGGCTCGATAGTGGGTTTGGTCTTTGGCGGCCAGCCGCTGTTCCAGGGCCAGGCGCTTGTCCTGCTCGGTGCGCTGCAGAGCGGCCGAGGTCAGGGTGATTTGGTTGAGGGTTTCGGTGTGGAGCCGGGCTTGTTTTTCCAACTGCTGACCGTATCGCCAGCCCTGGACCGTCCAGGCGAGAACCGTCGAAGTGGCGACCAGAGCGAACAGTAAAAGCCCGGCGACCAGCACGCGGTATTGCAGCGGGATCAGGTCGACGAGACGCATAGCACCGCCCTCGCCCGCTCCCACAGCTGCAGGCGATCCTGCAGGCCGTTGAGCCCGCCGTTGATTTTCCGGGTGATCGTTTCGAACTCATCACGATCAGCCAGCACGTTCAACTCCCTGACCCACCAGAACCATGCAGCCGACTCGGCCGCCCATTGGGGCAGCTCCAGCAGTTCGGGCGTGCGCAACAGACGCTCGTCACCGAACAGCGCCAAGCTGCAGCGCAGGTAGTTGTTGCGCCCCGTCACCTGGATCAAGCCGCGACCACGATAGCGCTGGCCATCTCCGTCGGGCTCTGGGGTGTTGCCGAGTTTCGAAGCCAGCGAACCGGTGTCGTATTTGCTGAGGTACTGATCGCCGCCCAGCTCCCGCACGTACTGCAGTTGGCCGGACTCATGCCCAACCTGGGCCAGGAATGCCGCCTGCCGCTTGGGCGTATCGATCTGTCGGTGTGCCATGGCGGCGTTCAGGGCCGATACGAAAACGCCCGCTTGGCGGCGGGCGTTGGGCATGATGCGCTGTAGTTGCTGCTCAGTGAGTGGCATGGGGGCTCCAAAAAAATCCCGCTCGATGGCGGGTTGCGGTTGTGTTTGAGGGTGGTGCTGAGTGCGCTTAAAGCTGGACGACCTTGACCGGCTTAGCTTCCTTCTTCTTTTTCTTACCTTTGGCATTGGCCTTGCCCTTCTTGCCGCCGTTGCACTCGACGGTGGTGGTCCAGCCACTGGAGGTGAACAGTTGCTCCACCGCCTCAGCCAGGTATTCACCATCTAGCCCGGGCTTGATCCCCTGGACAATGATCGACCGCTCGGCAAATACATCGGTGCGCCCGGCCATTTCCAGGCGAACCCCGGCGCTGCTGCGATTGAACGCGGCCAGGCGCGCCTTGGCGGCCTGCTCGGCGGCTGACTTGTTGGGGTAGATATGCCGGTCGGTATGGACCGCTGGCAGGCCGTTCGGCAGGTCGTCGTTGTCCAGCTCGACCACCTTCAGGGCTCCGGATTTTTTGTCCTGGTGCTTGGTGCGTACCGCCTTTTGCGTATTGCGATCGCCGAGACGGAATTGATAGCGACTCAGATCCGAGCGCTTCAAAACCACAGGGCTCAGATTCTTGCCGCTGGCGGTCTGGCCGCCCTGCCGAGGCATGACCAACAACTTGCCGTCGGCCAGCTTGGCCGTGCAGTCATACTGTTTGGCAAGGCGGGTGATGAAGTTGTAATCCGACTCGTTGAGCTGATCGACTCGAGGCACTTTTGTTTGCACCGGGCACACCGGCTGCCATCCATTGCGGGCTGCCACGTCGCGGACAATCTGCTGCAGGGGCACGTTTTCCCAGGACCCGCTGCGCACGGTCTTGCCGCTGCCACGCATGTCACTGGCTTTACCACGGATCACCATCGTGTCAGGCGGCCCCGACAACTCGATCTCGTCGACGGTGTAGCGCCCCAGACGGGTCAGGGCCTGACCGGTATATCCCAGATAAACCTCGATACCCGCCCCCCGCGTGGGCAGCGCAACCGCTTGATCACGATCATCGATCCGCAACTCGAAGTCATCCGAATCCATGCCCGGCTTGTCCGAGGTGCGCAGACTCAATAATCGATCATTGATCAACGCGGTGATGTCCTTGCCGTCCGCAACGATGCGATAGGTCGGCTTCATGGTGATACTCCAGAAAAGAGAAACCCCGCACGGGGCAGGGCTTGTAACGTGCGACGGTGCTGGTTAATCCCACAGCTGGATATCCTCCAGCGTCTGCGCTGGCAGATCCGGCAGCAGGATGATCACACCAGCGCGAAACGGTTGAGGCTCATCGGCCAGGCCTTGATTGGCGGCAAACACGGCCTCCACCGTGCCATTCAGATGGCCGTAGTAGTGATGACAGACGGTGTCCAACAGATCCCCGTCAGACGTTCTGCAGGTCGTCGCCATAGCTCACAAACTCCAGTGAAAAGGACTGCTTACGCGGAATGCCACCCGCGAGCAGGTTGCTTTGATCTTCCTCGATGTTGAGCAGGCACCAGGTGCCGAGCACTTCACCGTAGCCGGTGGTCAGGTTCACCGGCTGCAGGCGTCGCCCGATGGAGCGCAAGGTATCCAGCTGTTTGAGCCCACCTTTGAAGCCCGGAAAAATTGCGCCCTTGAGGCTGATCTTGTCCTCTCCCTGGCCGACCGCCTGCTGGGCGATGCTGCGTGTCAGACGTTCCTGGCCTGCCCAGCGAAACGACGTCTGGCGACGGAGTTCCTCGAACGCCGCCGTATCCAGGTTGAAGTAATACGGCTGCGCGTTCGGCTCCAGGGGCTGCATGATCAGCAGGTGCGGGAACGGCTTCACTGCCTCGGCCGCTGGTGTCAGCTGGGGGGCAAATGATCCCGTGGGCATGATGTTGCTCAGTGATGGGCTCACCTGGCCGGCGATGCGATTAATCGCTGCTCCCGCCTTGCCTGCCTGTTCCTTGAGGGAACCCAGCCGCTCCTGGACTTGGCCGGCGGCGGTGACGGCTTGGTTGTATTTCGCCGCCACCTGGCCCACGGCGGACTGCGCCGCGTTGATTGCCCGCATGGTCCGTTGCACCTTGGCGCCGATGGCTGGCCCAATGAAGGGCACCCCCTCCAGCTCCGAGGCGGCGCCCGTCATGTCGCTGATTGCGCCATTAAGCGGGCCCAGCATGCCGTCGAGACTGGTACGGCCAGTCTCACCCGCTGCAAGCAGTGATTTGAGTACTGATTGCAGTTGCTCCATGTAGGCCATGGCACCTCCTTATACGTGAGGGGAATCGAACAGCTGACTCGACGCTTGGCGGGCGGCCACGTCCCGGGAGAAGGACTCCATTAACTGGCGCAGATGCGGCTCCAGATCTCGAGCCAGCTGCGCCGGGTCTTTTACATCGCCTTGCACGGTGATGGACACTTGCGGCGAAAAGCTGAAAGCCTGCTCAACCTTGGGTGGCACCGACGGAGTTGGCTCAGCTGGTTTGGCAACTTCGGGAGGCTTGGCCTCCTCGGCCTTACCATCACTGCCAAACCAGGACTTACCCAAGAAGCCGCCGATACTTTCGCCACCCAGGCCGCCCAAAGCGGCACCAATTAAGCCCCCGATTGCAGTACCGATGACCGGCACCACCGAACCAATAGCGGCACCTGCTGCGCCGCCGGCCAGTGCGCCCGCCAAACCACCAGCGGCACCGCCATAACCCTCGGCTTTTTCGTCTTGGGTCGTGGCGTTGAGCGCGGTATCCAAGACCCCCACCCCTGCATCAAGTACGTTACCGCCGGGGATACGTTTGGTGGCTCGGGTGACGCCCCTGATCGACTGAACCGCACGGCCGAGCGAGCCACCGGACGCTGCCTCCGCCGCAGCAGCCATAGGCGCAGCAGCCAACAGCCCCACCTTTGGCATGACAGACATAGCGGCAGGGGGTGACACGGCCGGAGGACTGGGCACCCGGGCGGGTAATCGCCGACGCGGGGTGGTCCCAATACCGGTACGGCGACCTCGTCGGCCACGCTGACGCCTGCCGGTACCGCCGCCAGGATCTGCACCTGGACCAGAACCAGCCCGGCCTATTGCATCAGCGTTGACGACAAACACACGTTGCGGCTCATTGCTGATCCCTGCTGCAGGATCGTTGCCGGCCCCCATCAACTTACCGAGGACTCCCAGCCCCTTATCCACCGTCTTGATTCCGGTTTTCGGAGCCTTGGCAGCGGCATCACCGAGGGCGCCCGCGCCTCGTTCCATCGCTCGACCACGCGATATGTTGTAGAGCCCCTTGCCAATCTTCACCGCGCTGGCAGCCGTCTTGAGGGCCAACAGACCGGTGGTGATAGCGGCAATGCCAAGCACCACCGGTTGCGAGCCATCCGAAAGCTTGGTCAACCCACGCACAATTGAGGTCAGGCCCTGGGCGACCGCATCGGTCGCCGGGCGGATGGCGTCCCCCACACTGCGCATGCCATCGCTAACCGCCTGGCCCAGCTCGTCCCACATCTGTTTCGACGTTTCGCGCCGCTCGGCCAGGTTCTTATCGAGGATCCCGCCAGAAGATTGCGAGTCCTTTTTCAGCTGCTCGTACAACTCCTTGTTTTGCGAGTAGGCCGTGAGCGCTGCCTTGACCTGCATGTCGGCGAACAGGTCACCGGTACGCAGGGATTTTTCCAGCGCATCGAGCGCCGCCTTGGCCTTCTCCGGATCCGTCTCCTTGCTGATCTTGGCCTGAGCCTCGGCCATCTTCGCGGCTTTCGCCGGGTCGGTGGCCTGGATGTATTTCATCGCCAGGGCGAAGCTGGATTCCAGGGTCGACATGCCCTTCTGGATGCCAGTGTTCAAGGAGGCTTGATAGTCGATACCGGCGTCCTTGTACGCCTTGACCACGTCGCCCGAACCGATTTTTTCCATCCAGTTCTTGAGGTTGTTGGCCGCTTCGTCCGAGCCCCCGGCCGTTTTCATCTGCACCTGGAGCATCGCGCCCAAGGAGCTGACCGCTTCCATGCCGGTGCTACCGTTTTTCTCCATGCTCGCCAACAGTTGAGGGAACCACCGGGCCATGTCGCTGGCCTCGAAGCTCCCCGCCTGTCCCTGATAGGCGATGGCCTCCAGGGCCTGCTGCATCACCTTCGGGTCGTTGATCTTGGCGTTCTGCTGCAGCGCCATGATCATGCTGGCCGTGTCGACGCCGGATGCGCCCTGGCCGATGGCAAACTTCGCGGCCGTCGGTGCGTAGGCCATGGCCTGCTTAAGGTCCATACCTGCACCGACCAGCTGATTCACCAGGTCCGCCACGTCGTTACGGGCCATACCCGTATCGCGAGAGGTCTGGATTACTGTCTGACTAAGCTGTGTTTCTTGTGGCTTGTTGACCACATCCGCCTTGATCGCGATGTCACGGATGATCGCCTGATAATCCGCGCTGACCTTGGTCGGAATCGCCGCCAGGCCTGTGGCTACAACACCCTGACCAATGCTCGACGTGAGTCCTTTCTTGCCGGCATCGAGCTGCTGGTGTCCCTTGAGCTGCAGATCGGCGGCTTTGGCTGCACGGCCGAGGCGCTGGTACTCCTGCCCCAGCCTGCCTACCTCCACGCCCTGCTTGCGCAGGGCATCAAGGTTGCCGTTGAGTTTGCGCAACAGGCCATCGGCCGAAGCAGCGCCGCTATCGTGCGCCCGCTTCCATTCATCGCGCATGCGGATGGTTTCGCCAATGGTGCTCTTGAGCACCTTGGCCTTGTTGCCTTTGTCCTCCAGCTTTTTGATGTGGCCTTCGACCGTGCGGAAGGCAGACGCCATCGTCGAACTGACGGCGCCGCCAATCACCAGCGATAACGCCAGTTTGCTAGCCATCGTCTACCCCTTGTTTCAGTCTGAGAGCCACCAGACCATGTCGGAGAACGGCATGGCGAGAATTTCAGCGGCGGAAAAATTCAGCTCGGTGGCTAGACGCTTAGCCAGTTGCTTCTGCACCTTGGGGTTGAAGTTCATCTTCTCGCACCAGGCGAAAATAGCCGGCCTGTATGCGGTTGAAGTCCTTCAGCGTCAAGCCATCCAGATCCTTGGTACCGACTTCGGCCAGGGAGGCGAACAAGTTCAGATCTTGTTGTTCCTCATCATTGGGCGCTGTTTGGCGGGCAATGCGAAGGTCACGCACAGTCGGTGTCCGGAGGCTCAGCGTATCGACACGCACGCCGTTGGCTTCAGATGGCACCGTCAGTTTCACGGTGACGCGGTCAGCGGCCAGGGTCATCCAGCTTGGGATTGCAGTGCTGCTCATAGAGGTGTGTCCTTAAACAGAGGAACCACCGCCCGGGCGACTCGCCAGGCGGGGTATCAAGAAGAGTTAGAGGCCCAATGCGGAACGCTGGGCGGCCAGTTGATCAACGCCGTTGATGACACGGCGCATGCCGATGGGGTCGATCTCGTAGACGGTTCGGCCGTCCACTTCGAGCTTGTAGTACGTCAGCCCGATGGAGTGCTTGATCTCGGCCTTGTCGCCCGGCTTCCAGTCGCCCATGTCGACTTCTTTCAACGTGCCGCGCAGGGTGACGATGACCGGCGTGACTTTGCCTTTGAGCCCCTTGTAGGCTCCTCGGAACGTACCGTTGAACGCCGTGCCGTCGGCCAAGCCGAAGAACTTCAACGACTCACGGCGTACGCCAGTGGTAGTAAAGCTCGCTTCCTGTTTTTCCATGCCCATGTCCAGCTCGACCGGCGCATCCATGCCGCCGCCGCGATGCTCTTCCATCTTGAGCGTGAGCTTGGGCAGCGTCAGGCTCGGCACGTCGCCCTGGAAGCTGACGCCGTCGGCGAACAGGTTCAAGTTCGCAAGGGTTTCGGGAATCATTGCCATTGGGGTCGCTCCTTAAGCGGCGGTGTCGAGCACTTCGGTCAGCCATTGATTGGTGACCTCTACGCGGAAGTTGGGGTTTTCTGCCGGCGGAACGTCGGTGAAGCGGATGTTCCAATACACCTTGCCCTGCTCCAGCTGGCTGGCCGTGTTCAGCTCCGGGTCGGCATACACCTCGAAGTTGATGATTGCGCCTTGGGCTTTCAGGTCGCGCATGAACGCCTGCAGACCTTCGGTCACATCCTTGATGTATGTCGCTGTGATGGAGCGGTCCACCGCCCATTTGTGGCCGTAGAGGATCGCATCCATGACGATGTCCATCGTGCGTACGCGAGTGACAAACGCCCACTTCGGATCGCTCGACAGCGTGCGGTTGCCCCACAGGCGGAAGCCGTCATCACGGATGATCGTGGTGATGTTGGCGTTGTTGAGCAGGTTGGCTCGGCAGGTTTCGTCACCGTCCAGGAACTCAATGGGCCGCGTGGTGCCAGTGATGCCGACAAATTCTTTGTTCGAAGGCGAAGCCCAGAAACCGTATTCGCTGTCGGTCCAGGCGAACAAGCCCGCCACCCAGGCCGAGCCCGGCGCGTCGACCGTGGCGTCCGCCGTGGTGTCCCAATACTGCACGCCTGGATCAACCAGGTATGCCCGCTTGGCGCCGAAGTTCTCGGCGTAGGCCATCACCGCCTCATCGGTGGTGTTTGGACCGTCGAGGATGGCGAGCCCTCGCAACTTGTCGGCCACTGCCACCAGGGCGGTACCGACAGCCTGTGTCGCGCTGTGCTTGGGAGTCACCAACAGCCGCGGCTGCGCGTTGAACCGACTCTTGCCGTCCAGCAGCGCCTGCAGGCCAGTACGCTTGCCGTCAGCCAGAACGCCACCAATGATTGCCGAGGTCTGTGCAGCCGGATCGGCCAACTGGGCCACACCACAGGCCACGATCACCGCCTTGGCTCGGGTGTAGATGGCTTGGCAGGCTTTGGTCATTGCCGAGTCAGGCCCGAAGGCGGCCAGCGCTTCGCGCTCGTTGGTGATCATCACCAGGTCATTCGGCTGCGCGCTGTAGGCCGGCGCCGGTACGAAGGTGTCAACCAGTCCGATGATTGAGGACGACGGCAACGCAATGACACGAGCACCGGTATCAACGTTCGTGACGGTCACGCCATGAAAGAAGCTCATAAATTCTCCAGATACGAAAAAGCCCCGCAATGCGGGGCCTTGTTTGTGGTGAAGCGGAAAAGAAAACGCCCCGTCAGTGCGGGGCGTTTATTGAACCTGGCCAGCCAGCCAGAACGGCGCCGGAGGACGATGCTCATTCAGAGGGAACTCCCCCGCTTCCGGCCAGTTGCGAAGGGCACGGCGGTACGCCTGTAGCTCGGTATACTGCGAGGCTGACAAAGTAGTCTCCACACCCTCTTCCAACTCGTCACGATGGCGGGTCACCACACCGTCAGTTTCAAGTAGGCACCGATCACGCCAGGCCCGTTCTATAGCTGCCAGCACTTCATCACTAGGGAGCGGCGGATCGACCAGCATGGGTAAACCATCATCTCCCCAATTAATCACCTTTCCTTCCGACTGCCCCGCCAATAGCTCGGCATGGACCTCAGAAGAGATTTCAATTATGTCGTCTGGCATCGATGTATGGATTGTCGCGTCGTAAAAACTGCGAGTACTTTTTGAAGTGAACACAGGTTCTCCTTAGCAGCCGATGGCAAACAAAAAGATGGCATCACCACCCGTCGCCAACTGGCTTGCGATGGTGGCCGAAACATTAGGGCTTCCAGAAGTGGGATGCACACCGCATGCATACATGCTTGTTCCGGAGGCCGTGGCATCATTGCTCGCAAAAACACGAAAAACCGAGTTGGGGAATGCGATAGGGTAAGTCCATGTGCCAAATCCATTTGCAGTGCCTGCCGCTCCCCATTGGATGATCAGACCGCTTGGGAGCTTCTGATACCCACTGGCTACTAGAGACGCACTGAACGTACCTGAGTATTTATTTAGAACAGTCCCAGAAACAACCCGCCATCCCGAGGGGTTTGAAACCAGCACGATGCTTTCAAAGACGTCAATTGGAAGAGTGGATAGAACCGACAACCCAACTGATAGTCCGGGGTCACCCGCGAAGGGCTTCAGGCTGAATGCTCCTGCGCCTGCAGAGATAACAATGGTCTGACCCGATGCTGTCGTCGACAATTGAGGCAGCGTAACTTCTTGCCCAGCCAGCGCAGACGAACCAATACAAAGCCCCCCGGTATCAGCGGCTGTTAGGGCGGTCGCTGCAGCCAATATCTTGATACCCGAATAATTACCCATTAAAGATCTAATTGAAGTTGACTGGATGTCTCGTACCGATCCGCTCTCGGCGTACCAGACGTTGCTTCCAGCACAAGACAAGGTGATGGTATCCCTCTGCCTTAATACAACGCTCCCTCCGGCCCCAACTCCCTCAATACCTGTCATGTAGTCCGCACCCTGCAAGACAAGGGTTACTGGCGCTGTCAACACATTGGTGAACGTTACAACACCTCCGTTTGGCGAGGTGCTTGCCAAGGGCAGCTTGACGGTGAAAGGTGTCGCAGAGTTGAGCATGTAGGACATGCCGAACGTATTGGTACTGGTCAAGGTTGTGTTTGCGCTAAGGCCACCAATAGCCGCGTGGTTACCAGAGTTTTTCTTAACAAATTCAGTTGTAGCAATTTTCAAAGTACTGTCGAACAGAGCCGGTGTGTTCGCCGTTGGATTGACCAAGGCTGGCGAATTGAGCGGCGCAAACCCCTGCGTGATGTTCTGAAAAGAGAGTGACGTGGTGCCCAGAACAATCGCTCCATCCGTCACCAACTGCCAGCGGGTGTCGGCCAGCGTAGCGCCTTGCTCGACGGACAGAATCATCGCCGAGGTGACTTCAGCATTGCTGTCAGCATCCGGTGCCCGCAGCCAAGCCGCTACGCCGACAATGTAGATGCCGTTATCCTTGGAGGCCGTTTGATCCTTCACCAACACCCGGTCGCCTGCGACCAGGTTAACGCCGTCGATGGTCTGAAGCCCGGTCAACGCAATGTTGGCCGTGGTCGCTACGCGCACCGACTGCTTGTTATCGAGTTTGTACAGTTCTTCCTGGATTCGGCGCTCGACGAACTCCCGAGTTGCCAACACTACCGACGGGTCAATTTTGAGCGTGATATTGCCCGTGCTGCTGACGATGAAGTTCATCCGAACGACTTGGGTCCGGCCCGAGCCCTGCGACATGATTGGTTTGAAACTCGGAGGGCAGTTCGCGACTGCCACCAGATCCCCATCAGCGTCGTACAGACCGATTTCACGAATCCAGTATCCACCCTCATCGGCCGGAATCACTTGTTCGGCGACAATCACCGCCGGGTTGACTGGGTCAATAAAAAGCTGATTCAGCGGTCGGCGGCGCCATTCGTTGATAAGAGACGTTTGCGCAGCGCTTGGAACCGGGTCGGTGCCGTTGGCGTCACCCACGCCCATTTCGGTAAGTTTCCACGGAACGCCAAGGGCATCGGCGTTCGCCTGTTTCGCCGCTCCCACGTTCGTGAGAATCGCGAAAAATTGCGAGGTCTGATCAATCATTAGTAAACGTCCAAGGTGTCTATGGTGTGTTCGCGCCCTACCACGCTGATGGATCCGGTGACTTCAATGTCACGCATGATCGGCGGGTACACGTCGATTTCGTCGCCCTCATACAGGGCAACACCGATGTTCAATTTCCCTCGGGTTTCGAGGCTGATCGCCAATCCGGTCATGTGGCGACTGACCGGCCGGGCGTCATCGATCAGCCACGTCAGTTCCTGATAGGTTTCTTCGCTGATGCCTTCATCGGAAACACCGATCTTCAAGGCGAACGTTCCCGGCACCCCCATAGGTTGAGTCTTGAACCACTCCACTACCTCGATTAGATAGCCGAACGGCTCCACCACACGGCGCAAGGCGCCTATGGTGCCCTTGTGGGCATGGACGTAGAACGAAGAGCGAATCACCGAGCGCTTGACCTCTTCGGGCCAGGCCTCGTCCCAGCGGTCCACGGACCAGGCCCAAGCCAATTGGTAAAGCAGGTGCGCCGGGCAGGTGTCCGGGTTGTATAGGGTTCTGAGCGGTATCTCTGTTGTTTCGTCGATAGCCGCCTCAATGGCCCGCTCAAGCTGAGTGCTGTTGAGGGGAAGTAAACTTTTCATTTACCACCCCGCTTTATGGTGAACCCCGTGCACCACGCTGCCTGGGCCTTGGTTGGACGGATGTCCACCCATCCAGGGATCTCGACTCGGGCCACGCCGCTGACGTGGATCTGTGCATCAATCGCCGAACGTGCAACCTCAACGCCTAAGCGGCGCCGGGGGTTGATACAGGCCTGCAATCTCGCATTGCACTCGGCAAGCGCCGCCTCGTTTTCAGGGCCGGTACCGGCCATGTACACCACGGCGTCGATTCGATAGGGCAGGATCTCGGCGCCCTGAACTGTCAGCCGATCAGCAACAGGCCGCCGATCTTCATCGTTGAGGTAAGCGTCCACTTCGACCAACAGCTCGGGGCTGGCCGTACCATCGCCTTCCAGGGACAGTACCGTCACGACCACCTCGGCCGGCGCCGGGCTTTCGGCCGTGGCATCGGCCACCAGGCCCGAGGCGTTACGGGCATGCAGGATGTAGCTATTCCGTGGCCCAGCAGTTGTTAACCCTTCGTACCTCAGCTGGATACGCTCGCGCAGTGCGTCGTAGCTTTCCAGCACCGCCGCCACTGGCGGCACGGCGGTCAAGTCCTCAGCCTGAATGACCAGGCGCTCAAGGTTCACGTTGGCGGCCAACTGCACCAGGTCAGCACCCGTGGCATGAGCCAGGAACAGCGCCTTGGCCGCGTCGTTGACCCTGGCCCGGTTCTGCATGCGCCGATAGGCGCCCAGCTCCAGCAGCTTGGTCACCGGATCGCTTTCAAGGAAAGCGGTCCAGTTGTCGCCCATGTACTCGCGGAACGTCGCCAGCTCGCCCTGATACAACTCCTCAAAATCCAGACTCTCCAGCACCTGTGGTGCCGGCAACGCCGAAAGGTCGATAGTGCTCATGCGTTCACCTCCAGCACCACGCCATCGCCAATATATGAGCCCGTCAGTTGCAAGGTGATTTGTCCATCCACCACCGCAATAACCCGGACACGCTCAAGTTTTAAACGGGGCTCCCAACGCCCGAGGGCGCGAGCGACCTCGGCCTGTACCGCGCTTTTCCAGCCCTCGTTAACTGGCAGGTCGACATAGCGACGCAGTTGGCTGCCATACTCCGGCCGCATGCGGCGGCTGCCGACAGGCGTGCTCAGAATGTCCTCAATGGACTGCCGCAAATGCGCCTGGCCGGACAGCGGCTGCCCCGTGCGGCGGTCCACTCCGATCATGGAATTACTCCGTCAGCAGTTGCATATCCGGGTGCGCCTTGAGGAAGGCGTACTGATCATCGCCGCACGCTGTGAGCTGGCCGGCGATGACCGGCAAGGTGCTGCCATCTGGCATGATCAGCGTGCGTGAGGTGTACCGGGTGTCGCGGAACACTCGCGCCGGTCCGATGGGTGCCGGCGTCTCGGTTTGGACGGGCTCAGACAACGCCGCCTCGGCCGTAGTCCGCCCGGTCTCCGTTCTCGTTTTGCTCATATGGGTTGCTCCAGAAATGCGAAAGCCCGCACATGGCGGGCTGTGGATAAATGTCGGAGTCAGTGTTTGTGGTTCGGTGTGTTGCCACCGGTATCGATGATTTTTCCGCCGCCGTTGATATCGCCCGTGACCTGTAACGGGCCGTTGATCAACACATTGCCGGTCAGGGTGATATCGCCTGCCGTGGCGTTGATCTCGCTGTCCGTTACGACCACTTCGGTTCCTCCGACTTTGATTGTCACGGTACCGCTTGGCACGGTGATGGTGTAGGTGCCGGCCTGCCAGTCATAGACCAGAGAGCCACCATCATCGAAACGCCACACCTCGACATGGTCGCGGTTGTCCGGCGGTGCCCCGGCATCGCCATACAGACCGGGGATAAATGTGCCCTGAGCCACATCGCCGCTGGCACTTACCAGAGTTCCCTGCTCGCCCATGCTGGGCGCTCGCCAATGACGGGCTTTGCCGGCGGCGATGCTGTGCCAACGCACCCAGGCACTGACCCAGTCCCCATCCGACACCCGACATGCGGGCGGCGAAGCGGTCAGATCCAGCGCGACCACATAACAATCCTTGACCAGGCCGGCCAGCATGCGGTCATGCTGCGCGCTGGGGTAGCTCATGCCATATCCTCCGGTGGCTGATAGCTACCTTCGCTACCAGAACCAGTGTCAGGGCTGAAGCCCCAGAGCAAGGTACCTGGGGGCTGATTCGGCCACAGCCACTCTTCCTTGCCTAAGTAAATACCCTGGGTCCACTCAACGACCCACACCGCATAGCTGTCGAGCTCCGGCCGGGTCCAGTCCTGTGATGCCTGGACGAACTCTGCCGGCTCGACCGCCAATCCCCATGCCTGCATGCGCAGCAAAATAATCAGCTGAGCCGCGATGAAAGCCGCTACCTGCTGGCAGTGTTCGTGATCGCTGCCGACAATGATGCGTGCTTCGAATCGCGCCTCGACACCGACTTCGCCAGTGCCGGGGTCCCGACCGGGCTCCAGTTCGACCAGTTCGAGCACCACAGCGGGAATGGGTACGTGCTGCAACATGTCAGGCATGGTGCAGATGTATGCCAAGCCGGGGATAGCCTGGGCGATCTGTTCTTCGATGGCTGAGTAAAGATGGTCGAGAGGAATGATGGGATCAGACATGGGCTGATTTCCTCAAGTATTTTTGCAGCTCGAAATTCATCTCCTGCTCCAGGATCTCAAGCAGTCGCTGATGCGCACGACGTGACCATTCCTCAAACTGAGGCCGCACGTCGTCGAGCGATATCTTGGCCTTGGCCAGTGGATAGCGGCTACCGTTCTCGGCAATCCAGCCCGAACTTGGCCCACCGCCGCCTGACACATCACTGTCGGGATAGTCGCTTGCTCTGAAGTGTTTACTGGCGGTACGAATCCATATGTCAGGCGCGCCGCCATAAACGGTCTTATAGAACGCCCCCTGATACTTGCGACCCGCGACAGAGACGCCAGAGCGGCCCTGTCGTACCCGGCCTGCGCGACTGGCCTCAATGGGATTGACGCCAAACCACAACTTGGCTTGCTCGTTGGAGTTGACTGGGTAAGCCTTTAGTCGCTGACGCACAGCGGCGATGGCGATTCGGGCTTGCCGGCCTACTGCTCGTGCAATGTGAGTGCGTAACCAACGCAGCGTCTTATTCAGTGCTCGCCGTTGAGCTGCACGGGCGGCTTGTGGAACAAGAGCGGCAAAGTCGGAGAACGCATTCTTATCGGCTTGAGCCAGTTGCAGCGTGAACAGACCGGAGCTGGCCGAGGATTTGACATGACTGCTAACGCTCATCGCACCTCCCGAAGAATTAAGTTGACCCAACCGGTGCCATCCGGCTCACGTTTGACGATGACATAACGCCCGCCGCCGTCTACTGGCATCAGCTGGACAGTGATTAACTGGCCATCCGAAATGAGGTGGGCATCAACAATACGGACGGCGAACACTGGCTCGCGTATACCGGTGTTGATCCTTCCCACCTTTGGTTGCAACCAGGGCGCCGAGAAGAATCCCGGCACCGGTAAGTCACGACCGTCGACCAGAGCCTCATCGCCCAGGACATCCAGCAACTGCGCATCCATCGCCGCAACCTGGTCACGGAAAGCCATCAGCTGTCTCCGTCATCCGAGGTAGAGGATCCAGGATCCAGTTTGCCGCGCTTGGCAATGACGCCTTCTTCGAGCAACAGATCCCGGATCTCAGTGCTGGGCGGAACGTACACATCGCCTTTTCGCACCACCTTGGCACCGTCCTGCACACAGCCTTCGATCACTACGTACTCAACTTTGGCAGCCATATCACACCACCTTTGCAAAGACGAAAGCGTTAGGCTCCAGCATCCCGGCCAGGGCAGCACTTTGCAGCTTCAACCACCGGGCGCTCGGATCCTGGGTGACCCAGCTTTTGGGGAAACGGGCCGCTTCGACCAGGCCACTTTCAATGGCTTCGATGTCCTTGATCGCGCCATACAGCATCGCGTTTCGAGTCGAGGTCGAGCCCAGCATCAAGCCGCCGCTTGGCACCATCTGCTGTTCGTCACCCTCATCGTCCAGGTACCACTCGTCGTAGACGTACAGGTCGATGCCGGGGTCGTTCAGGTAGCCAAGATAGGTCACGCCATCTGGCAGCTCTTCAGGCTTGATCACGCCCATGTCAACCCGGCGAGAGTTGAGCTGTTTCAACACTGTCTCGTTGCGCTGGAAAGCATCCTGGGCTTCGCCACTGAGGACAGCGACGTTGCCGGTGCGCCCGGAATCCTTGGCAATCTGGCGTTTCCACTGCCGCAAGTTGGCGATAGGATCGGAGTCCGCCGTGTCCCAACGTCCAGCGCCCAAGACGATCTTGTGGCTGTCCTCCATCAGAAAATCGATGGTGTCATCGACACCATCGCCGAGCACCCGAACGCGCCCAGTGCTCAGCGCCTGGGCGCACATCCACTCTTCACGGCGAGTGATCTCGTCGTCCAGGTCGATCAGGTCACGCCCCAACTGCTCGCCCGCTCGCTCCAGGGGAGTCCGCGAGGAGAATGGGTTATCACCGGCAGCACGCTTGAGGATTTGTTCTGCTCGCGTCTCGCGCTTAGGCTGGATGTAGGGCGGCTTGTACGTCTCAGAACTGAAGCCGTTACGCAGCGAGACACTGCCGGGCAGCGACGGGTGTACGAAAGGCGCCATCTTGCGCTGGCCCTTGATGATGTCGATGGTCACCGCCTCGGTGCCGAAGGTAACGGGGTTGCCGCCATTGAAGAAAGTGTTCATCAAGAAGCGACGAGGCGTATTCATCTGCTCAACGGCTTCGAGCATGGTGAGGGTGTCAAAAATATCAGTCATCAGATGCTCCGGTCAGCGGATGAAAATGCAGAAAGGTCGAAGGGCGGCTTTGGCCGCAGCCAAGGTCAGGCCCTCACCGAGGTGGAGCTGGGTGCCCAGCACTTGGCCTGTCAAACGAACGGGCGCGCTTTTGGCCCCGCCTGTGGTGTCTACGTCCTCGTCGAGGATGGCCGTAGGAACCTGGGAGCCGTCTTCAGCAGCGGTTTTGCACAGCACGAACTCTTTCGAACTGGTTACCTGCCCCAGGACAGAACCCCGCAGCAGGGTCTGGCCAGCGGCGATCAAGCCGGTGTCCATTGCAATGGGAAAGTCACCGGCAGAAAGGTGGCTCGGCTGGTAGGTTTTACGTTCCGGGTTGCTCATGAATGTCTCCTGTCAGCGGCGCGAAGCGCCCGCAACGATTGCACTGACGGCTGCCTGGCGTTCGCCCTGCTTGCCATCACCGCTTGGGGTTGTAGCCGTGACGCCCTGTGCATCGCTTTTGATCGCAGAAAGGGAAATCCCGCGATCCTGGGCGGCTTTGAACAATTGCAAGGCTGTGGCCTCGACCGTAGTGCCTGCATCAATCGCCGCTTCGATATCTTTCTCGAAGCCTTTGCTGGCCAAGGCGTTAATGCCCTTGATGCGCTCGCGTTCTGCAGCGGCGCCTTCGGCTCGAATGGCGCCGAGGTCAGGCTGCTGGGCCTGGGCGATTTCGATGGAGTTCGGATCAGTGCCGGCGGCCAGCGCAGTACGCAGCTCCGCCGTGGTGTGTACGGTGGTCATGGTGGTTTTCCTTGGGACAGTGATGGCCGGTCTGGCCAGTTCGGTGATCAGGGATTCAAGCGAGCCCAACCGATGGGCAAGACCCGACTCAACAGCGGCGGCTCCGACGCGTAATCCGCCGAAGTCACCCATTGCGGGGACCTTGGCGGCGTCGGTGCTCAGGTTTCGCGCCACTTTGCCGACGAAGACTTCACCGAGGGCATTCACGGTTTCACCGATCTTGGCGCGCCCTTCTTCGGTTGCTAGGTCGGGCCGCTTGTTCGGGGCGTTGCTGCTAACGATCTGATAGCGTTTGCGGCCATTGGCAGCGTCACTTTCAACGACAGCCTCAACGACAACGCCGATGCTCCCGGCCAAACTGGCTTCATCGATGACGATCTCGTGCGCTGCCGAGGCGATCCAGTACGCAGCGCTTGCACCAATACCCCCGATGTACGCCACGATCCGCTTGCGCTCTCGACCGGCGAATATCATCTCGGCCAGTTCATTGATGCCGGAAGCGACACCGCCAGGGCTGTCGATGTTGAGCACAATCGAACGGACTTTGGGATCGTCCAGCGCTCGCTGGATGTCCGTGCCCAGGACCTGAGTGCTGGTAGCGCCACTGATTTCAGTGAACATGTTTGCGTAGCGAAAGATCGGCCCAGTTACGGGGATCACTGCCACGCCGTTTCGCATAGTGACTTTGCGGGTATCTTCCAGCCGCTCGCCGCGTCGGGTCGCCAGGGTCATCGGATCGCCCATACGGTCGGCGATGGTCAGCAAGTTTTCCAGGGCGTCAGGCAGCATTAGCCAAGGCTGCGATGCAGCCAGCTCAAGTGCTCGAGGCATATTCAGTCCTCTTCGGATTTGGGGTCAGGCGGGTTTTCTAGCCCGCCCTTGGGCAGGGCCTGCAGGTTTTTAGCGCGGCGTTGCTCCACTTCCCGTACACGCTGACGGAACACCTGCTGCCAGGGCTCGCCGGTCATGGCCGCTGTTTCGAGGGTTTCGTTGCTCACGCCAATTTCGATGCGCTTACCGGCCGCGTTGGCTTCCTTCAGCTCATCAATAGCCCCACGGGCCGGACCGATCCAAATGGCCTGACAGTAGGCCTTGCGCTTGGCTGGGTCGCCGTAGCCCGGTAGGTCGATCAGGCCCCTAGCCACGGCTTCGTCGATAATCAGCTCACGGCTTGGCTGGCAGAAATCACAGGCAAGCCACCAACGACGCAGACTGTAGAAACGCCAAGCCTGAAGCATGGCGGCGCGGGCCGCGCTGTAGCTGCTGCTGTAATGGAGCAAGAGCTCTTCAAGTGGCAGCTCCAGGGCAGCGCCGATCTCTTTCACCACGGCGGTGAAGAAGGGATCAAACTGGGCATTGGGTCGGCCTGGGTTCGCTACGACTGGCTCCTCACCAACGCCGAGGTCAATCACGGCCCCCTCGCCGAGGGCCAGCTCGCCATCGGTGGTGTCATCGCCTTCAGGGCGCTCGTCCGCCAACGCAGTCATCGGCAGGTTGCCGGTTGGGAAATCAGAGCTCTTTTTGATAAACACCGTGAACATTGCGGAGATCACGGCGGCCATAAGCTCCGCGCTGCTGTAGCGCTCCAGCTTTTGCAGCGGCTCCAGCACAGGCGCCAGGTAGGGAGCCCCGCGCTTCTGACCTGGACGTTCCTTGTCCGCCAGGACGTGCAACACACGCCGTCGGCCTGTCTCCTCACCGAACGCGGTAAGTCGCTCCCAGATCAGTGGCTTGCCGGCCAGATGCTCGCCGGGATAGCCGGTACAGACGTGATAGGCCACGGGCGCGCCCAGCGAATCGAACTCAACGCCATCAACCAGATTGACCCGGTCCATACCGCCGTTCGGATTGCCGACCCGATCCGACTCGATCAGTTGCAGTCGCGTGCTGAAGACACAGCCCGGCCGCTCCTGATCCGGGCTGGCAACCAACACATCACCAGCGACCAGCGACGACACCAAGACCAAGGCTTGCAGCTGGTAATGATTGAGGGTCGCTTCGGCATCACACTCTCTCGGATCATCGGCATACAACGACCAAAGCCGGTCCAACCGGCCATTCAGTTCGTCTGCCTGCTCTTCGGTAAGGCCTAGGGCCTCATGGTCCACCTGGGCGCGGCACACCAGCCCGGTGCCCACGACATTGGTGCGCAACCGGGTGATGGCAGCGCGGGCTATCAGGTGGTTACGCATGGCGTCCCTTGACCGGGCCACCAGCATTCGCCGCTCGCTCTGATTGAAGTCTCGTCGCGGACTCCCGAGGCCAGGTATCCAGCTGGCCATGCTGCGCAGCATGCGCGAAGCGCCTCGCCAGCGAGTTTCAACACCGCCGCCACCGCCCTGAGCAACAATCTGCTGGCCGTCCACCGAAGCCCTGGCCACCTTAATGGCCTCGCGCATCAGCAGATCGGCCGGGCCTTCACGCTTACTAAATGGCCACATGATCAGATCCCCAGGTACGAGACGCGATTACGGCCTCGACCACGCAGCGCCGCCTGTTCGTTGGCGACTTCCTGGGCATATTGTTTCTCCAGCAGGCGCAAGCTGTTGAGCTCTGCCAGCTGTACTTCACGATCAGCCCGGCGCAGGCGCTGACCTTTTTTCAGGACGTCAGAAATTGCCGCCCTAACTTCAGCTAGGCGCAGTTGTGCGTCAGTCATGGTTGATTTCCTTAATAGCCCGCTCGACTGCGGGTGCCCCGCCCACGAGCGACTACTCGGCGCGGTACCGGTGCGACCGGTTGTTCGGTGTTGAACAGCGTTGGCTGCATCAGTTGCTGTTCCAACTGGTCCCACTCGTGGTCACGTAGCAGATGCGTTTTAAGGCTACGTGCGGCATGCAGGGCATACACCTCGCAGTCCAGGGCTTCGTTGCGGCGCCCGGCTTTTTTCTGCCAGACCATCTTGCTGGGGTTACGCGCATGCGGCGCCAGCACTTCGTTGGTGAGCTGTTCGTAGTAATCCGAACGGATCTCGCTGTACCAGTGCATGCGCCCCGGTCCGACCCCCTTCAAGCGGAGACGACCATCGATCAGCGTCTTGGCCTTGTGCGTGCCAACGATGTGCACCCGCAGGCCATATTTCGCAGCTTTGGTGTTGTCCTGGGAGGTGTCCACAGACTGCGGTGGCTTGGTGAAGATTTCCTTGTCTCGGCTGTCAATCGAAGCGCCCTTGATTGCCATGATGTTGAAGCGCTGCCGATCACGGACATAGCTGTAAACGGCATCGCTGGTATTACCGTCCGAGCTGTCGATGCTGACCGCCGACACCGCGAGGTGCGCGCCGCCCTCGGTGGGGATTGGCTGAGCGATGACCCGATCCAACTCCTGCCAGACGCTGTCATGGGGGTCGATTGGGTTGCCGTGTAGCTCCCCCCAATAGAGCCTCCAGGACTCTTCGCCGCGCCCCCATCCGGTGATGATCAGCGCCAGACGATCACCTTGCACGTCCACACCCACGGTCACCAACAACACGCCCCTGGGCGCTGTCAGTTCGGCGTATGGCTCGGCACGCTTCTCCAGTTCGTCTGTCTTGGGCGCGTCGCTTTGGTACTCGTAGCTTTCGCCCTTGGAGCTGTTCACAAAGGCAATCATCGGGCCGATGTTGCCTTGCGCCGCTGCGTGTTCGGCCTGGAGCTTTTTCTCCATCAGCGCCTGGAAGCGTGACCCCCAAAAGGTAGCGTACAGCTCATTGAGGATGTAGCCGGCAATCCCGCGAAACTCAGCCGTGGCCTGCCAGCGCCCGTGCTTGAGGTTCGCGTTCTTCTGGTTGTCGTCCCAAATCGCGCCGCAATGTGGGCATGAATAGAACGCCTTCTCCGGCCGTTTTTTGCCGTAGACCTCGTGGTGATACTCGGGGTCTTCATCGCAGTGAAGGTTGTCAAAGCTCAACGCATGTTCCTGGCCGCATTCGTGGCATGTCACCAAACCGATGCGCTTGTCCGACAGTTCCAGCTCCGCATCAATGGCCGACAGGCCTTTGATCGTTGGGGTGCCGCCGATGATGATCTTGGAACGGCGAAAGGTTTTCAGACGCTCCTTGGCCAGCTTGATGCTGTCGCCCTGCCCGCGCAGGTTGAGGTTGCAGTCGTCGGGCTCTTCAATGGCTACACGCGGTACCGGTGTAGATTTCACGCTGGCCGGGCTGTTGGAGCCCACCATCTTGAGGAAACCGCCAGGGAAGCGCTTAAAGTCTTGGCGCTGCTGCAACTTGCGGCTACGCAAGTCGACCTTCTTGCGAAGCCGTGGAGTCGCCTCAATCATGGGTTCGAGCTTCTCACCCACGTACTGCTTGGCGGCTTCGGCCTTGGGAAACAGCACCAGGATCGGGGACGGATCAATGTCGATCCACTTGCCCAGGGCGTTACCCAGAACGCCCGATGTCCAGGCAACCTGCGCCGACTTGCGGCCTACGATCTCGGTGACCGCCGGATCGTCCAGCGCCTCCAGAGGGCCGCCGGGCCAGGTCAGGTGAGGCGTGACGTTGAAACGATATTTGCCGGGGCGGGCTGACTCTTCTGGCGCCAGCCAGCGGTATTTTTCCGCCCATTCGATAATGCTCATGCGCGGCGGCGGTGCCCACTTCCGGCAGGCGCCGCGCAGCGCGTTAATCGCCGTCTTTTTCAAGGCCCTCCGGATCGTCCGGTTCGTCAGAATCTCCATCTGACTGGGCATCATCCTTGTCATAGTCTGACAGCCTCCTCAGGATGGTTTCGATGGGGTCGGCGATCAGGCGCTCGTCAACTTCAACGCCGTAGCGCGCCGACAGTTGTTCCGCCAACTCATCCGGAAATGAATTAAGCAGCTCGACTTTGGCTGCCGTGATCATTGCCTCAAAGCGTCCGATCAGATCCGCCGCGATTACGACTTCGCCCAAATCCTTGGCCAGCGCCAGCTCTTCACGATTGGCCCTGACCCGGTCGAGCCGGTCACGAGAGGATTCTTTTTTGCCGTTGAGCGCGGCCTGTTGCATCAGCCACTGGATCACCGCTTCGGTGTCGTACTGGTTTTCGTTGCCCCGGCCCAGGCCGAACTCGATTACCGGCATGCCGTCGTTCTGCCAACGGGTCAGCGTGCGTTCATCGCGGCCGACGATCTCGCTCAACTCGGCTTTGCTGACTGTTCTGCCCATCGCTAACCCCTTGAAAAGACGGACATCCCTGCCAAAAACTCAGCTGCAGGGAATCCGCGAGTTCGGTAACCCGTGTAGGGGGCGGGCCAAGGGGAGGACCCAGAAAATCCCCCTCCCCCTACCCCTGCCCCGCGTTGCTTGATGCCTCGGTGACACCCAATCGTTTCGCTACCCAGCGTTCGTACAGGCCAATCGCAACGTCGGCGCCGGCCATCGCCGTCAGGCTTCCCAAGGCGCCTGCTGTCCAGAGCGACATGCCGGCGGCGATCATCAACATCATCGCCGACACCCCGCAGACAACGCAGCCACCGGACCGCAGTGCCAGGCGTCTCAACAACACCCAGCCCCGCGCCCCGTCCTTGTCGGCCCGCCACATCTCCCCCGATACGCCGCCGACCAAGGCCAGAAGAATTACTAACCAGATCGGCATTTCTGCCAGTGCTTGCTGCTCGTTCGTCATTGCCCCGCCCCTTAAACGCAAAAACCCGGCGCAAGGGCCGGGTTTGGTGTGTGGTGCCTGCCGCTTTATGCGGTCGCACCTATCGAAGATGAGTACTTTTTACAGGTCGATTCCGGTGGCAGCAAGCCTGTTTTAATGCCACCCGGTGAATGTCTGGTGAACGCCTAGGCAATGTCGGCGAATATCTTTATTTCGGCTTCCAGCGCCTGGGGCGCTGTCCTTCCTGTCCCACTATCTCGGGTCAAAGTAGGACAGCTACAGACGCCTAGAATCGGGGCCTGCCCCACTGTCCTACTTTATTTTCTATTCTCTCCCGTAAAGAGAAAAAGCTAAGAGCACGCGTGCGCGC
This sequence comes from Pseudomonas brassicacearum, assembly GCF_009601685.2. Classification (NCBI taxonomy): domain Bacteria; kingdom Pseudomonadati; phylum Pseudomonadota; class Gammaproteobacteria; order Pseudomonadales; family Pseudomonadaceae; genus Pseudomonas; species Pseudomonas brassicacearum. The sequence goes on from NZ_CP045701.2 coordinate 4,867,352, forward strand.
CATGGGCGCGTATGCACTCCCGCTACGCTCACACATGGGCGGGACGTGCGGGAAGGTTGGACAGTAGGACAGACCAACAACAGCGCGGCCCGCGCTCGTCCAACTGCATCAAACAACAGTGGGACAAGGCGAGCCGGTAGGACAGCCACAGACGTAGACAGGATCAAGCAGCGATCCCCATCAACAGCCCATAGATGCACAGGTGCGCGTCATGCAGGCGCTGGTAGTAGGTGTCACGCCCGCAGCTGCAGTGGGCATACTTCAGGCGCATGTCGGTGTCTTGGTTGCAGTAATGCTCTCGCACGATTTGCACGTGCAGAGGATCGAGATGTTTGGTCACGATCAGCTCAATATCCAGCGAACCTTCCAAGGGCGCACGGAACGCCCGCCGGCCACGAATGAGTTGCCCATTGCTCTCCATCATCATGGCGACCATGTTCCCACCGGCGAGCCCGCCTGCACTGAGGTCGCTATGCAGCTCCTCGGCCCATTTACGCAGCCGCGCATCGATTTCCTTAATCATCGAAACATGGCTCCTGAATCGGCTGGACTTTCAGGTTCGATGCTCCGCCCCAATCTTGTGGCCTCTTGTAACCCCAGGGCCGGACGCCGCTCTTAGGCAATGCGGATAGCCGGACCTTACGCCAACCCAACCGGTGCATGATCGCCCCAACGCGCATCTGTTCAGGCTTGCCCCAATGTCCGTAGTCCAGCTTCAAAGCCCCAAGCAAAATGTCTGTGCCGGTCGCCGTCTCTCCAACCTGATACTCCTCGAGCCAAGTCAGAATGGGGCCTTCCCACTCATCCACCACAAAGCGCTCTTCCTGGGCTTCAGCGAACAGTGGCGCCTCCTCCCGGTTAACCCACCAGATATCGCCGGACTGATAGCAAAACATCGCCTCGGCCCACAGCTGGTCGCGGATCTCGCGCAGTTGCTCCAAGTCGACCTTGGTACAAGCGACCGGCCAATATCGGCGGTTCCCGGTGGCGTCCTTCAGGTACTCATCTTGGTTCGTCGTACCCACGAAAACACACTGGCGTGGCACGTCCATCGTTCTGCGGCCGTAGCTCTCACGGTAGGTATCGGTCGAGGCCGAGAAGAACTGCTTGGCCTTGGTGGACTCAGCCTTGTTGAAGCTGTCCAACTCCCCCAGCTCAACGATCCACTTGCCGCGAATCGCCTGGAACCCATCCTTGTCACCCAAGGCGAAGGGGGTATCCATAAACCAGGCACCACCCAGCACCGACATGGCCGTGGATTTACCGGCGCCCTGTGCGCCTTCGAGGATCATCACCGAGTCAGCCTTGCAGCCCGGCTGCATCACCCGGCCGACCGCCGACACCATCCAGCGCTTACCGACCTTGGAGCTGTAATCCGTCGAGGCTACGCCCATGATGTCTGTCAACCAGGTGTCGAGCCGGGGTACCCGATCCCACTCCAAGCCATTGAGATAATCGCGTACCGGGTGAAAGGCATGGTCATGTGCAACAACACTGACTGCCTCAATAACGCTGCTCGCCTTGACCCGCAGGTTGTACTGTTGCGCGAGCCACTTCATGACCAGCATGTCATCAATGTCAGCCCAATCGCCGACACCGCCGCCATACGGGGCAGCACGCAGCTTGACGATCTTGGAGCTGAACGCACTGAAGCCAATCACACCGGCCCAACGTTCGTCGTTGCCCAGGATCAGCTCTACGTTTTGCATGTGCGCGATCAACATGCCGTTTTCCGTGCGGGCCAACTGGTCTTTCCAGCCTCCTGCTGCAGGTGGCTTGACCACCGCCAGAACCTGGCGGCGCACCGCCTCCAATCCTTCAGCACAGTGCAGGTCGTTGAAGTCGGTCCACTTGTCCTCTCGCGCCCCCGAAAAGATCGGGCCTACTACCTGACCACCTACAACCGTTGCCGCGTTGTTGGCTTTCTCTTCACCTGGGTTCCAGGGCTCGCCATTAGGGCGCTTGGTTTTCCAATCATCATCCCGGCAGATGATGATCGGACGCCCCGGGAACCGCTCGCGCATTGCCTTTGAGACCGTCATGAGGTTGCCCGCATCAAAGGCAATGGCGACCGTCAACGAGGTCGCCATGTGCAGGCTCGCACCGGTGGCGTAGCCCTCACACACCAGCACTGGCTCGCCCGGCTCAGGGTGCGGACCAATGAGGTGGAAAGCGCCTTCCTTCGCCATCCCATAGGGCCAGTAAGACTTGTCGCGGCCGGTGTCCTCTTGCTTCTCGGGGAATATCACTTGTAACCCGACGATCTGGTCCCGAGCGTTTTGCATCGGCACCAAAACCGCGCCGGAGCGCGGAGCATAACGAACGCCGAGGCCCACGATCTGCTTTCGATCCAAGTAGGCGCTACGGCCTTTCTCGGGCATCCGCTTGAACAAACCAGCGGCACGGTTAGCCGCTCGACGGGCAGCGTTGGCAGCCTTCTCGGCGGCCTTGCGCTTGGCTTCCTCCTGACGAGCGCGCATGACTTCACGCTCTTCAGGCGTCATCCGGCCGGGCTTCACCTTGATCTTTTGCGTTTCTCCTGTACGCCAGTCGCCGAACGCACCGAAGATCAGGGTTTCGCCCTTCTCGGTGTGGTGCTCGTGTAGAACGTACCAGCCGTTTTTCTCTTTGCCCTTATCAAGGGCGGTCTTGCATCGAGTCAGTTTGCCGTAAATCAGCGGCTGCGCAGGCTCGAGACCAAAGTCTGCAAATTGATTCAGCACGTCATCGAGCATGACGAGCCTCCCTCATCTCATCAATGGACTGACAGGTCACACATTGCGTGCAGCCCTGCTGGGCCAGTCGCCGCGCCTCGGGGATCGGATCATCACAGCTTTCACAGAACAACAACGAATGCCCAGGCAACGCCGGCTTGAATGCACTGCGAGCAGCGAGCGCCTGATCAATGCGCTCCTGCACCAAGTCATTGGCGAAATCAGCAATATCAGCCACGGCCGTCACCCCGCGTTGTGTGGTTGACGTACGTGGCGCGGTTGAACAATCCCAGCAGCCCCTGGATACCTCGAAACACCTGCAGACGAATTGCGGCCAGCTCGTGATCGCTGACCACCCCATCACCAATGCTCTTGGCCCAGGTATCGGCCAGATCGGCCACCTGCCGGAAATACTCGGCGAGGCCAATGGTCAGGGTTTCCGGCATGTCGGTGGTGTACACCTCAGACAACTCGTGCCAGATCGTATCGCCGACCAAGGCATGCACCGCATCCAGGATGCGTCTGTCCTTCGTCAGTTCGAGGATCTCGCCAAACTCTTGGATGTTCACCGAGTGACTGGGGTGCGTGGGGGACAGTTTGTGCTGCAGCGTGGTGGGGTTTCGGCCCGTGGTGGCGGCGATTGCAGCGGCGCCGCCTGGGTAATCCCGAGCGGCATGGTAAAGCGCCAGATCGAGCGGCAGGACTTCCCGCTGTGCTCGTTCGACGCAACTCAGAGCGATTCGGCTCATGGCATTAATCCTTATAAGTTGCCAGTGCCGCGCGACATGCAGTGGTGATACATTTGCCGCGTGGCTTGAAAGGGCCCAAACGCCGGCTAGATCTTAGGGATCGACACCGGCACCGTGCCGGGGCGAACAATCCGTTGCTCACCCCTGGCGCAACAGCTGCCCAATCTGTGGTGGAAAAGGCAGCAACACCAAGGCTTCCGAGCCTTGGGAAAGCGCGATAAGGGAGGTGGTTTGCATGTGGTGTGCCCGCCTACCTTTATCGCGACCCGACAGCGCTGTGGTGGTGCGTGCCGGGAGGAACTGGGCGACCTTTGGGTCGCCTTTTTTCTATGCCGCTGAAGCGACTCCCGCCAATGGAGCAGGAAAGATGTCGGATAGGTCAGGCCTCAACTCGTGCGGCAGAACAGTTCCGCCCGAGGCGCGTGAAACAGCAAGAACTCGCTCAGTGGGAACGCGACCGGCCTTTAGCCATTTCCACACATGGGGCTGCTTCACGCCGCAACGGCGTGCAAGTTCCGACTGATTGTTGCCACAAACCTGCAACGCCCTATTCAGAGCATCAAGCGGCGACGAGCTGCGATTTGAGCAGACTTCCGGTGGATGCGTGGTTTTCACTGTGATTCCTCCTTCATGTGGAGGCGAAATTACAACCTAGGGAATAATCTGTCAAGCACCTAGGTTGTTGGACAATCTATAACCTTGGTTTTAGCATGGCGCCATGATGAATTATCTCGATACCTCAGTGCTTCCAGAGCTGGCGGACCGCTTGGTCTACGCCATGGAGCAACGCAACATGGTGCAGGATCGACTTGCTACTGCAGCAGGGTGCACACAGACCACCATCCAAAAACTCACCTCTGGAAAAAGCCAGAAGAGCCGATTTATTGCTGCCATTGCGCGAGCCCTTCAAGTGGATGTGGACTGGCTGGAACTGGGCACGATTCCTCCATCCTCGAAAGAGCAAACGGAATCAAAGCAGGCAGTAGACGGAGCCCCTGTCATATTAGGCGAGCTATCCACATGGGATGACACCACCCCTCTGGATGACGATGAAGTTGCATTGCCTCTTTACAAAGAAGTCGAAATGGCATCAGGCATTGGAAGGTCGGCAGTACAAATAGATGCATACCGTAAGGTTCGCTTTTCCAGCTACACATTGAGAAAGGCTGGCATTGATCCCAAGAACGCCGCTTGTGCTACCAATAGCGGTAACTCAAACCACCCTCTCATCTTAGATAAAGCCACAATCGGCATAGATAAAGGCATGACCCGGATCATAGACGGCCAGCTCTACGCCTTGGATCATGACGGACTGCTGCGGGTTAAGTTTGTCTACCGCTTACCTGGCGGATCTATCCGATTGCGCAGTTTCAACCGCGCCGAATATGCGGACGAAGACTACACGCTGGATCAGGTTATGGAACAACGAATCCAGATTATTGGCCGCGTCTTCTGGTGGTCGACGCTTAACCCTGCAAACTCAACACTGCTCTGACAACATCAGTACGTAAAGGATGACTTATGGAAATCAAATCGTTGAAATCATTGCTCGCTGATCATGGCGTCTCCTTTGATGCCAATACAATCATGAATGCCCTCATCAAAGCAGGGCATGCCGAGAATCATGAGTATCCGAGCACAACAGGTAACGGAGTCATGAAGTCTTTCAAAAGGCTGACAGAGGCTGGCGAACGGTTCGGGGCCAACAAATCCACCATGCATCCTTTCAAGACTGAGCCTCGCTTCTATGAGGAGACCTTCACAGAGCTTCTCCAGGTCGTCGTCAGCCAGCTTCAGCACGAGGTCTCCTCCTTGAGATCTATGGCCGAGTAAAAACAACTCAAAAATTACACCCTAGGTTATTGCCACGAATTAAAACCTAGGTTATTTTTGCCTCACTCTTCCACCACAGAGCGAGGCAAAACCATGCACACCACAGCATCCCTGCACGTCCATCCGGCCGTTGCCGACCTATCCCGCATCTTCGAAGTAAGGCGCCTGGCCCGCATCTACGGCTGCACCTTCATTCCGTCTAAACCCAAGCAACACGCCCGTACCGCACCGACTTCCTTCGATCCAAACGACGGAGGCCGGGCAGCATGAGCAAATTCCTGATCGACAACCGCACACTGACATTGCTCAGCGCCCAGGTGAACCTGAGCGGGACTTTCAATCACACCCTTCGGCGACTGTATCGACGCGATGTGTTGGCGTTTCGGCTGAAAGTTGAACGCAACAAGACCGACAGCACCTTCACCGTTGAGCTGGGTTCAGAGCGCCACACGCTGACCGTGCCCAACACCAAAAAAACACACCTGAAGCTCGCCGACTTCATTGAGGAGGTCGTCAACGGCCCTTCTGACCTGACAGGCGAACCCCAGCCTAAACGACATGCTGAACGCGAGTACGGCGCTTTCAGCAGCCAGCAGCGGGAACAGGTTTACAGACTGGTTTCCACAGGCGGGTTCATCGATCTGGACCTGGGCTTTGAACTGCCGATCCGGCTCGCCGTGCACCGGACACGTACACGCTCGGGCATCACCGTAGTCATGAGCATCGGCGTTAAAAGCCCGCGTACCAAGTGCTTCACCGTGTACGGCACCGACGCCGAGATGTACGAGCAGGTTTGCGAATCCATTAACCACCTGGCTGCGCTGGCAACACCCGCCGCGCACGCAGCATAGGAGGGCTGACATGGAGCGCAATCTCGAAAAGACCGCCAAGCACTTCGGCCTGACCCGTCCCGCCCTGATCAAGCTCATGCGTGAGAAGGGTCTGCTCACCGACCGCAACCTGCCGGCGTTCCCCGTCCGCGACCGTGAATACCTTCGGGTCAAGGACAGCAACTGGTACCACGACACGCTGGGCATGCAGTACAGCCAATCGACACGCGTCCGGCAGGCCGGCATCCCCTGGCTAGCGGAGCAACTGGGCCTCGACCTTCCTGCCATCCCGGCAGACAACCGTGACGTGGCCTAGGGAATACGCCCGCCAGATCATCGCCCTACGCACCCGAGAGGAGCGCAACGCCGCGCTCCTTGAGGTGCCGGAGCATCTGCGCGAGCTGACCAAACGCCACTGCCTGAATTTCTGGGACCACCCCAAACGGAAGAAAAATCATGGATAACGAACTGATTGATGAGCAGATTCTCGCCTTACCTCGCATACCTGCTGAGCAAAGCACGCTCAAGAGCCTCATCGACGCCCTACAACAAATTGCAGAAACCACCGACCGAAGCGCGCCTGTCCAGACCGACGGGATGTCCGACTACATCGACCTCGTCTTGGTCCAGCGCGAACAACTCAAGCTGTGTGCCATCGGAGTGTTCCTGATGGAGGAATATGGATACACCTGGTGCTCCGTAACGAACAGCAGCGATGTAAGCAACGATGACCGTCACATCACGCTATCGATCATCCTGACGAGCGATCAGGACCACTTCTTAATAGGCTACGGGAATACAGCCGAGAAGGCCCTACGAGATCTGCACAAGGTCAAGCGGACCCCACCTAGGACCGCCGAATGAAAGACATCAGCCAGAACCCGCTGCGCCTGATGCCAGCACCGGAGACGGCCACCGTCGAGCTGCTGTATCGCACCTTCGGCGACGTGCTTATCCCCCTCGAAAAGCTGCGCGTGCAGTACTTCCGCAACCTCAACGAGCAGTCGTTTGCAGCCGAAATCACCAGCGGTCGCATTCAACTGCCCGTGACCACGCTGGACAGCAGCCGCAAGGCACCGAAGTACGCGCATATCCGCCACGTCGCGGCACTGATCGACATCCAGGCCTACAAGGCCGACGAAGTCCACGCGAAGGCCCAGGCCGACGCAACTGAAGAAACCCAATCGTAACGGCTGCCACCACCAGCCACCCAAAACCACCAGGAGCACACCACATGACTGTAATTCAAATCTGCGCGTTGATCGGCCTGATCATCGGCGCTGCACTCATCTACTGGACCGGCTACCGAGGCGGCCTTATCGACGGCCAAGTTGAAGGCCATGAGGCAGGCTTCGAAGACGGTACGAACGACGAGCGCGCCGCAAACGCCAAAACCATCCGCGAACTTAAAGCATCTCTACAATTCATCCGTGCTGATCACACCCGCCTTGTGAATCACTGCAAACGCCTTGAAACAGTGATGGCATTCGGCATGCCGGAGCGACTGGCACTTCAGGAAATCGCTGAGAAGCTCAGGATTGCCGCCGACACGTTCAGTGCATTCCGCACCGGCAAAAAGCTGGAGCGCGACACTCGCGCTCTGCGTGAACAAGCACTTGTCATGGCGGAGCAGTTGGCCCCCTTTGTAACGGGAGACGCAGCATGAGCCGCTCCCGCCCGATGTTACGCCTCTCCCCACAGGACGCCGGAGAGCTGCACCTGCAACACGCCAAAGCCACCGCCGAACTGCGCGAAGTGACACGATTCCGTAAAGAGTTCGACCGGCAACTGTCGCTGCTGATCGGCTACGACGCCCTGCGCAAGTTACACAAGGACACCCAGAACGCCCTGATGCTCGCCGACTTGGTCAAGGAGGCAGCATGAACTGGATTCTCACCCAAACCGGCAAGCGCTTTGACTTGTTCGAGCCGGACGCCGACATGATCGACCCACGGGACATTGCGCACGCGCTCGCTCATTTGTGCCGCTTCAACGGCCACACCCGCGAGTTCTACAGCGTGGCCCAGCATAGTTGCTTGGTTGCGGATCTGGTGCCGGCCGAGCACAAGCTCGCCGCCTTGCTCCACGACGCCACCGAAGCCTACATCGGCGACATGGTGCGGCCGCTCAAACAGTGGATGCACGCCTACCAGGACGTCGAGACCTGGATCTGGGATCGCATTTGCACTCGCTTCAGCCTCGATCAGGACCTGCCGGTATCCGTCACCCAAGCCGACCTGATCGCCCTGGCCACCGAACGCCGCGACCTGATGCCATCCGACCCGGCCACATGGGATTGCCTTGTCGGCATCGAACCCGCGCCCGAGCGCATCCGGTCGTGGTCACCCACCGAAGCCCGGCTCACCTACCACCAGCGCCTGATGGACCAACTCGCTATCGAACACCGGAGGAAAGCGGCATGAAGCAGGAACAGAACGCTCCGCAAACCCAGTCCGCTTTGCTCCGCAGCGCCAGTTGGGTCGACGCGCCTGTAAACAACAGTCTCTGCTGCGCAGCAGCAGGCATTACTGCTTCTTTCCAAGCCACCGCCGAGGCACTTATACCCCACGAAAGGCTGCGCCGGGCAGCAACACCTGAAGCCACGCTGATAGCTCAGCACCGCCCGCCCGCGCAGCCTGCCTTGGGGTATACGCACTTCGACACCGCAGCGGATCCGCCACCGCTGCAGTACCAAGTGGACAAGATTCCCGAGGACAAAATGGCCGAGCTGGTCGGTACGACCCGCCGAGCACTGCAGGGCAAACGCGCAAGAGGGGTCATCCCTAAAGGCGTCTGGAACACCATCGACAACCGCATCTATTACAGCATCAGGAGATATGAGGCATGGCTCGAAAGCCAATGGGATTGCCCACCGGAGTTGAATTTGTCGGCCAGTCCGTCAGGATTCGCTTCACCTGGAACGGGCAACGCCGTTGCGAAACCCTCCCCTATCCCCAGACACCGAAAGGCATTAAAGCGGCATCCGATCTACGCGCTAACGTAACCAGCCTGATCAAGCATGGCGTTCTCGACGACCAACGCTATGCCGAGCTGTTCCCCAACTCCACTTATGCCACCTACTCCGCTACTCCCCGCTTCGGGGAGTATGCCCAGGAGTGGTTAAACAGTCGGGAGGTGGTAGCAGGCACCCGCAAGAACTATCGAGCGTCCCTCAATCTGTATTGGATGCCTCACTTAGCCCTGCTACCCGTCGACGGCATCACCTCGGTGCTGTTGCGCAAAATCGTAGCCAGCACAGAATGGAAATCGCCGGGCGTTAAGCGCTCGGCAATCCAGCGGCTGACGACGGTGTTCAGCACCGCCGTCAAAGACGGCCTGATCAATCGCAACCCGGTCGAGTCCATCGAGCTTCCCGTGAAAACGAAAAAGCCCATCGACCCCTTCACGGTGGCAGAGGCCAACGCCATCATCGAACACCTCTATAAGACGTTGAACCATACGATGCGGATCTATGCGGCTTACTTCGAGTTCGCCTTCTATACCGGCATGCGCCCTAGCGAGATAGCGGCCCTCCGGTGGGACGAGGTAGACAAGCAGAAACGCTTAGCCACCGTGTGTCGGATCGTCGCGGACTATAAGATCGAGGAGCGCACCAAAACCCGCAATGAACGGCAAGTGATGCTCAATAGCCGGGCCATGCACGCCATCGAGGTCGCCGAGCAAATTGCCGAACAACGTGCGAAACAGAGCCGTAGGAAGCAGCCGAAATCGCCCTATGTGTTCCCACCCACGAAGAATTTCGAGTTCATCCAGCAGTCCAGCGTCACCGACAAACACTTCCAGGCGGCACTGACCGAATTGGAGATTCGCGCCCGTCGGCAATACAACTGCCGACACACATACGCTACCATGTGCCTCATGGCGGGTATGAACCCTGCATTTATTGCCACTCAGCTAGGTCACAGCGTTCAGATGTTGCTCTCGACCTATGCCCGATGGATCAACTCCAGCACCGACTGGGGCGAACTCGGGAAACTCGAAAACAGCTTGATTGGTACAAAATTGGTACAGACAGAACAAGTACCCTCCTGAAACCCTTATGGAATCAGCCTCTGTGACACTGGAACAGAATTACACCGCGATTCTCGGCCAACTGGGCGAGGACGTTTCCCGCGAGGGCCTGCTCGACACGCCCAAGCGCGCTGCCAAGGCCATGCAGTACCTCTGCCGCGGTTACGAACAGACCCTGGAAGAAGTCACCAACGGTGCCTTGTTCAGCTCCGACAACAGCGAGATGGTGCTGGTCAAGGACATCGAGTTGTACTCGTTGTGCGAACACCACCTGCTGCCTTTCATTGGCAAGGCTCATGTGGCCTACATCCCGAGCGGCAAGGTGCTGGGGCTGTCGAAAGTCGCGCGCATCGTCGACATGTATGCGCGTCGCCTGCAGATCCAGGAAAACCTCAGCCGCCAGATCGCCGATGCAGTCCAGCAAGTGACCGGCGCCCTGGGCGTGGCGGTGGTGATCGAGGCCAAGCACATGTGCATGATGATGCGCGGTGTGGAAAAACAGAATTCCTCGATGATCACCTCGGTGATGCTCGGCGAGTTCCGGGAAAACGCCGCCACGCGCAGCGAATTCCTCAGCCTCATCAAGTAATCCGTCGCATGAAGAAAACCGGCATCGATCGCCGGTTTTTTTTCGCCTGTGAAAAATCAGGTAAGCTGCGCGCCCTCTTCTTCCCTGCCGCGAGGCTTAATACCGTGATCGTCAAAGCGCTTCGGGTTGGCTTGGGCCAGCTCATCATCTTCATCGACTTCATCACCCGCCCGGGCAAGAAACAGCGCCCGGCCGAGGCCCAGGCGCAGGTCGAGCAGGCCGCTCGCAGCCTGACGCTGTATCAGTTCCACGCCTGCCCGTTCTGCGTGAAGACCCGCCGCACCCTGCGCCGCCTCAACGTGCCGGTGGCCCTGCGCGATGCGAAAAACAACGAGCAGGATCGCCAGGCACTGCTGGAGCAAGGCGGCAGGATCAAAGTACCTTGCCTGCGTATTGAAGAAAATGGCGAGACCACCTGGATGTATGAGTCCAAGGTGATCATTGATTATCTGGATAAGCGGTTCTCGGCAGCCTGATGGTTTTGTGGTGTGGCCACTGACCTCATCGTGAGCAAGCTTTGCTCTCACAGGGACAGTGGTGAATACAAATCCAGTGTTCACCAAGGCCCCCTGTGGGAGCAAAGCTTGCTCGCGATGGGGCCAGCCCCGTCACCACATAAGTCAGGCTGCCTTTACCGCCAACGCCTCCCGCACCACCCCCGCCAACCGCTTGAGCCCCTCATCCAACCGCGCCGGGTCGATGTGGCTGAAGTTCAAGCGCAAGTGCCCCGGATGCTGGTCCGGCTCAGGAAAGAACGGCTCCCCTGGCATGAACGCAACGTCGGCCGCCAACGCGGCGGGGAGCAAGGTGCGGGTGTCCAGCGGTTGCCTTAGAGTCAGCCAGAAAAACAACCCACCCTGGGGCACGTTCCAGTCCGCGATGTCGCAGAAGTGCTTTTGCAGCGCCGCCTGGAACCGATCGCGACGATCCCGGTAGAACTCCCTCAACTCACTCAAATGGCTGCGGTACTGCTCGGTGCCGATCCATTGCAGCGCCTGCCATTGGCCGATGCGATTGGTGTGCAAGTCCGCCGACTGCTTGAGTCGCAACAGGTGCGGGAACAAATCCGGACTGGCGATCAGGTAACCCACCCGCAGCCCCGGCAACAGGGTTTTGGACACGGTGCCGGTGTAGATCCAACTGGCCTTCTTCAAGCGACTGACAATCGGCGTGGCACTGCCACCATCGAACGTCAGCTCGCGGTAGGGTTCGTCCTCGATCAAGGTCACGCCAAATTCGTCTAACAGCGCCGCCACCGCATCGCGCTTGGCTTCGCTGTAACGCACCGCCGAGGGGTTCTGGAACGTCGGAATCAGGTAAATGAACGCTGGCCGATGCTGCTCCAGGCGGGCCCGCAACTGTTTCAGGTCCGGACCGTCGGCCTCCAGGGGCACGGTGATGCAGTCGGCGCCGAACAGTTGGAAAATCTGCAACGCGGCCAGATACGTCGGCGCTTCGAGCATCACCTGCGTGCCCACGTCGATGTGCAACTTGGCCGCCAGGTCGAGGGTTTGCTGAGAGCCACTGACCACCAGCACCTGACTCGCCTCACACGCCACGCCCAGCCCCCGCGCCTGGGCCGCCAGGGCTTCGCGCAGGGCGGGTTCGCCTTCGCTCATGCCGTATTGGCCCATGGACAACGGCATGGCTGCCCATTCCACTTTCGGCAACATGGCTTCGGCCGGCAGGCCGCCGGCGAACGACATCACTTCAGGGCGCTGCGCCGCTGCAAGGATTTCTCGAATCAAAGAACTTTTGAGGCGCGAGACACGTTCGGAAAAAGCCATGGGGTCACCTGTAGCGGGGCACGGGAAGAATGAGTCAAACTGATTGACCGAAATTACGCCGACCTCTGTGGATACGTCAATATGCTTGACCTTAAAAACCCGATTTCCCAACAAAAGGCCATGGAAGCGTTCTTCTTCGGTTACCAGGCGTTTACCGCCAAGGCCGATGAAATGCTCGAGCGTCGTGGGTTGAGCCGGGTGCACCAGCGCATCGTTTTTTTCGTCGCCCGCTACCCATCCCTGAGCGTGAAGGAACTGCTGGCGCTGCTCGGGGTAAGCAAGCAGGCGCTGAACATGCCGTTGCGGCAACTGATGGAAATGCACCTGGTGAACAGCGTCGCGTCCGAGACCGACAAGCGCAAGCGGCTGCTGGAGCTGACGACCGAGGGCGAGCGGTTCGAGCAGGCGTTACGGCGTGAGCAGGTGAAATTGCTGGAGCGGGTGTTTGCCGAGGCTGGGGAGGAGGCGGTGAATGGGTGGTTGGCGGTGAATCTGGGGTTGGGGAAGGGTCAGGTGGCTGTCGACTGAGTTTCCTCTGCAAGGTGTGTATTGCCCGGCCTATTGCCATCGCGGGCAAGCCTTGCTCCCACAGAGGGTCTCAACGGACGCCTGCCGTGCAAGCAAGGCTTGTTCCCATAAAAGGTCTCAACGGACGCCTGCCGTGCCAGCAAGGCTTGTTCCCATAAAAGGTCTCAACGGACGCCTGCCGTGCCAGCAAGGCTTGTTCCCATAAAGGGTCTCAACGGACGTCCGCTGTGGGAGCAAAGCTTGGTCCCATAAAAGGTCTCAACGGACTTCCACTGTGGGAGCAAAGCTTGCTCGCGATGGCGCCCCCAAGGTCGATATATCCCTATCGACCGACATTTCGTCGACAACACAGAAAACATTATTTGCTTTATTTGTATACAAAAGCATAATTCGCTTCGTGCGAGTTCCTGACCATCAGGTCAACATACTTCGCCAGCCTTACCTGCCTCAGCGCATCGCAGCCACCCCCAGGGCGTGTGCGGTGCTGGAAATAACAATAAGACTCTTGAGGAGTACTCGCTGTGGAAAGCCGCAAACCCGAAGCCCAGACGCTGGACCTCTCGCCGCCGCTACGTAGTGGCTGGCTGGAACGCCTCTTCAAACTCAGCTTGCATGGCACCACGGTGAAAACCGAGCTGATTGCCGGCCTGACGACCTTCATCACCATGGCCTACATCATCTTCGTCAACCCCAACATCATGGCCGATGCCGGCATCGATCACGGCGCCGCATTCGTCGCCACCTGCATCGCTGCGGCCCTGGGTTGCCTGTTGATGGGCCTGTACGCCAACTGGCCGGTGGGCCTGGCGCCAGGCATGGGCTTGAACGCTTTCTTCACCTACACCGTGGTCGGCACCATGGGCTACAACTGGGAAACCGCGTTGGGTGCGGTGTTCGTTTCCGGTGTGCTGTTCATGTTCCTGACCCTGTCACGGGTGCGGGAGTGGCTGCTCAACAGCATTCCGGTGAGCCTGCGGTTTGCCATGGGCGCGGGGGTCGGATTGTTCCTCGGGCTGATCGGTCTGAAAACCGCCGGGATCATCGTCGACAGCCCCGCCACCCTGATCAAGCTCGGCTCGTTGCGTGAGCCCGGTCCGCTGTTGGCCGCGGTGTGCTTCCTGATGATCGCCGTGCTCAGCTATCACCGTGTGTTCGGCGCGATCCTGATCAGCATCATCGCTGTGACCCTGGCCGGTTGGGGCCTGGGATTGGTGCAGTACAACGGCGTCATGTCGACACCACCGAGCCTGGCCCCCACCTGGATGGCGATGGACGTGGCCGGTGTGTTCAACGTCAGCATGATCAGCGTGGTCCTGGCCTTCCTGTTCGTGCACATGTTCGACACCGCCGGCACCCTGATGGGCGTGGCCCAGCGCGCCGGCCTGGTGAAAGCCGATGGCAAGATCGAGAACCTGTCCCGCGCCTTGAAAGCCGACAGCGCCTCCAGCGTCTTCGGCGCCATGGTCGGCGTGCCGCCAGTGACCAGCTACGTGGAAAGCGCCGCCGGTGTGGCCGCCGGTGGCCGCACCGGGCTTACCGCCGTGACCGTCGGTGTGCTATTTATTGCCGCCATGTTCTTCGCACCGCTGGCCGGGATGATCCCGGCCTACGCCACGGCCGGGGCCTTGATCTACGTCGCGATGCTGATGATGGGCGGCATGGCCCACATCGAATGGGACGAAGCGACCGACAGCATCCCGGCCATCGTCACGGCCATCATGATGCCCCTGACGTTCTCGGTCGCCGACGGTATCGCACTGGGTTTCATCACCTATGTGGTGCTCAAGGCCGGCACGGGTAAACACAAGGAAATCTCCGTGAGCCTGTGGGTGCTCTGCGCGATCTTCATCGCCAAGTTCATCTTCTTGTAAGCGAGACCGTTTTCACCCGCCTCACCCATTGGGTGAGGCTTTTGTACATCAGGAGCAAAGCAATGAATCTGGAAACCTGGCTGTTGTTCAGTGGTGCCGCCTTGGTGGTGATCCTCATCCCCGGCCCGTTGTCGTTGTTGATGATCGGCAATAGCCTGAACTACGGCCTGCGCCGCTCGTACCCGGCGTTCCTGGGTGGGGTGATTGCCTCGATCTGCCTGCTGAGCGCCTCGGCGCTGGGGCTTGGTGCATTGTTGATGGCCTCGGAGCAGTTGTTCAGTGCCCTGAAGATTGTCGGTGCCCTGTACCTGTTTTATCTGGCCTGGCAGAGCTGGCAGCAATCGCGCCAGCCGTCCCAAGGCACCGACGTGCCGCAAGCCGCCACCGTCCCGCGCTTTCGCGCCCTCTTCGGCCGGGCGTTCGTGCTGGGTGCGAGCAACCCGAAAGACATCCTGTTCTTCGCCGCTTTCCTGCCGCAGTTCTTGAGCGCCGAACAAGCGTTCATGCCGCAGTTGCTTATCATGATCGCCACCTGGACCGTACTCGACCTGCTGTGCAAATTGGCCTACGGCCTTGGCGCCCACGGCGCGGCGCGATATCTGCGCACGGGTAAAGGCCAGGGCTGGTTCAACCGGGTCAGTGCCGGGTTGTTTGGCGGTGCGGGGGCGGCCTCCCTGCTGAGCCGCTAAAAAAGCAAAAGCTTCGCGAGCAAGCCCGCTCCCACAGGTTTTTGTGAACGACAAAAATCCAGTGTGGGAGCGGGCTTGCTCGCGAAGACGCCCTCCCAGACACCCTATTTTTCATGGACGAAAAAAAGCCCGCAGTGTGAGCGGGCGAAAAACCAAAGAAGCTCTATGCGCAGTGGCTTCCAGGACCAGGCAGTTGCTTGGGGGATCAACTGCCTCGATAGGTTGAATAAGCGTAAGGCGAAATCAGCAAGGGCACGTGGTAATGCTCCTGCTCGGCCGAAATGCCGAAGCGCAGCACGACCACATCCAGGAACGCCGGTTCGGACAACTGGACACCACGGGCGCGGTAGTAATCGCCGGCATGGAATTGAATCTGATAGACGCCCGAACGGTAGTCATCCCCTTGCAGCAACGGCGCGTCGCAGCGACCGTCGCTGTTGGTCAGCGCGCTGGCGACCAGTTGCAGTTGCGAACCTTCCACACGGTACAACTCGACTTTGATCGAGCTGCCCGGGCAGCCGTGTGCAGCATCCAAAACGTGAGTAGTCAAACGTCCCATTGATTGTGCGCGCCTCGCTGCAGTGCAGTCCGGCCCGACGCCTCCTGAATCAGTTGAAAGACAGGCCGCACCGTTTCGGAGCACGAAACGCCACGGCGATGAACGAATTAAGACACTTTAAAAGAAAATTGTACACAATAAAAAATCAATATTTTGCCCCTGTGCGTTCCGACCAGGGTTCCAACCCAATCCGAAGCCAAACCAATGGATACGCTATCCTTACATTGATTAATTGACCAGATGGGCAGGTTTCTTGCAGTGTAGACAAACCAAGGGCAGCGGTGAAAATTGCAAAAAATCAGGCTTACAAATCGCACATAAAGTTGTATACAATCATCCCATCGTCGTGACGCCAGCCTATGCTCCATCGCCAGGGCGCCACCCACATGGTTCGAACAAGAAGGAAAACTGCAGTGAGCGCTGACTACCCACGCGACCTGATCGGTTACGGCAGTAACCCGCCCCATCCCCAGTGGCCGGGCAATGCCCGCATCGCCCTGTCCTTCGTGCTCAATTACGAAGAAGGCGGCGAGCGCAACATCCTGCATGGCGACAAGGAATCCGAGGCGTTCCTCTCGGAAATGGTCGCGGCGCAACCGCTGCAGGGCGAGCGCAACATGAGCATGGAATCGCTGTACGAGTATGGCAGCCGTGCCGGGGTCTGGCGGATCCTCAAGCTGTTCAAGGAATTCGATATCCCGCTGACCATCTTCGCCGTGGCCATGGCCGCCCAGCGCCATCCAGACGTGATCCGCGCCATGGTTGCCGCCGGTCACGAAATCTGCAGCCACGGCTATCGCTGGATCGACTACCAATACATGGATGAGGCCCAGGAACGCGAGCACATGCTCGAAGCGATCCGCATCCTCACCGAAATCACCGGCGAGCGTCCGCTGGGTTGGTACACCGGTCGTACCGGCCCCAATACCCGCCGACTGGTCATGGAGGAAGGTGGTTTTCTCTATGACAGCGACACCTATGACGACGACCTGCCCTACTGGGAACCAAACACCCCCGACGGCAAGCCGCACCTGGTGATCCCCTACACCCTCGACACCAACGACATGCGCTTTACCCAAGTGCAGGGTTTCAACAAGGGCGATGATTTCTTCCAATACCTCAAGGACGCCTTCGACGTGCTGTATGCCGAAGGCGCCGAAGCCCCCAAGATGCTCTCCATCGGCTTGCACTGCCGCCTGATCGGCCGTCCTGCCCGCCTGGCGTCCCTCAAGCGCTTCCTTGAATATGCCAAGGGTCATGAACAGGTCTGGTTCAGCCGTCGCGTCGACATCGCCCGCCACTGGCACCAGACCCACCCGTGCCCACAAGCTTCGAAATCAGGAGCTTCGAAATGACTGCCTTCCAGACCCTCAAGCCTTCCACCTTGAGCCGTGACGCCTTCGTCCGGGCTTTTGCCGATATCTACGAACATTCGCCATGGGTCGCCGAAAAGGCTTTCGACCTGGGTCAGGACCCGTCGATCGACCAGATCGAAACCCTGCACCAGCGCATGAGCGATATCCTGTTGAGCGCCGATCACGCCAGCCAACTGGCGCTGATCAACGCTCACCCGGACCTGGCCGGCAAAGCCGCCGTTCAGGGCCAACTGACCGAAGCCAGCACGAACGAACAGGCCGGCGCCGGTATTCACCAATGCTCGAGCGATGAGTTTCAGCGCTTCACTGAGCTGAACGACGCCTATAAGGCAAAGTTCAAGTTTCCCTTCATCATGGCGGTAAAAGGCAGCAACCGGCATCAGATCCTCGCGGCGTTCGAAACGCGCATCCATCACTCGGTAGCCACCGAATTCAAATGCGCGCTGGCAGAGATCAACAAGATCGCGTTGTTCCGATTACTGACCCTTTAGCGAGCAGCCCCGCGACCCGAGGCCCTGCAAGCATCCCCAGCCACTTATTTAAAGGCAGACAAAAAGAATGAAAGCTTACGCCGTACCTTTCGAGAAGTTCGTCAACCTGGCCGACGCCCGCCTGGGCACCAAGATCATCTCGGTCACCGATGACTGGTTCGCCGACGCCAACCGTTTGTTCCAACCGACCCCGGCCGTATGGAAGGAGGGCGTGTTCGATGACAACGGCAAGTGGATGGACGGCTGGGAATCGCGGCGCAAGCGCTTCGAAGGCTACGACAGCGCGGTGATCCGCCTGGGTGTGGCCGGCTCGATCAAAGGCGTGGACATCGACACCTCATTCTTCACCGGTAACTACCCACCGTCGGCCTCCCTGGAAGCCTGCTTCCTGACCGAAGGCGAGCCAGACGAAAACACCCAGTGGACCGAAGTGCTGTCGGCCGTAGAGCTGCAAGGCAACAGCCACCACTACCACGAAATCAACAACGACCAGGCCTTCAGCCACCTGCGCTTCAACATCTACCCCGATGGCGGTGTGGCCCGGTTGCGGGTCTATGGCATTCCATACCGCGACTGGTCAGCCGTGGGCGACAACGAACAGATCGACCTGGCTGCCGCCCTCAACGGCGGTCGCGCCCTGGCCTGCTCCGACGAACACTTCGGCCGCATGAGCAACATTCTCAACCCCGGTCGTGGCATCAACATGGGCGATGGCTGGGAAACCGCCCGTCGTCGTACCCCGGGCAATGACTGGGTCATCGTCGCCCTGGGCCATGCCGGCGAGGTCGAGAAAATCATCGTCGACACCCTGCACTTCAAGGGTAACTACCCGGACAGCTGCTCGATCCAGGGGGCGTTCGTCAAGGGCGGCACCGACAGCCAGATCGAAACCCAATCGCTGTTCTGGCGCGAGCTGCTGCCAAGCCAGAAGCTGGAAATGCACGCCGAACACACCTTCGCCGAGCAGATCAAGGCCCTGGGGCCGATCACCCACATCCGCCTGAACGTGTTCCCGGATGGCGGGGTGAGTCGCCTGCGGGTGCTGGGCAAGGTGTCGAAATAAACAACGTACCTGTGGCGAGGGAGCTTGCTCCCGCTGGGTTGCGAAGCGACCCCGCTTTTCAAATGGGACTGCTGCGCCCGAGGCGTCGGACCGGTCCAGCGGGAGCAAGCTCCCTCGTCACAAAAGCTGAACCACAACACAGAATTTTTGGATAAGAAGACCAGCATGCGCACACTCAAGATCGAACCGTTGACCAAAGAAGCCTTCGCCCCGTTCGGTGACGTGATCGAAACCGACGGCAGCGATCACTTCATGATCAACAACGGTTCGACCATGCGCTTCCACCGCCTGGCGACGGTGGAAACCGCCACGCCGGACGACAAGGCGATCATCAGCATCTTCCGCGCCGACGCGCTGGACATGCCGCTGACCGTGCGCATGCTGGAGCGCCATCCGCTGGGTAGCCAAGCGTTCATTCCGCTGCTCGGCAACCCCTTTCTGATCGTGGTCGCGCCACTTGGCGATGTACCTGTATCAGGCTTGGTCCGCGCCTTCGTCACCAACGGCAGGCAGGGCATTAATTACCATCGCGGCGTCTGGCACCACCCGGTGCTGACGATCGAAAAGCGGGATGACTTCCTGGTGGTTGATCGCAGTGGCACAGGCAATAACTGCGATGAGCATTTTTTCAAAGAGGATGAGTTATTGATCCTCGCCCCCCACCAATAAGAGAAGGTCCGATCACGCGAAAACAAGCGTGACGGGCGAGAGGTAAAGACTGTGGAAGCACATATGCTGGAATGGCTGAACCTGAGCGTACGCTGGGTTCACATGATCACTGGCGTGGCCTGGATCGGCGCGTCGTTCTACTTTGTCTGGCTGGAAAACAACCTCAATCGCGTCAACCCCAGGAGCGGCCTTGCCGGCGACCTGTGGGCCATCCACGGTGGCGGCATCTACCACCTGGAAAAATACAAACTCGCGCCACCGTCCATGCCGGACAACCTGCACTGGTTCAAGTGGGAAGCCTACTTCACCTGGATGTCGGGCATCGCGCTGTTGTGCGTGGTGTTCTATTGGAACCCGACCGTCTACCTTCTGGCCCCCGGCAGCAGCCTGAGCGGCCCCGAAGGCGTCGCCCTGGGCCTCGGTTCGTTGCTCGTCGGCTGGTTCGTCTATTCCTTCCTATGCGACTCGGCCCTGGGCAAGCGCCCTGCCCTGCTCGGCCTGATCCTGTTCGTGCTGTTGATCGCCGCGGCCTACGGGTTCAGCAAGGTGTTCAGCGGTCGCGGTGCCTACCTGCATGTCGGGGCGGTCATCGGGACGATCATGGTCGGCAACGTGTTCCGCATCATCATGCCGGCCCAGCGTGCGCTGGTGGCGGCCATCGCCGAGAACCGCACGCCCGATCCTGCACTGCCGGCCAAGGGCTTGTTGCGCTCGCGCCACAACAACTACTTCACCCTGCCGGTGCTGTTCATCATGATCAGCAACCATTTCCCGAGCACCTACGGCAGCCAGTACAACTGGCTGATCCTGGCGGGGATCGCCGTGGCGGCGGTGTTGGTGCGCCATTACTTCAATACGCGCCATGACAGCAACCGGTTTGCCTGGACGCTGCCGGTCGGTGCCCTGGCGATGATCTGCCTGGCTTATGTCACAGGCCCCAAGCCCATGCCCACCGCACCGGAGGTGGCCAAGGCCCCTGGCGTGATCGAGTACCAACCATTGCCGGAAACGGCAGTGGGGGGTGGCGCGAAACCGGCGACGGCCCCCGCCGCACCGACATCGGCGCCCACCCAGGCCGCCAACGTCCAGGGCCCGTCGTTCGAGAAGGTCCACAGCGTCATCCAGGAACGCTGCTCGGTCTGTCACTCGGCCAAGCCCACCAGCCCATTGTTCAGCGCCGCACCAGGTGGGGTGATGTTCGACACCCCGCAGCAGATCCAGCAACAAGCGGCGCGCATCCAGGCCCAGGCCGTCACCAGCCAGATCATGCCGTTGGGCAACATCACCCAGATGACCCAGCAGGAACGCGATCTGATCGGCGCGTGGATCAACCAGGGCGCGCGGACCAACTGAGCCTCGCGCGCCAATAGCGTCACATGTCATACCGCTGACAGGCCGACCGGTTCACCACCGGTCGCCCGTCAGCGACTGCCTGCGCCTCAACAATAAAAACAAGAGGAAAGCACCAGATGATCCAGCCCCGCCATCACGCCCCAAATTCGCCACGGATGCGCCGTTGCAGGGCACTTGAGCCCCTCAAGGCAAGCCCGTATCCTGCGCGGCCGCTCGAAGCCGGCCGACAACAAAAAACCATCCAATCCTGACCGCCCCGCCAACTTATCCGGGCGCTGGCGGACAAAAAACGCGCCCCTGAAAAACCCTTTACCACTGTTCAAAAAGCAGCTGGACGAGCCTTTTTTGGCGTTGGCTCAGCTCTTGCTATCAGCACTGGCCACAAGCGAAAAGCTGACCAAACGGATGTTTTTATCCGAGGAAAAAGGCGCCACACCAGAGCGCTGATCTGAAAAAAAAGCGGTACCACTTACCTTTGGGAGCAAACCGAATGAAACGTACGTGCACCAGCCTGATACTCGCAGGATCCTTGCTGGCCGGAGGCCAAGCGATGGCCGACGACCTGTTCCAGTGGCAGAACAACAGCCTGACCTACCTGTATGGCAAGGATTTCCAGGTCAACCCGCGCATCCAGCAGACCGTGACCTTCGAACACGCCGACGCGTGGAAATACGGGGACAACTTCTTCTTCCTCGATCGGATCTTCTACAACGGCCAGGACGACAGCCAGTCCGGCCCGAACACCTACTACGGTGAGTTCAGCCCACGCCTGTCGTTCGGCAAGATCTTCGACCAGAAGCTGGAACTGGGCCCGATCAAGGATGTGCTGCTGGCCATGACGTATGAATTCGGCGAAGGCGACAACGAGTCCTACCTGATCGGCCCGGGTTTCGACCTGGCAATTCCCGGCTTCGACTACTTCCAACTGAACTTTTACAACCGCCAGACCGAAGGCCCACGCGCCGGCGACAATGTCTGGCAAATCACTCCGGCCTGGGCCTATACCATCCCCATGGGCTCATCCGACCTCCTGATCGACGGTTTCATCGACTGGGTGGTGGACAACGACACCAACGCCAAGGGCACCTACCACGCCAACCTGCACATCAACCCGCAGATCAAATATGACCTGGGCAAGGCGTTGAAGCTCGGCGCCAAGCAGTTGTATGTGGGCGTGGAGTATGACTACTGGAAGAACAAGTACGGGATCGAAGACAGCGACGGCTTCAAGACCAACCAGAGCAATACCAGCTTCTTGCTGAAGTATCATTTCTGATCCCTGAATTTACATCCGCAGCAATACCCGGTGGGAGCGAGCTTGCTCGCGATAGCGGTGGACCGGCTTGCATTGATGTTGAATGTACCGCCGTCATCGCGAGCAAGCTCGCTCCCACATTGGTTTCGTGAAAGCTAGGATTTAGCGCCCACCGCCAATCCCTTGTGGGAGCGAGCCTGCTCGCGATTGCGATGGACCTGCCTGCATCAAATCAGGACAACCCCAGGAACCGGCTCAATGCCTCACGCTGCGCCAACGCATCCTGGCGTCCCAACTCGATCAATTCGCTGCAATACCCTGACTCGAACAACAGGTAGCTCAGCACCCCCGCACCACTGGTCTTGGTCGCACCCGGCCCGCGCAAGAATAACCGCAGCGCACGAGGCAGCTCCTGGCGATGGCGGGCGGCGATTTCGTCTATTGGCTGGCTTGGGGAAATCACCAATACGTCCACCGGTGCCGCGCCGAGGGCGTGGGCCGGTACGTCATCGGGCAGCAGGTGACTGAAGCCGTTCAGGCGCTCAAGCAACTCGATGTCGCTTTCCAGGCTGTCAATAAACGTGCTGTTGAGCATATGGCCGCCGATCTGCGCCAGGGTCGGTTGCAGGCCGGTGTAGCTGCGCTCGGAGGGATCCTGCCCGCCAGCGCCACGGGGGTTGCCACTGACGCCGATCACCAGCACGCGATTGGCCCCCAGGTGCAAGGCCGGGCTGATGGGCGCCGATTGACGCACCGCGCCGTCACCGAAGTATTGCGGGCCGATCCTGACCGGCGCGAACAACAAGGGAATCGACGAACTGGCCAGCAGGTGCTCCACCGACAACTGCGTCGGCACGCCAATGCGTCGATGTCGCAGCCAGGCACCAATGGTCCCGCGCCCCTGGTAGAACGTAACGGCCTGGCCGGACTCATAACCGAACGCCGTCACCGCCACCGCCCGCAATTGCTGCTCGGCGATGGCCTGTTCGATGCCCGAGGCGTGGAATTGGCTCTGGAGCAGTTGGCGCAACGGCGAACTGTCGATCAACGCCACCGGCAGCTTGGCCCCCAGGCCCAGCAGGCTATGAATGATGAAACGCCTGGCCTGGGCAATGACGCCCAGCCAGTCGCTGCGCATGACCTGGTGGCTGCGCACCGCTTGCCAGAACGCCGTCAGCCGCTCGATGGCGCTCTTGAAGTCCATCGCCCCACTTGCCAGGCTAACCGCGTTGATCGCCCCGGCCGACGTACCGACAATCACCGGAAACGGGTTTCGCGCCCCTTCCGGCAACAATTCGGCGATGGCCGCCAGTACGCCCACCTGATACGCCGCTCGAGCCCCGCCGCCGGAAAGAATCAAACCTGTAACCGGTTCAGCTGGGGTCATCGCAATGCTCCGTGCTCGAGGTGCTGTTGAAAGTGGCGGATGTTGGCTCAACCGCGTTTGTCGTACAGCTTGGGCTCGCCCGGCGGACGGCTCTTGAAGCGCCGATGGGCCCAGAGGTATTGCTCGGGACAATCGCTCACCGACTGCTCGACCCACTGGTTGATGCGGATGCAATCGGCCTCCTCGGTCTCGCCCGGGAAATCCGTCAGCGGGGCCTGGATCACCAGGCGATAACCGCTGCCGTCGGCCAGGCGCTCCTGAATGAATGGCACCACCAGCGCCTTGCCCAGGCGGGCGAACTTGCTGGTGGCGGTGACCGTCGCCGCCTGGATGCCGAACAGCGGGACGAACACGCTCTGCTTGGCGCCGTAATCCTGGTCCGGCGCATACCAGATCGCCCGCCCGGCCCGCAGCAGCTTGAGCATGCCGCGCACGTCGTCACGCTCCACCGCCAGGGAGTCGAGGTTGTGCCGCTCGCGGCCCCGGCGCTGGATATAGTCGAACAGCGGGTTCTTGTGCTCGCGGTACATGCCATCGATGGTGTGCTGCTGGCCGAGCAACGCCGCGCCGATTTCCAGCGTGGTGAAATGCAACGCCATCAGGATCACGCCCTTGCCCTCGCGCTGGGCCTGCTTGAGATGCTCCAGCCCTTCGACATGGGCCAGTTTCGCCAGGCGCGAGCGCGACCACCACCAACTCATGGCCATTTCGAAAAAGGCGATGCCGGTGGAGGCAAAGTTTTCCTTGAGCAGACGCTTGCGCTCGGCAGCGGACTTTTGCGGGAAACACAGTTCCAGGTTACGACGGGCGATGCGCCGTCTGTCGCCGGCCACCCGGTACATCAGCGCGCCCAATGCACGACCGACCCGCAGCAATAACGGATAAGGCAACTGGACGATCAGCCACAACAGCCCCAGGCCGCACCACAGCAGCCAGAAACGCGGATGAAAGAATGCAGCTCGAAAACGCGGGCGATCCATTACAGCTTCCATTAAGACATGGGCCGCGCATTCTACATTGTTCGACCCGGGTTGCGGCTGGCGGACGATCTCGTTATAAGTCTCGGCACTTTTAGTGACAAGCCGTTGTACGCCGACCATGAGCCAAACCGAACCGCTAGACCAAGATCCCGTGTTCCAGCTGAAGGGCAGCATGCTCGCCATTACGGTGCTGGAGCTGGCCCGCAACGACCTGGAAGGCCTTGACCGGCAGTTGGCGGCCAAAGTCGCCCAGGCACCGAATTTCTTCAGCAATGCCCCGCTGGTGCTGGCCCTGGACAAGCTGCCGGCCGGCGAAGGCGCAGTGGACCTGCCGGGCCTGATGCGCGTTTGCCGCCAGCACGGCCTGCGCACCCTGGCGATCCGCGCCAGCCGCATCGAAGACATCGCCGCCGCCATCGCCGTGGACATCCCGGTGCTGCCGCCGTCCGGCGCCCGGGAGCGCGTGCTGGAACTGAGCCCGGTCCAAGCCAGGAAAGCCCCGGAAAAGCCACCAGAGCCCACCATCAAGCCCACGCGCGTGATTACCTCGCCAGTACGCGGCGGCCAGCAGATTTATGCCCAGGGTGGCGATCTGGTCGTGGTGTCCTCGGTCAGCCCGGGGGCGGAACTTCTGGCCGATGGCAACATCCATGTATACGGCCCGATGCGCGGTCGCGCGCTGGCCGGCGTCAAGGGGGATACGAAAGCCAGGATCTTCTGTCAGCAATTGAGCGCTGAACTGGTCTCCATCGCCGGGCAGTACAAGGTCTCCGAGGATTTGCGCCGCGATCCGTTGTGGGGGGCCGGCGTTCAGATCAGCCTGTCGGGCGACGTGTTGAACATCATTCGGCTTTAACGGATACTGCCGCATTTTCCAAGCATCTCTAAAACGAGCGAAAACGGCTTAAACGACGTAGGAAAAAGGATCAGGCAGTGTTTACCGGAGGTAGACCCCGCCCGACATCCGATTCCAGCCAAGCCTGTCCAATTGCAGCGGTTTTCCAGAGATGTTTTTCAGGGGCTGAAAAAGTCCTTTTTCCTTAGGGGTGAAACACCTTGGCCAAGATTCTCGTGGTTACATCCGGCAAGGGTGGTGTGGGTAAGACCACCACCAGCGCCGCTATCGGTACCGGCCTCGCTCTGCGCGGCCACAAGACAGTCATCGTCGACTTCGACGTCGGCCTGCGTAACCTGGACCTGATCATGGGTTGCGAGCGTCGCGTGGTCTACGACTTCGTCAATGTGGTCAACGGCGAAGCAAACCTGCAACAAGCCCTGATCAAGGACAAGCGCCTTGAGAATCTCTACGTGCTGGCCGCCAGTCAGACCCGCGACAAAGACGCGCTGACCCAGGAAGGCGTGGAAAAAGTCCTGATGCAACTCAAGGAAGACTTCGAGTTCGTGGTCTGCGACTCCCCGGCCGGTATCGAGAAAGGTGCCCACCTGGCCATGTACTTCGCGGACGAAGCGATTGTCGTGACCAACCCGGAAGTGTCGTCGGTCCGAGACTCCGACCGCATGCTGGGGCTGCTGGCGAGCAAATCCCGTCGCGCCGAGAAGGGCGAAGAACCGATCAAGGAACACCTGCTGCTGACCCGCTACAACCCGCAACGGGTCAGCGATGGCGAAATGCTGGGCGTCGAAGATGTCAAGGAGATCCTCGCCGTCACCCTGCTGGGTGTCATTCCGGAATCTCAAGCGGTACTCAAGGCCTCCAACTCCGGCGTGCCGGTGATTCTCGACGACCAGAGCGACGCCGGCCAGGCATACAGCGATGCCGTCGATCGTCTGCTGGGCAAAACCGTAGCGCATCGATTCCTCGATGTAACGAAGAAGGGTTTCTTCGAGCGCCTGTTTGGAGGTAGGTAATGAACCTTTTTGACTTCTTTCGTGCCAACAAAAAGCCCAGTACCGCCTCGGTCGCGAAAGAGCGTCTACAGATCATCGTGGCGCACGAACGCGGCCAACGCAGCACCCCTGACTACCTGCCAGCCTTGCAGAAGGAACTGGTGGAAGTGATCCGCAAATACGTCAACATCGGTAGCGATGACGTGCACGTGGCGCTGGAAAGCCAGGGCAGTTGCTCGATCCTGGAACTCAACATCACCCTGCCGGATCGCTGATAGATCCTGCGGGAGCCACGGCGGCTCGGGCTTAGCGCCCTTGTGTAGGAGCTGGCGAAGCCTGCGATCTTTTGATCTTTCACTTGAAACTCAAGGAAGCTCGGAAAAGATCGCAGGCTTCGCCAGCTCCTACATATAGGACGACGGGCCCGAGCCGCCGTTGGCGTTTGTAACGAGACTGTTTTCAATGCCCCTGTCCAACATCCGCATCATTCATCAGGACGCCGCCGTCCTGGTGGTCGACAAGCCGACCCTGTTGCTTTCCGTGCCCGGCCGGGCCGACGACAACAAAGACTGCCTGATCACCCGCCTGCAGGAAAACGGCTATCCGGAAGCCCGAATCGTGCACCGACTGGACTGGGAAACTTCCGGCATCATCCTGTTGGCCCGCGACCCGGACACCCATCGCGAACTGTCCCGGCAATTTCATGATCGCGAAACCGAAAAAGCCTACACCGCGCTGTGCTGGGGCCAACCGGCACTGGACAGCGGCAGCATCGACCTGCCCTTGCGCTACGACCCGCCGACCAAACCTCGGCATGTGGTGGACCATGAACACGGCAAACACGCCCTGACCTTCTGGCGCGTGCTGGAACGTTGCGGCGATTGGTGCCGGGTCGAACTCACGCCGATCACCGGCCGCTCGCACCAATTGCGCGTGCACATGCTGTCCATCGGTCACCCGCTGCTGGGCGACGGGCTCTACGCCCACCCGCAGGCCCTCGCCGCCTGGCCACGCCTGTGCCTGCACGCCAGCATGCTGAGCTTCACCCATCCGCAAAGCGGCGAGCGCCTGCGCTTCGAGTGCCCAGCACCGTTCTAAGAAATGCCACCGTCATTTTGTTGTAGGAGCTGTGTAGGAGCTGTCGAGTGCAACGAGGCTGCGATCTTTCCAAAGACACTTGAATCTCAAGCGAAAAATCAAAAGATCAAAAGATCGTCCGAACGCGGCCCGAGCCTTCGCCATCTCCTACAGAGCCCAGCGGGAGCAAGCTCCCTCACCACAGGTTCAACAACCAGACGCCCCTATAGCTGCGCTCTCTCCTCCCCATCGACCACCAATACGGTAAACTGCCGCCCATTGCTGTCTGGAGTTACTTATGCGCGCAGAGTTGAACCAGGGCCTGATCGACTTCCTCAAGGCCTCCCCTACCCCGTTCCATGCCACCGCCAGCCTTGCCAAGCGCCTGGAGGCGGCAGGCTATCAGCGTCTTGACGAACGCGAGACCTGGTCCACCGAGGCCAACGGTCGCTATTACGTCACGCGCAACGACTCCTCGATCATCGCCTTCAAGCTCGGCCGCAACTCACCGTTGCACGATGGCATCCGCCTGGTCGGCGCCCACACCGACAGCCCCTGCCTGCGGGTCAAGCCGCAGCCGGAACTGCAACGCCACGGGTTCTGGCAACTGGGCGTGGAAGTCTACGGCGGCGCGCTGCTGGCGCCGTGGTTCGACCGCGACCTGTCCTTGGCCGGGCGGGTGACCTTGCGCCGCGACGGCAAGGTCGAAAGCCAACTGATCGATTTCAAGGCGCCGATCGCCACGATTCCGAACCTGGCCATCCACCTCAATCGCGAAGCCAACCAGGGCTGGGCCATCAACCCGCAGAATGAATTGCCGCCGATCCTCGCCCAGTTCGCCGGGGACGAGCGTGTCGATTTCCGTGCCGTGCTCACCGATCAACTGGCCCGCGAACATGGCCTGAATGCCGACGTGGTGCTCGATTACGAGTTGAGTTTCTACGACACCCAAAGCGCCGCGGTCATTGGCCTGCACGGCGATTTCATTGCTGGCGCGCGCCTGGACAACCTGCTGTCGTGCTACGCCGGCCTGCAGGCTTTGCTGAACGCTGACACCGAAGAAACCTGCGTACTGGTGTGCAACGATCACGAGGAGGTCGGTTCGTGCTCGGCCTGTGGCGCCGACGGTCCGATGCTGGAACAGACCCTGAGGCGCCTGCTGCCTGAAGGTGAAGAGTTCGTGCGCACCATTCAGAAGTCCTTGCTGGTTTCGGCCGACAATGCTCACGGCGTGCACCCCAACTATGCCGACAAGCACGACGCCAACCATGGCCCCAAGCTCAACGCCGGACCGGTGATCAAGGTCAACAGCAACCAGCGCTACGCCACCAACAGCGAAACCGCCGGGTTCTTCCGTCACCTGTGCATGGCTGAAGAAGTGCCGGTGCAAAGCTTCGTGGTGCGCAGCGACATGGGCTGCGGCTCGACCATCGGCCCGATCACCGCCAGTCAGTTGGGCGTACGCACCGTGGACATCGGCCTGCCGACCTTCGCCATGCATTCGATCCGCGAACTGTGTGGCAGCCATGACCTGGCGCATTTGGTGAAGGTGCTGAGCGCGTTCTACGCCTCTCGCGAGTTGCCATAGCCACACTGGGCTGCAAGAGATGTGTAGGAGCTGTCGAGCGAAGCGAGGCTGCGATCTTTCCCCAAACACTTGAGCCCCAAGCGAAAGATCAAAAGATCGCAGGCTTCGCCAGCTCCTACAGACCTCTGCGGGAGCAAGCTCCCTCGCCACAATGATGTCTGCCTAAAGATTCGAGGAGGCCATGACATACGTCATCCCACCCCAGCCAAACCCCGACTAGACTGACCTTATCCTTCCCCGACAAGGCTGTCGCCATGATCTCGATGTCTTCGTTCAACGCCATGCTGGTGCCCATCATTGCCGGCATGATCCTGCTGGCCATCGGTTTCAACTTCCGTGACAAGAACGTCGGGGTCTTTGCCATGTGGATCGGCATGTTGCTGATCCTCGTCACGGTGTTGTTCCGCATCCTGGCCAAGCTCAACGAGTCGGCCTGACACCACCTCAGGCGGCAGGCGGTTGCTCCGGCACGTCTACCCCGACATGAATCGCATCGTGTCGCCAGAACTCCAGGTCGCAATCGATCAGCCGCTGATGCTGGTCATAGTTGACCCGGGCAATCCGCAGCCCCGGACTACCCACCGAAACCTTCAACGCCGCCGCCGCTTCCGGCTGTAGAGAGGTGGGCACGATTTCGAACTTCACCCGACCGTAATGCAGGTCGTAATGGCGGGCGTACAGCTCGGTGATGGACTGGTTGAGGTCGAACCCCAAGATGTCCGGAAAATATTGCGGGTTCAGGTAGTGCTCGACGTACAGCACCAGCCGCTCGTCGATACGTCGCACGCGGCAGATCTGGATCACGCTGGACAGCGCCGGCAACTGCAACCAGGCACACACCGCCGCCGAGGCGGGTTGCAGGCGCGCCGAGATCACTTGGGTAGAAGGCACACGCCCCTGGGCCGCGACCATGGCGTGGAAATGGCTGCGCTGCATCAGGTTGTAGGCCAGGCGGGGTGGCGAGACGAACCAGCCCCGGCGCTCCTCCCGATAAATCTGCCCCTGGGCTTCGAGCTGCAACAACGCCTCACGCACGGTAATGCGCGTGGTCCCGAACAATTCACTGAGCTTGCGCTCGGCCGGCAACTTGCTGCCGGGCGCCAGCAACCCGTGGTCGAGCTGCTCTTGCAGGACCTGTCCGATGGCTGTCACCGCTTTGGTTGCATCGATGCGCATCAACGTTACCTATCTGGACTAGACCAGCACTGTTTCGGGGCAAGATCGACTGTTCATCGATCCGCTTCTTCGTCCAGCAAGCCTAGGCACTGCACATGACTGGCAGATGACAGAGCCGCCGAACGGTCGTTTTGCAAGCGTGCAAATTAACGGCCAAGTCCTTGCAGATCAGTTGTTTAACCATGGTCTACGCTTAATTCGCAACCAACCTCCATGAGCCGGGCGTTTCCTGGACCCTCCAACACCGACATCAAAATGTCACAGGGCTCGCCTACATTGGCTCAGGTATTGCTGACCTAGACCAACACAACCGCAAACGCAGCGTTGAAAACGCCCATAGGAGCTTCGGATGAAACAGCTTTTCCTGGCATCACTGTTAGGCTCGACCATTGCCATGTGCACCGCCGCCATGGCCGCTGACACCGATCTGAAAACGTTGGAAGCCGCTGCGAAAGCGGAAGGTGCCGTGAACAGCGTCGGCATGCCCGATGACTGGGCAAACTGGAAAGGCACCTGGGACGACCTGGCCAAGGTCTACGGCCTGAAACACATCGACACTGACATGAGCTCGGCC
This sequence comes from Pseudomonas brassicacearum, assembly GCF_009601685.2. Taxonomy (NCBI): domain Bacteria; kingdom Pseudomonadati; phylum Pseudomonadota; class Gammaproteobacteria; order Pseudomonadales; family Pseudomonadaceae; genus Pseudomonas; species Pseudomonas brassicacearum. The sequence continues at coordinate 4,898,370 of NZ_CP045701.2, forward strand.
CAGGAAATCGCCAAGTTCGCCGCCGAGAAAGACAACGCCAGCGCCGACATCGGCGACGTCGGTGCAGCGTTCGGCCCGATCGCGGTCAAGCAGGGCGTGGTCCAACCCTACAAGCCAAGCACCTGGGAACAAGTACCTGCCTGGGCCAAGGACAAAGATGGCAACTGGGCCTTGGCCTACACCGGCACCATCGCGTTCATCGTCAACAAGAAGTTGCTGCACGGTTCCGAAGTGCCGACCAAGTGGGCAGACCTGAAGACCGGCAAATACAAGGTATCCATCGGTGACGTGAGCACCGCCGCCCAAGCCGCCAACGGCGTGCTGGCCGCGGCCCTGGCCAACGGCGGCGACGAGAAGAACGTTCAGCCGGCGCTGTTGATGTTCGCCGACATAGCCAAGCAAGGACGCCTGTCCATGGCCAACCCAACCATCGCCACGATGGAAAAAGGTGAAGTCGAAGTCGGCGTGGTCTGGGATTTCAACGGCCTGAGCTACAAGGCCAAGATGGCCAACCCGGATGACTACGTCGTACTGATTCCGTCCGACGGCTCGGTCATCTCCGGCTACACCACCATCATCAACAAATACGCCAAGCACCCGAACGCCGCCAAGCTGGCCCGTGAGTACATCTTCAGCGACGCTGGCCAGATCAACCTGGCCAAGGGCAACGCCCGTCCGATCCGCGCCGAGCACCTGACCCTGCCGGAAGAGGTCAAGGCCAAGCTGCTGCCCAACGAGCAGTACAAAGGCGTGACCCCGATCAAGGACGCGGATGCTTGGGAAAAAACCTCCAAGACACTGCCGCAGAAGTGGCAGGAAGAAGTGATCATCAATATGGAGTGAGGCAATAGCTCCCGCTCGGCTATCCACAGGCAATGCAATTGTGGGAACAGGCCCTGTGGGAGCAAGGCTTGCTCGCGATAAACGATGACACGGTCTTGCAGTTGAACCGTGTCGCCTTCATCGCGAGCAAGCTTTGCTCCCACAGGCCTGCTCTCACAGTGGAGCTTGCTGGATCCGAGTTTCCTGGTATCTGTCCGGAGTCCCGGTACCCATGAAGCACAACGTCATCCTGGTGGTGCTCGACGGTCTCAACCATGAGGTCGCCCGGCATGCCATGGGGCATTTGCAGGCTTACGTCGGCGCAGGACGCGCGGCCCTCTACAAACTGGAATGTGAGTTGCCCGCCCTGTCCCGCCCGCTCTATGAATGCATCCTCACCGGCGTCGTGCCCATCGACAGCGGGATCGTGCACAACAACGTCTCGCGCCTGTCGAACCAGCGCAGCATTTTCCACTACGCCACCCAGGCCGGCTTGAGTACGGCGGCCGCGGCGTATCACTGGGTCAGCGAGCTCTACAACGTTTCGCCCTTCGTGGCCGGTCGTGATCGTCATACCGACAACCCCGACTTGCCGATTCAATATGGGCATTTCTATTGGAATGACCACTACCCCGATTCCCATCTGTTCGCCGACGCCGAACACCTGCGCCTGCGCTACATGCCGAACTTTTTGCTGGTGCATCCGATGAACATCGACGATGCCGGCCACAAGCATGGCCTCGACACTGCGCAATACCGCAACAGCGCCCGCTCGGCCGACATCAACCTGGCGGTCTACCTGCAAGGCTGGCTCGATGCCGGTTACCAGGTGCTGGTGACGTCCGATCACGGCATGAACAACGACCGCTCCCATAACGGCCTGCTGGCCGAAGAACGGGAAGTGCCGCTGTTTGTCCTGGGCAGCGGCTTCAGTCTCGATCCCGCGGCCACGCCCCGGCAGACCGAACTGTGCGGCACCATTTGCCAATTGCTCGGCGTCGACCACGACAAACCCTATTGCCAGGAGATACTCAAGTGAACGCCATGACGCGCGGCAAATGGCTGGCAGCGTTGTGCCTGGTGCCCTTCGCGATTTTCTTCATCGTGTTCCAGATCGCCCCGCTGTTCTGGGTGCTGGTCAATAGCCTGGAATCGCAAGAGTTCGGCTGGGGCCTGGCCAACTTCAGCAAGATCTTCAGTTCCAAGTTCTACCTGCAAGCGATCCAGCACAGCCTGGAAATCAGCTTCTGGTCCAGTGTGTTCGGCATCGTCATCGCTGTGCTCGGCAGCTACTCCCTGCGCCGCGTGGATTCGCGGCTGCGCAACTTCGTCAACGCCTTCGCCAACATGACCAGCAACTTCGCCGGCGTGCCCCTGGCCTTCGCCTTCATCATTTTGCTCGGGTTCAACGGCAGCATCACGATCATGCTCAAACAGGCTGGGATCATCGAAGATTTCAACCTGTACTCCAAAACCGGGCTGATCATTCTCTACACCTACTTCCAGATCCCCCTGGGCGTGCTGCTGCTCTATCCGGCCTTCGACGCCTTGCGCGAAGACTGGCGCGAATCCGCCGAGCTGCTGGGCGCCAACGGCTGGCAGTTCTGGCGACACATCGGCTTGCCGGTGCTGACCCCGGCGCTGCTGGGCACCTTCGTGATCCTGCTGGCCAACGCCCTCGGCGCCTACGCCACCGTCTATGCCCTGACCACCGGCAACTTCAACGTGCTGCCGATCCGCATCGCTGCCATGGTCTCTGGTGACATTTCCCTCGACCCGAACATGGCCAGTGCCCTGGCCGTGATATTGGTGGCGTTGATGACCGTGGTGACCATCGTCCACCAGTTGCTGCTCAAGAGGAGCTACCATGTCTCGCGCTGAACCGGGCTCCGTCGGGCTCTATCATCGGGCGGTGGTGTACTTGCTGTTCGCCATCCTGCTGCTGCCCCTGGCCGGCACGCTCGTCTACTCCATCGCCAGCAGTTGGTCGGCCACCGTGCTGCCCAGCGGCTTCACGTTCAAATGGTATGTGCAGTTGTGGAGCGATCCACGTTTTCTCCACGCCTTCGGTCAATCGCTGCTGGTCTGCGTCGGTGCGCTGGTGCTCTCGGTGGTGTTGATCCTGCCATTGCTGTTCGTGGTGCATTACCACTTCCCCAGACTCGACGCGCTGATGAACATCCTCATTCTGCTGCCCTTCGCGGTACCGCCGGTGGTGTCATCGGTGGGGCTGTTGCAACTCTACGGCTCCGGGCCGTTGGCGATGGTCGGCACGCCGTGGATCCTGATCGGCTGCTACTTCACCGTCGCCCTGCCGTTCATGTACCGGGCGATCACCAACAACCTGCAAGCGATCAATCTGCGCGACTTGATGGACGCCGCCCAACTGCTCGGCGCCAGCACCTTCCAGGCCGCGTTGCTGGTGGTGCTGCCAAATCTGCGCAAGGGCTTGATGGTGGCGTTGCTACTGTCGTTCTCGTTCCTGTTCGGCGAATTCGTGTTTGCCAACATCCTCGTCGGCACCCGCTATGAAACCCTGCAGGTGTACCTGAATAACATGCGCAACAGCAGCGGCCACTTCACCAGTGCCTTGGTGATTTCCTACTTCTTCTTCGTACTGGTCCTGACCTGGGCGGCCAACATCTTGAGCAAGGACAAAAGCCAATGAGCTACGTCAGCGTCCAACACCTGCAAAAAAGCTACGCCGGCACACCGGTGTTCAGCGACATCAACTGCGAGATCCGCAAGGGCGAATTCGTCACCCTCCTTGGCCCTTCCGGTTGTGGCAAGTCCACGCTGTTGCGCTGCATTGCTGGCCTGACCGCGGTGGATGCCGGCCAAATCATCCTGGACGGGCAAGACATCGTTCCGTTGAGCCCGCAGAAACGCGGCATCGGCATGGTGTTCCAGAGCTACGCCTTGTTCCCCAACATGACCGTGGAACAGAACGTCGCCTTCGGCCTGCGTATGCAAAAGGTCGATGCCGCAGACAGCCACAAGCGCGTGCTGGAGATCCTGCGCCTGGTGGAGCTGCATGATTTTGCCGGTCGCTATCCCCATCAACTGTCCGGCGGCCAATGCCAGCGCGTCGCCCTGGCCCGCTCCCTGGTGACCCGGCCGCGCCTGTTGCTGCTGGACGAGCCGCTGTCGGCCCTGGATGCGCGGATTCGCAAGCACTTGCGCGAACAGATCCGACAGATCCAGCGCGAGTTGGGCCTGACCACGATCTTCGTCACACACGACCAGGAAGAAGCCCTGACCATGTCTGACCGGATTTTCCTGATGAACCAAGGAAAGATCGTACAAAGCGGCGATGCCGAAACCCTTTACACCGCGCCAGTCGACGTCTTTGCCGCCGGTTTCATCGGCAACTACAACCTGCTGGACGCCGACAGCGCGACCAAACTGCTGCAACGGCCGGTGAGCGGCCGTATCGCCATCCGTCCGGAAGCCATCGAGCTGAGCCGCAACGGCGAGGCCGATGCGCTGATCCGCAGCCACAGCCTGTTGGGCAACGTGATTCGCTATCGGGTCGAGGCCCGTGGCGTGGAATTGGTGGTGGATGTACTCAATCGCTCGGCCGCCGACCTGCACCCCGATGGCGCACGGCTGTCACTTTCCATCGATCCGTCGGCGCTGTGTGAGGTAGCCTGATGGCTTTATTGATTTTGAAGCTGATCTTGAAAAGGAAAACGCGCTGATGGCCCTGGCAATTTTTGATCTGGACGAAACCCTTATCCACGGCGACTGCGCCACCCTCTGGAGCGAACAGATGGGACGCCTGGGCTGGGTCGACCCCGAGTCGTTCATGCAGCGCAACAACGCACTGATGGACGCCTACAGCCACGGCAAGCTGAGCATGGAAGAGTACATGGACTTCAGCCTGGAACCGATGATCGGCCGCACACCGGAAGAAATCGAACACCTGGTGGCGCCCTGGGTGGAAGACTTCATCGAACCGATCATCTTCAGCGACGCCACCAAGGCCATCGCCGAACACCGCAAGGCCGGTGACCGGATCCTGGTGATCTCGGCCTCGGGCACGCACCTGGTCAAGCCGATTGCCGAACGCCTGGGCATCGACGAGATCCTGGCGATCGAACTTGAAGTGAGCCATGGGGTGTACAGCGGCCAGACCGTGGGCACCCTGACCTACCGCGAAGGCAAGATCACCCGCCTGCTGGACTGGCTGGATGCCGAGGAAGAGAACCTGGAAGGCGCAAGTTTCTATTCCGATTCGCGCAATGACCTGCCGCTGTTGCTGCGGGTGGATTTCCCCCATGTGGTGAATCCGGACCCAGTGTTGAAGGCCCATGCCGAGCTGGCCGGGTGGCCAATCCATACCTGGAAATAAGCCCCCTAGTGGGAGCGAGCTTGCTCCCACAGGTTCAGCCCAGCAGCAGCCACAGGCTCCAGCCGAGCAACAACAAGCCGCAGAGACGACTGAGCCAGAGTCCCTGCGGCAGGTTTTTCTCCAGCAAGATGAAGGCACCGATCACTGCCACCCAGAGCAGGTTCATTACGCCGACCACGAACAGCAGGCCCATCAGGGCCCAGCAGCAGCCCAGGCAGTAAGCGCCATGGGCCAGGCCCATGCGCCAGCCGCCGAGCACGTTGGGACGCCAGTAACTGAGCAGGAAATGCAGCGGCCCGCGACAATGCTCAAGGCAGACCGCCTTGCCTGGCAGCCACTGATAGACGCCGGCGACCAACAGCAGGCCGGCGCCCAGCGCGGTACTGGTGCTGCGCATCCCCGGACTGAGCAGGGCGAGTTGCTCGAGCGCCCATTGCAACGCCGTGGCGCCCAGGGCGAAACCGGCCCAGACCAGAACGTAGGCGCTGCAGAACAGCAACAGTGCCAAGTGTCGCTGCGGTGCCGGCATGCGCTTGCGCAGCATCTGCTGGTAGATCAGCAGCATGGGCAGGGTGCTGGGCAGCATCATGCCGATCATCATCACCACCCACATGGCGAACATCAGCAGCGCATCGGCCAGGCTCCAGGGCATGAGCATGCCGCCCATTGCCGTATCAGCCATGCCGCCCGGCGCACTCATGTCGCGGCCCATCTGCAGGAGCATCAGCCAGGCCAACGCGGTCAGCGCGAGCAGGCAGAGCAGGAGCAGCAGTTGCTCGCCTGTCAATCGCTTGCTCCGCATCACCGCCTGAGGTTGTGCCATCTTTACGGCTCTATGCCATGGCCGGTGAAGTGCACGTGGGCGAGGTGGCTATGACTGCCCTGGGATTGTAGTTTGAGGGCTGAATGCGTCTGGTAGCTGCCGCTGGCCACTTCGGCCTCAAGGAACTCGAAACCGTTGGGCAGGGCCAGGCGGACTCGATGAGGGGAGCCGTCGATCGGGCTGCGGATCGGCTCGCCGCTGGCCTGCAACACCCCTGGAATGTCCAGGTGCGCCAAGCGCTGATCGACATCGATGGAGAGGGTGATGGGCACGAACAGCGGTTCGAACGCTTCACTCATGGTGCTACTGAACACCTGAAACACGTTGGCCCCAGGGTCGCTCTCCAGGCCAGAAAGGATGGTCAGCAGGGCCTGGCGTTGCGCCTCGTCGGCGCGCTCATCGATGAACACCTGACAACTGCCGTTGCCCTCATGGATGGCGCCCGGCCAAGCGAAGGTGGCGGCCCAGCACAAGCCGTCCAGCGCTACCTGATTGAAATACCCGTGTTCCACTCGCATCGACGCCACCGCCTGGCAGTGACCATGGGTCGGTGGCGCATTGAATTGACAGGGGCAGCCCCAATTACAGTTGCAGGCAATGAATTCGACGCCCTGCATGCGCCATTCGGCGATGGCCATGATCAACCTCTTCACCTGGCGGGTGAGTTGAAAGCTGCGGTAACCCCATCCCCCATTAATTAACGCTAGCAGGGCGCGCGCATCGGATACGGGCTGCCGACCGAAGGTCAGCTTGCCCGTGGGCGCTGGTGAGAGGTGCAAGCCACCGTCGATTGGAGGCCTTGGCTCAACTCCCACAAGGGATTTGGGGTGAACACCGGCTCTATGAGCACCCGAAGCCCCTTGTGGGAGCAAGGCTTGCCCGCGATGGCGGCCGTACATTCAGCATCGATGCAAACTGACCCATCGCTTTCGCGAGCAAGCTTTGCTCCCACAAGTCCGCGTCCAGCTCCGGAAGTCAGCTCAGGCTTTCATCGATCACCAACACGAGCTTGCCGGACACCTGGTTGCTCGCCAGCTCCGCAAACGCCGCTTCGGCGTCCTTGATCGCAAAGGTCTTGGCCAATTGCGGGCTCAAACGCTTGTCCGCAAACAACGGCCACACCTGTTGGCCCAGTTGGCTGATCAGGTCGGCCTTGAACTGCTCGTCACGGCTGCGCAAGGTCGAGCCAAGCAATTGGATGCGCTTGCCCAGCACCTGCGCCAGATCAAGCTCGGTGGAGCGCCCGCCCATCAGGCCGATCAATACCCAGCGGCCGTCAACTGACAAAAGTTTCACGTTGAGTTTGGCGTAGCTGCCGCCCACCGGATCGAGGATCACGTCGAAGGGACCGAGGTCATTCAGACCCTCCAGGCCATCGGTGCGCACCACGCCGCCCTGGGCGCCCAGCGCCTCGCAATAGTCCAGCCGCTCGGTCGAACCGACACTGACCCAACACGGGTTGCCAAACGCCTTGCACAGCTGGATCGCGGCCGAACCGACACCGCTGGCGCCAGCGTGCAGCAGCACTTTCTCACCCGGCTTGAGCGCCGCCAGCTGGAACAGGTTCAGCCATGCGGTGCTGTAGACCTCAGGCAGCGCGGCCGCTTCGGCCATCGACAGGCCTTCCGGCACGGGCAGCACATGACGGCCATCGACCACCACTTCCTCGGCCATCCCACCACCGGCCAACAACGCACAAACGCGGTCGCCGACCTGCCAGGAAGAGCCCGGTCCGACTTCGCTGATCACCCCGGAACATTCCAGCCCCAACACCTGGCTGGCGCCGGGTGGCGGCGGGTAAAGTCCGGCTTTTTGCAGCAAATCGGCCCGGTTCAGGCCGGCGGCTGCCACACGAATACGAACCTGCCCGACATCACACGTCGGATTCGGCTCATCTGCCCATACCACTTGGCCTTCAACGCCTTGCAATGCTTTCACGGTGCCTCCATAGTGAGTCTCGACTGGGCCCGCTGCTTCAACGCCGGGCTTTCTTGCATTATGCGCCCGGGCCACATGGAACCGGCGACTTCAAAGACGGCCTAATATGCGTTATCAATTGTCCCTGCGTCGAATCAGCATGAAGCACCTGTTCCCCAGTACCGCCCTCGCGCTCGTCATTGGCCTCGGCCTGTTACCGCTGTCGAACGATACGTTCGCTGCCAACAGCTGGGACAAGCTTCAGCCCGATCGTGACGAGGTGATTGCCAGCCTTAACGTGGTCGAATTGCTCAAGCGCCATCACTACAGCAAGCCACCGCTCGATGATGCGCGCTCGGTCATTATCTATGACAGCTACCTGAAGCTGCTCGATCCATCGCGCAGTTATTTCCTGGCCAGCGACATCGCCGAATTCAACAAGTGGAAAACCCAGTTCGACGACTTCCTCAAGAGCGGCGACCTGAACGCCGGGTTCACCATCTACAAGCGCTATCTGGACCGCGTGAAGGCGCGCCTGGACTACGCCCTTGCCGAACTGAACAAAGGCGTCGATAAAATCGACTTCAATACCAAGGAAACCTTGCTGGTCGACCGCAAGGACGCTCCTTGGCTCAAAAGCACAGCCGAACTCGATGACCTGTGGCGCAAGCGCGTCAAGGACGAGGTGCTGCGCATGAAGATTGCCGGCAAGGATCCCAAACAGATCCAGGAAACCCTGACCAAGCGCTACAAGAATCAATTGGCTCGCCTGGACCAGACCCGTGCCGAAGACATTTTCCAGGCGTACATCAACACCTTCGCCATGTCCTACGACCCGCACACCAATTATCTGTCGCCGGATAACGCGGAAAACTTCGACATCAACATGAGCCTGTCCCTGGAAGGCATCGGCGCGGTGCTGCAGAGCGACAACGACCAGGTGAAAATCGTGCGCCTGGTCCCGGCGGGCCCTGCGGACAAGACCAAACAGGTCAGCCCGGCGGACAAGATCATCGGCGTTGCCCAAGGCAACAAGGAAATGGTCGACGTGGTCGGCTGGCGCCTGGACGAAGTGGTCAAGCTGATCCGTGGGCCGAAAGGCTCGGTGGTGCGCCTGGAAGTCATCCCGGCCAGCAATGCGCCGAACGACCAGACCAGCAAAGTCGTGTCCATCACCCGTGAAGCGGTGAAGCTGGATGACCAGGCAGCGAAAAAATCAGTCCTCCACCTCAAGCAGGACGGCAAGGACTACAAGCTCGGCATCATTGAAATCCCGGCCTTCTATCTGGACTTCAAGGCCTTCCGCGCCGGGGATCCGAACTACAAGAGCACCACCCGTGACGTCAAGAAGCTGCTGACCGAACTGCAGAAGGAAAAGGTCGACGGCGTGGTCATCGACTTGCGCAACAACGGCGGCGGCTCCCTGCAGGAAGCCACCGAGCTGACCAGCCTGTTCATCGACAAGGGCCCGACCGTGCTCGTGCGTAACGCCGATGGCCGGGTGGATGTGCTGGAAGACGAAAACCCGGGCGCGTTCTACAAGGGGCCGATGGCCTTGCTGGTCAACCGACTGTCGGCTTCGGCCTCGGAGATTTTCGCCGGTGCGATGCAGGACTACCACCGTGCGCTGATCATCGGCGGCCAGACCTTCGGCAAAGGTACCGTGCAGACCATCCAGCCGCTCAACCATGGCGAACTGAAACTGACCCTGGCGAAGTTCTACCGGGTTTCCGGCCAGAGCACCCAGCACCAGGGCGTGCTGCCTGACATCGATTACCCGTCGATCATCGACACCAAGGAAATCGGTGAAAGCGCCCTGCCCGAAGCCATGCCATGGGACACCATCCGGCCTGCGATCAAACCGGCCGTGGACCCGTTCAAACCGTTCCTGGCCCAACTCAAGTCCGACCACGATGCGCGCTCGTCCCAGGACGCGGAATTCGTGTTCATCCGCGACAAGCTGGCCCTGGCGCAGAAGTTGATGATGGAGAAAACCGTCACCCTCAACGAAGCCGAGCGTCGCGCGCAGCATGCAGACATCGAGACCAAGCAACTGGCCATGGAAAACCTGCGTCGCAAGGCCAAGGGCGAAGAACCGCTCAAAGAGCTGAAGAAAGAGGACGAAGACCTGATCACCGAGCCGGAGAAAACCAAGCCGGAAGACGATGCCTACCTGAGCGAGACCGGGCGGATCCTGCTGGACTACCTGAAACTCAACACGGCGATCGCCAAGCACTAAGATGATGGCCATTTAATGGTGACACTCGTCTGAGTGTCATCAAACTGACATCAGTCTGTCGTGAAATACAGGACTGGGTGCCGCGCACCCGGTCCTTTTTTTATCGCCAGAGATTGCCATGACCACGACAGAACAGCTGAGTGCCTTGAGTTCGATCCTGGCTCAAAGCGGTTTGCACAGCCTGTTCCAACCGATCATCTGCCTTTCCGAACGGCGCATCGTGGGTTATGAAGCCTTGACCCGCGGCCCCTCCAACAGCCCGTTGCACTCGCCCATCGCGCTGCTTTCCGTGGCGCGCCAGGCCGGCCGTCTCAGCGAACTGGAACTGGCCTGCCGCCGCAGCGCCTGCCAACGCTTCAATGAGCAACAATTGCCGGGCAAGCTGTTTCTCAACGTCTCGCCCGAGTCTCTGCTGGAATCCGCGCACCAGACGGGGCGCACACTGCAACTGCTGCAGGACCACGGCATTGCGCCCAGCCAGGTCGTGATCGAACTGACCGAACAAACCCCCATCGATGACTTCCAGCTCCTGCAAACCGCGCTGCATCATTATCGTGCGATGGGTTTTTCGATTGCCCTAGACGATCTGGGCGCCGGTTATTCGAGCTTGCGGCTGTGGTCTGAATTGCGGCCCGATTATGTGAAGATCGACCGGCATTTCATCGACGGCATCCACCAGGACGCCCTCAAGCGCGAGTTCGTGGGCTCGATCCTGAAAATCGCCCGGGCATCCCGTGCCCAAGTGATCGCCGAGGGAATCGAACTGTCGGAAGAACTGGCAGTGCTGATCGAAATGGGCGTCGACCTGGTCCAGGGGTATCTGCTGGCCCGGCCTCAGGAACAACCGTCACGCGACGCCCGGGCGCTGATGCCCAAGCAGGACAGCGGCGTGGCGGTCTTGACCGATGAGGTCAACGACCTCAGTGCGCTGCTCAACGAACAACCGGCAGTGGCCCACAACACGCCGACAGCCAACGTACTGGAAGCGTTTCGTCGCCAGGCCAACCTCAACTCGCTGGCGGTGCTGGATGATCAAGGGCAGCCTTGCGGCATCGTCCATCGCCATTCACTCTCGGACGCCCTGCTCAAGCCCTTCGCCACCGACCTGTTCGCCCGCAAACCCATCAGCCGCTTGATGAGCGATGACTTTCTCGCAGTGGAGTTGAACCAGTCGCTGCAACAAGTCAGCCGCCTGATCACCAGTCGCGCCCGACAACGCATCGAAGAAGACTTCATCATCACCCTCAACGGCGGCTACCTGGGCCTGGGCCGAGTGATCGACGTGCTCAAGCTCATCACCGAACTGAAAATCCAACAGGCCCGCTACGCCAACCCCCTGACCCTGCTGCCGGGCAACGTCCCGATCCAGCAATGCCTCACGCGCCTGCTGCAACAACGGCAAGAATCGGTGATCTGCTACGTGGACATCGACAGTTTCAAACCCTTTAACGACATCTACGGCTACGGTCGCGGCGACGAAGTCCTGCTGTGCCTGGCCCAATGCCTGAACGAACGCATCGACCCCAGCCGCGACTTCGTCGGCCACATCGGCGGCGACGACTTCCTGCTGGTCCTCGGCCCGGAAGACTGGCGCAGACGCCTGGACCAACTACTCAGCGACTTCCAGACCCACTGCCGCCGCTTCTACCGCCCCGAACATTTGGAGGCGGGATGTTTTACCGCGTTGAACCGACAGGGCGTTCGACAGGAGTTCGCGCTGTTGTCGTTGTCGATTGGCGTGGTGCACCTGCGCGCCGAGGCCTGTGAGGAGTTGGATGCCAGTCAGTTGGCAGAACTGGCTTCCCAGGCCAAGCATCATGCCAAGGATATTTTGGGCGGGAGTGTGTATTTGGTGGAGGGTTTGGCTGGGCGAGAGTCTGTGGGGGCGTTGGGGTTGACGGTGTGAAATATGTGGCGCAGCCCCGTGCCGAGGGCGCCTGCTCCCGCTGGGCTTTGTAGGAGCTGGCGAAGCCTGCGATCTTTTGATCTTGATCTTGATCTTTCGCTTGAGATTCAACTGTCTGGGGAAAGATCGCAGCCTCGCTTCGCTCGGCAGCTCCTACAGGCGCAGCGGGAGCTAGTTCCCTCGCCACGAAAAGCGGTTTGGTGGTGCAGTAGGGGTCCGTTTCGATCATTCCCACGCTCCTGCGTGGGAGTGTCGCCAAAGGGACGCTCCGCGTTCCGCTTCTGGATGTGACGCAGAACGTTGCGGGATTCATTCCCATGCAGGGCGTGCGAACGTCAATTCTCGGCTTGATATCTCATTAAAGAAGCCAGTAGGACCCGCATAAATTGGCGCTGATCATTAACAACGTCGTCAAAATACGTATCCAAATTCAAGAAAACTCTATCAAAGCTATCACCATTCTCTAGGAAGTAGCTGAGAGTATTAATCAATAAAACTTGCTCTTTTTGGCTATGAAATAAAAACTCCGGACGAATCAACAAATCAAATAGTTGACCCAATTCTTCATCATCATTTACATTTTTTGAAGTTATTACTTCCTCACGCGCCACGTCATGAGTATTTTCAATACTGAAAACAAACAATAACCCCCAGACATCATGCATATCATATGTATTTTTCATGCACCTGATCCTGTATAGGCTGTTTTAGGTCGGCCACTTCCATCAAGAATGACAATCGCCTTCGTACTTTGACCATACTCTAAACTTCCTCGCTTATAACCTTCACCAATTACACGCCCCATTTCAATTGGCTTCTTAGACGCCACAATGCCTGCTCGCCTGAAAATCAACTGAGCACGATGAATAGCATTGAGTTGGTCGCGATGACTAAAAAAACGAGTTGCGGCAGACGGAATGGCAGGTTGGCCTGCATTACTTCCGCTTCCATAAACATCGATTTCCCCAGTGCCCGGGTTTCGGCCTGTCATAACGCGTTCTAGCTGAGCATCCGCCGTAGTTTGAGCACCATGTTTCTGTAAGAAATGCGCGCCCTCAATTGATCGCTCCATCTCATCCAACCGCCGATAGGCATTCGCTTCCGCCAACTCATCAATCCGCGCCCGCCGCTGCTCTGCCGTCATCGGCAGCGCCGGCTCACCCTCATCCACTCCAAGCTTAGCCGTCGAATCTTGCTTACCGGCGGCAGGCTTTTTACACCCGTCGCTTCCCGGACAATCGTCCAACCCCAACGGATCCACCCACCCCGTCGGGTTCAGGGTGTACCTATACCCATTGAGCCCTCCCGCCAGTTTGCTCGGGTCAGGCGTCAAATAGCGGCCGGTCTCGGGATTGTAGTAGCGGTGGCGGTTGTAGTGCAGGCCGCTTTCGGGGTCGAAGTATTGGCCCTGGAAACGCAAGGGTTGTTCAAGCTGTTCGCCGCCGCCGTGCTGGAGTTCGGTGAGTTTGCCGTAGCCGTTGTAGCGCGCCGACCAGACGACCTGGCCGCGGTAGCTGGTCAGTTCCTGGGGCGTGCCCAGGTGGTCGAGGTGGTAGTAGAACGGCGTGGCTTTTTCCGGGCCTTCGCCGTCGAGCATCGCCAGCGGGCGGAAGGTGCCCGGTTCGTAGACGTAGCTGCGGTGGTGGCGTGGGCTGTTTTCGGCGACGACCTGGTCGCCCTGCCAGAAAAATTCCGTGGTCAGGCCGTCTACGGTCTTGCTGATGCGTCGGCCAAAGGCGTCGTAGCGGTAGGAGGTTTCGCGGCCATCGGCCGTGGTGACGCCGATCAGGCGGTGCTGGCTGTCGTAGCGGTAGGTGCTGACCAGGGCCTGGCCGCGGCGTTCGCGGGTGAGGTTGCCGAAGGCGTCGTAGTCGTAGTGGCGGTCGCCCTCCTTCAGCAGGCGGTTGCCCTTGAGGGTGGTCGGGCCGGGGCGGTCCTGCATCATCAGGTTGCCGGCCGGGTCGTGGCAGAAGTGTTCCGGCGGTTCGCTGTGGGAAAAGTCGATGCGGGTCAGGCGATCCAGCGGGTCGTACTGGTAGCTGCGGCGGTTTCGGTTGTCGGAAAGGGTCTGAAGATTGCCCTTGGCGCTGTAGGCATAATCGCGCCAGAACAGTTGCTGCTGTCGGCTCTGCCACACGGTCTGGGCCTTGAGGCGGCCCTGTTCGTCATAGTCGTAGTCACTGAGCAGCCGGCCCTGCTGGCGTTGCCGTTCGCGACCGCCGACGAACCGGTGTTCGGTCAGGCGCGAGCCGTTGAGGTCGATGGCGGTCAGCGCGCCGCCCGGGGCGTGGTGGTAGTCGAGCTGGCTGTCGTCCGGCAGGCGCAAGTGGTTGAGGCGCCCGCAGGCGTCGTAGCGATAACGCAGGGTGCCCCAACCCTGGTGTTCGCAGACCAGCCGGTCCTGGGCGTCGTACTCGAAGGCCAGCGGATGATCGCTGCCGTCGTTGACGTGGACCAATCGGCCCAGTTCGTCGTAGCGGTATTCGATGGCCTGGCCGTCGGGCAAGGTCTTGACCCGCAGCCGCCCGGCCGCGTCACGCTGGTACTGGGTAACCCGTTGCGAACCGTCCTCGCCGTGCTCGGTTTTTTCCAACAGGTGGCCGTTGAGGTCGTAGGCGTAGGCGGTGCGTTGGCCGTCGAAGCCGACCTGCTGTCGGATCAAGCCGTTGGGCGTGTAGTCCAGCTGATATTTTTCGCCGGATTCGTTTTCGATTTCGGTCAGCAACAGCCGAGCCGAGTCGTAGCGGTACTTCAGTTCGCTGCCGTCGGGGTTCAGGCGGCGGCTGACCAGGTGCAGGTCGTCGGCGTATTCGTAGCGGGTGACCCGCCCCTGCTCATCGCACTCGGCGGTGACCTTGCCGTAGGCGTTGTAGCGCCAGGTCCGGGTGGCACCGTTGGGCAAGGTGACTTGCAGCAGCCGGCCGACAGCGTCCCATTGGTAGTGCGTGAGCGCACCGTGTTCGTCCTCACGGCTGAGTAAACGCCCCAGGGCATCGTAGGAAAAACACCGGCGACTGCCGTCGGGCAGGATCTCTTCGGTCAGTTGGCCCAGGCGACTCCAGGTGAACCGATGTTCGCCACCGTCCGAGTCATACGTCGCCAGCAGTTGTCCGTGGGGGGCGTAGGCATATTCCGTGCGCTGGCCGTCCGGGCCAATGAGGACGATCACATCGCCGCGGGCATTGCGCCGGTAGGTCCACACGGCCTTGCCGCGTGAACGGGTGTGCAGGAAACCGTTGCGGTATTCGTAGGACGTCGGCGCCTCGTCCGGTGGAATCAACGCCACCAACCGTCCGACCTCGTCGTAGCGGTATTCGGTCACGGCGCCCAGCGGGTCCTGCTCGGCGATCAGCCGACCTTGTTCGTCGTAGGCCTTGAGGTGCTCGCCGCCGTCGGGTTCGACCTGGCGCACCAGCCGCGCCCGCTCGTCGTGGACGTACACTTCCTGGCTGCCATCGATATTCTGGACAGTGACGCTGCCGTCCTCTCCCCAGGTGTAGCGGCTGTCCATCTGCGCGAACGAAGCCCAGTGCCGCACACAGCGGACCGCCGGGCCGACGCCTTGCCATTCCCAATAAAAACTCGCGCCACCGGCCAGTTGTCGCTGGAGGATGACGTGCTGGTCGTCGTAGTCGTAGCGTTCGCTTTCACCGGCGGCGTTGGTCGCTTCGATCAGTCGGAAACGTCCGTCGTAGCGGTAGGACACCAGCGTCTGTTCGGTCCGCCAGGCTTCGTCTGGCAGCAGTTCAGGGTGAAAGCTCTGGTAGTCGATGGCGACCAGGTGGCGATGCTCGTAACGCAGGCGCAGGCTGCGCCGGGCGCCGTTGTCCAGGCGGCTGATATCGCCGTAGATGTTGCGCTGGATGGTCAAGCGGTTGTCATACCGATCGCTCAGGGCAATCAGATGGCCGTCACGAAAGTGCAGGAATGCTGCGCCGTCACCGGGTTGAGCGACGATCAGTTCGTCCGCCTCGGTCCCCAGGTAGATCGCCGCGCGGGCCAGGCTGTTGTGGATCGCCGGACGTTGCAGGCTGGGGCGGGGAAAGGTGGTGCGGCGGTTTTCCTGGTCGATCCAGATGACCGCCTCGCCTTCGATCAAAAGGCGATGGGCCAGGGCATGGCTCCAGCCGCGCCCGAGGCCGATGTCCAGGTCGGCGGCGCTGGTGCGGTACAAACGGGTGAAGACGAACGGCAAGCGGCCATCGAGGGTGCCGTCGTCGAGGGTCAGCAGTTCTTCGCCGGTGACCATCGACACCGGGCAGCCGTGGGTGCGGGTCTGGGCCGCGGTGTCGGCGCTGTCGCCGCTGGGGTTTTTCGATTGGTTGGAGGCGTCGTCGTGATGTTCGTGTTTTTTCAGCGTGGTGTTGCGCTGCGCATCCCAGCGCAGTTGCATCCGACCTTTCTTGATCCCCGCCGCAATGCCGCGTGCCGCCACGCTCTTGTAGCGGTCCACGTAGTTCATGAAGCCGTTGACCACCGCGAAGATCGCACGGATGAAACGCTGCAGGACACCGAGCAGGCGTAGGCCAACATTCCCCAGGCGCATCGCCAGATAAGCGATACCGGCACCCGCCCCGATGAAGGTCAGGACGACACCGATCAACAGATCGATCAACAGCTGCACCGCCATTCTCGACAAGGCTTCGGCCGTTTCGCCGGCAACCTCACTGGGCGGCAGCATGTCCAGCCAGAGACTGGCGGTGCGTACCAACAGGCACAGCGCCGCTTCGTCGCTGGCCAGCAGTTGCAGCTTGGCCATCACCAGCGGCGTTTTTTTCGCCAGGTCCTCCAGCTGCTTGGCGCTTTCGCCCAACCGATCAGCAAACTGACCGGGATCCTTGAGAATGTCCGAGATCAAGCTGATGCTGTCCCACACACTTTCAATCGCCGCCCAACTGCCGGCGAGCAACCCGTTGCCCACCGCCGCCGCCGACGTTGCCAAGGACTGCTGCGCCCATAGCGGCTTGAAACCCTGCCACTCACCGCGCAACCAGTCCGTCAGATCACGGGTCAAGCCGTCGTATGAAGAAAACAGATGCTCAATCTGCCGGGGAGAAACCTCGCCCTGAACGTGAACCCGATAGGATTTGCCCGCCTCCCCCGTGAAGGTCCCCAGGCCCTGGGCATCCAGGGTGACCGGCGTGACCTCGCCGCTGTCCACATCCACCACATCCACCACGATGTCGCCCAGCGGGATGTCGTACACCGACTCGAACTTGCTCTCGATCGTCATCGGCCCGCCCTTGGGGCACTGGACGACCGTGGAGAGGAAGTCATCGTCACCGGTGCTGACAGCGGTGGTGCTGTCACCAAAGCGGATCACCCGCTCCATGCCCATCAGCGACGGCAGGTCCGCCGCATGACTGGCACGGTCCGCCGCTCTGCCGTACCAGCGCTCGAGCTGCTCGCGGTAGATCGACAGGGTGTCTTTGAAGCTGTCGAGTTCCTGCTCGATATGGCTCACCTGATCCATCAGGACAGGGCTCGCTCAAGGGCCGGCAGGAAAAAACGGTCGAACATGGGCAGACGTCTCGCAGCGCTCAGGGAGCGCGAGACTTTGCCAGGGGGGACTGGGGAATTAAGTCAGGGGAAAGAGATAGAGCGCGTAGGGCGATTCGCTAAATCGTCTGGTCTGCATAACGAATCGCCTGCGGATAATCCTAGAGATCGCGAACTTCAAGTGATTTGAGCTTGATTTCGGCCAGCGGGTGCCCGGCTTTCGCCGCCAAGGCCCACCAACGTGCCGCGTCAACCGGGTCCGGCGCCTTGCTGGCCGTGCCTGCCAGGCTGATCACACCAACCTGGTAGGCAGACTTGCCATCACCGGCCAATGCCGCCAGCCGTAGCAGGCGAATCCCTTCTTCACGGGCACCCAGCCCTTGGCCGCGAAACGTGAGAATGTGCCCATAGAAGCTTTGCGCACCGACGTCACCCAGGTTCGCCATGCGGGAGAATTGGCCCTCGAGCCAGGCCCAGCCACGCGGCTGGCGAACGAACCAGGACCAATGAAACAACCGACGCGCCAGCCAGTAACTGGCCCGCGCCTTGAGTCGCCAGAGCATTCAGGCCTCCGCCGATTCGGGGTACTCGTATTCGAATACCCGAACCACTTCTGAAGCGTGCCAGGAAGCGGCGGCCACGCCATCGGAAGGCCCGGAAAAACGACCCAGGCGTTCAACGCACTCGAAGAACCCCGTGCGCGGCAACCGACTGGCGCCCTGGCTGATCACCAATGAACTGCGCAACGGCTGTTCCGCCCGGGCGTCCAGCGCCGCCAGGTGTTCAAGGGCCGCGGTCAAGGTCAGCATGGCCGGGCTGGGCAGTTGCAGACGCTCCAGCAAGGCGCGGTAGGTCAATAAGTGGCGCTGGCGACGCGCCTGGTCCAACTCACCCAACAACCCATCCCAATGCTGCCGACTGATGCGTACGCTCACGATTCTTCCCTCCAACCCGGCACCGTCAACTCCCAGGCCAGACTGCGCCGAATCGCGGCATCGGGCTGACGCTCGCCGCTCTCGATCAAGGCCAGATAAGACGGGCTGATACCTACCGTGCGGGCCAGCGCCTCGATGGCGATGCCCTTCCCTTCGCGCAAACTGCGTAATTGATCCAGGCCAGGGAGAACCTGGCCCGGTGCCGCCGCGTGACGGACTGTCGCTTCGCGCGGCGGTGCTTGATCGATGCCTGCTGCCTTCAACAACGACTGGTACTGATCCCACGGCAAAACCGCATATTCGGGCTCTCCGTCACGTGTGATTATTTGAATATCCATGTCTACCCCGTAGGACAACAACACTTAGCGAGTCAGCCTTTTTTCTTGGAAGTGTAATCCTAATACCGGCTAAGGTCGCGGGGCGATGAATTCTCAGGGGTAAGTGCTACCGAATCAGGTTTCTTTCTGGCCTTGAAGTTGGAGTTGTTCCGGGGTATCGGGAAGCCTTTCGACCCGGGCCAACTTCTCGGGCGATTGCCGATAACGCCAGGCGCGGAAAGCCTCGAGTTCCACGTCGAGGGTTTTCATGACCCAGGCCAGCACGGCGATATCATCGAACATGCCAAACATTGGCAAGATGTCCGGGATCGCATCCAGGGGGCTGAGGAAATACATGAGTCCTGCCACCACCGACAGCATCGACTTGGCACTGACAGCGCGGTATTCGCCTCGCCAGTAGGCCAGGCACAAGGCCTGCAACAGACGCAGGTCCTCCTTGAGCTTGCCCAGCCGTCCACCCTCACGGGCACTTTTGCTCGCGACGGCGAACAGCAACGTCGGCAATCGACCGCGGGCCAGCAAGCGGCCTGCCAAGGGCAGAAATCGCGCAAAATTCCACGGGGCCTTCATTTTTTCTCCCACTGAAATGTTATCCACACAAATTGTGGATAACCTTGTGAACAGAGCTGCATTTCACCGCTGAAGCCCCCGTTTCATAAGGGCTCGGCTTAGATCGGGCGTTTTTTACTCACATAAAAAAACCCAATATTTCATTGACTTGACCGGCTGACTGCGTCTAGCACAGCGACTGTATTGCCTATGACTATACCCTGCATCCCGCGTTCGGTTTTTTTGCCATATTGCCGCAGCCCAGATGCAACAACGCCCCGCATAAGCGAGGCGTTGTCGTTCTAGCAGACGCGATTACTTGGCTGCGTCTTCTTTTGCCGGATCCTTGATCGCCAGCAGTTCCAGGTCGAACACCAGGACCGAATTGGCCGGGATGGCCGGGCTCGGGCTCTGGGCGCCGTAGGCCAGGTCGCTCGGGATGTACAACTTGTACTTCTCGCCAACGTGCATCAGTTGCAGGCCTTCGACCCAACCCGGGATCACGCCGCTGACCGGCAGGTCGATCGGGCTGCCACGTTCAACGGAACTGTCGAACACGGTGCCGTTGGTCAGTTTGCCGGTGTAGTGAACAGTCACTACGTCGGTTGGCTTAGGTTGTGGACCATCGGCTTTCTTGACCACTTCGTACTGCAGGCCCGAAGCGGTGGTGGTGACACCGGCTTTCTTGCCGTTTTCTTCGAGGAATTTCTTGCCGGCGGCTGCCGACTCTTCGCTCATCTTGGCCATGCGCTCTTCGGCACGCTTTTGCAGCGCGGCAAAGGCTTCGACCAGTTCTTCGTCTTTCAGCTTCTGTTCTTTCTTGCCGACGGCATCTTCGATGCCCTGGGCGACCGCTTTGGAGTCCAGGTCATCCATGCCTTCCTGAGCCAGGCTCTTGCCCATGTTCAGGCCAATACCGTAGGAAGCTTTCTGCGCCGGGGTCTTCAGCTCTACGCTGGTCTGCGAGTCGCAACCCGCGAGTACCAGGCCAACCAGGGCCACCGCCGCCGCCAACCGATGCTGTTTCATGCTATTTCCTTGTTCATGCGCCTAAAGGGCAATCGAATAAAGCCGCGAGCTTATCAGGCGGCCACGACCAATGGCTACCGGCATGTGAGCCACAAAGTGGCGATAAGTTCAGGTCCGCAAACGCTTTTTAAGCCTGTACCAATGAAGCATCTGTCATCTGTTACGCATAGGGACAAATTGCCGCTCCTCCACAGGCCAGGGGTAATGGCCACTTGCCCGTCGCGCAACACTGAGGCATAAGGGCTTATCAAAAAAACAAGGACGTTACCGTGCGCCTTCTCTCTCGCATTCTCTTGCTGCTCCTCGCGCTGCTGATCGTCGTCGTGGCCGTGGTGCTTTATTACGTTGCCAATCCTCGCTTGCCGTTCTACACGCCCGTCGAACAGGTGCATTACCTTGATCAATGGAGCGCTGCCGAGCGCAAGACGTATTACTTCACGCCACAGGGCACCCAGGTCAAAGGCCTGCGCTATGACTGGTTCACCGCCCTCGAATTGCCGTTTTCGCAACAACGCTTCGCTTCGCCTGAATATCTGGCGCGCTTTGGTTTCCTGGTCGATCCGGCGCAGAAAGCCTCGCCAGACAACCCAGGCAACTTGCCGGTAGGGTTTGCGCGGCACCAGAACCCGGGCAGCACCGACCAATTCCTGGATATCACCTGCGCGGCGTGCCATACCGGCGAATTGCGCTTCAAGGGCCAGGCGATACGGATCGATGGTGGTTCGGCTCAGCACGTGCTGCCTTCCAGTGTTCCTACATTACGCGGTGGCAGTTTCGGACAGGCATTGGTCGCCAGTCTGGCGTCTACCTACTACAATCCTTGGAAATTCGAGCGCTTCGCCCGCCAAGTATTGGGCAAGGACTACGACGCCCGCCACGAGGAATTGCGCAAGGCGTTCAAGGTTTCCCTGGACACGTTCCTGCGGGTGGCCTGGAACGACACCCATCGCGGCCTCTACCCCACCGAAGAAGGCCCTGGCCGTACCGACGCCTTCGGCCGCATCGCCAATGCCAGCTTTGGCGACGCCATTTCAACCAAGAACTACCGGGTGGCCAACGCACCGGTGGATTACCCGCAACTGTGGGACATATGGACGTTCGACTGGGTGCAATGGAACGGATCGGCCCAGCAACCGATGGCCCGCAACGTCGGTGAGGCGCTGGGGGTCGGCGCCACGCTGAATTTCTTCGACGCCCAGGGCAAACCGCTGCAGGGCGATGCGCGATACCCCTCCAGCGTGCGTGTGCGCGACTTGAACAAGATCGAAGAAACACTGCAACTGCTCAAGCCGCCTGAGTGGCCTGAAGCGCTGCTGGGCTCAATCGACAAGCCGCTGGCGGCCAAGGGTCGGGCCCTGTTCACCGAAAACTGTGCCGGCTGCCATGTACCCAAGGTGGTCCAAGGACCCGACAGGCCGGTCCAGCAATTGCACATGCTCCCCGTGCAGGTGATCGGCACCGACCCGGGCACCGCCAATAACATCGCCGACCACCGCTTCGACCTGACCAGCCTGCAGTGGGATCCGGCCGAGCTGGCGAAGCTGGAAGTGCAACTGCACCCAACCCCGACGGAACCGCTGGACCTGAGCCAACTCTCGGTCGCCAAAGGCCTGGCCTACGTCACGGCATTCGTCGAGAACCGCGCTTACCGCGACGCCGGCGTCACCCCCGCCGAGCGCCCGGCCCTGGATGGTTTCGGCCTGCCCATCGGCGTACGTGAATTGCGCGCCTACAAGGCCCGGCCGCTGGCCGGCGTCTGGGCCACGCCACCGTTCCTGCACAACGGCTCGGTGCCGACGATCTATCAACTGCTGTCACCCCAGGACGAGCGCGCGACCACGTTCTATAAAGGCAACTTCGAATACGACCCGCGCCACCTGGGCTATCGCACCGAAGCCTTTACCAACGGTTTTCTCTTCGATACCCGCATTACCGGCAACCACAACAGCGGTCACGAATTCCGCGCGGGCGAGCGAGGTAACGGCGTCATTGGCCGCTTGCTGCAACCGCAGGAACGCTGGGCCTTGCTGGAATATTTAAAGGTGCTGGGCGGGCCACTGGAGTCGCAACTGTAATGATGAACCCCACAGGTAAAAGGAAGTTTCAATGTTGATCACGCTCTGGCTGCGCCTCGGCGCCTTTTTGGGCAAGACGCTCCTGTGGCTGCTGGGCATCGGGCTGCTCGGCTGGGCACTGTCCACGGCCTGGTTTGCCTGGCAACACAAGGGACCGGTGCCGGACAAGGAGCAGGTCGCGCCCGGTGAAGCCGCCATGACCCAGGACATCATCCAGACTGCTATTCGCATCGTCGACCAGCACCGCGAGGGCACGCGCTATCTGCGCGACGCCCACGCCAAGGCCCACGGCTGTGTCATGGCCGAAGTCCAGGTGCCGAACGACCTGCCGACACCGTTGCGCCAAGGGGTATTCGCCGAGCCGGGGAAGGTCTGGCAGGCGACGATCCGCCTGTCCAACGGCAACGCCTATCCGCAGTTCGACAGCCTGCGCGATGCACGGGGAATGGCGATCAAGCTGATGAACGTACCGGGCAAGCAATTGCTCGCTGACCGGCAATCACAGGGTGAGCAGGATTTCGTGATGTTCAACCATCCGAACTTCTTTGTCAGTGATGTCGCCGAGTACCGTCAGAATGTGGCCGCCCAGGCCGATGGGAAGAAGGCGATGGCGTTCTTTCCGAGCGTGGATCCGCGCACCTGGCAGATCCGTCATCTGTTCATCGCCCTGGCGACCCTCTCACCGCCACCGGCCAGTCCGACCCAGACCACGTATTTTTCGGTATCGCCCTACAAGTTCGGTGACGCCAACGCCAAGTTTCGCGTCGCGCCGGACCCGGACAGTTGCCCGAGCTACACCCTGCCTCCCCAGAACCAGGACCTGCCGAATTTCTTGCGTAGCGCGTTGAATCAGCAGTTATCCACCGACCGGGTGCCGGCATGTTTTGTCTTGCAGATTCAGCGTCAGGATCCGAGCAAGTACATGCCCATTGAAGACACCAGTATTGAATGGCAGGAAAGTGATGCGCCGTTCGAGACCGTGGCGCGGATCAAGGTTCCGGCTCAGGATTTTGATACGCCCAAGTTGAATCTGGCTTGTGATAATCAGTCGTTCAATCCCTGGTTTGGTATTGAGGCGCATCGGCCTATTGGTGGGATCAATCGATTGCGTAAGGCGGTGTATGAGGCGGTCAGCGATTATCGTCATAGTCGGAATGCTGAGCAGTAGACGATGGGTTTTGGGGGTATATCCGTTTCTTCGGTAACGGATATACACAAAAAAAGAACCAAAAAAAAACGACGCTCTTCCCTGGTAAAGGAAAAGCGTCGTTTCTAGTAGCCACCTGGCGTTCAGCATTCCAGATAACCGAATATGGCGCAGCGGACGGGACTCGAACCCGCGACCCCCGGCGTGACAGGCCGGTATTCTAACCGACTGAACTACCGCTGCGCGTAACACTGAAAGTTTGGTGGGTGATGACGGGATCGAACCGCCGACATTCTGCTTGTAAGGCAGACGCTCTCCCAGCTGAGCTAATCACCCTTCACTTCCGATGCGGGGCGCATTCTCTCACAATTTTTTGTAACGTGCTGATTTAATTAGCAAATTCATCAAAAAACATGAGCAACGCACACCACGGGAACTTCAAACAGCAAAAAGCCCGCGTTAGCGGGCTTCATGTGGTGACCTGGCGTTCAGTGTTCCAGGTTACCGAATATGGCGCAGCGGACGGGACTCGAACCCGCGACCCCCGGCGTGACAGGCCGGTATTCTAACCGACTGAACTACCGCTGCGCGTAACACGTTGAACGAATGGTGGGTGATGACGGGATCGAACCGCCGACATTCTGCTTGTAAGGCAGACGCTCTCCCAGCTGAGCTAATCACCCTTCGCTTTCGGTGTGGCGCGCATTCTACGGAGCACTCTTTAAGCTGGCAAGCACTTTTTAAATTAATTTTTTCAGGCCTTCCAAAGGCTTAGCGAAGGGTTGGCCTATGGCGCCGCGAAGAGAATAATGCCCCCCTTTGTATAAAGGAGAGACTCACCCCATGTGGTTCAAAAACCTGCTTATCTATCGCCTGACCCAAGATCTGCCTTTTGATGCCGAGGCGTTGGAAACTGCACTGGCCAGCAAACTGGCGCGTCCATGTGCAAGCCAGGAGTTGACCACTTACGGTTTCGTCGCGCCGTTTGGCAAAGGCGAGGATGCACCACTGGTGCACGTCAGCCAGGACTTCCTGCTGATCGCCGCGCGCAAGGAAGAACGCATCTTGCCGGGCAGCGTCGTGCGCGATGCCCTGAAGGAAAAGGTCGAAGAGATCGAAGCCGAGCAAATGCGCAAGGTCTATAAAAAGGAACGGGACCAACTCAAGGATGAAATCATCCAGGCGTTCCTGCCCCGTGCGTTCATTCGTCGCTCGTCCACCTTCGCCGCCATCGCGCCGAAACAGGGCCTGATCCTGGTGAACTCGGCCAGCCCGAAACGCGCCGAAGACCTGCTGTCTACCCTGCGCGAAGTCATCGGCTCCCTGCCGGTACGCCCGCTGACGGTCAAGATGGCTCCGACCGCCACCATGACCGACTGGGTCAAGACCCAGAAAGCCGCGGACGATTTCTTCGTGCTCGATGAATGCGAACTGCGCGACACTCACGAAGACGGCGGCATCGTGCGCTGCAAGCGCCAGGACCTGACCAGCGACGAAATCCAGCTGCACCTGAACACCGGCAAGGTGGTAACGCAACTGTCGCTGGCCTGGCAGGACAAGCTGTCCTTCGTGCTCGACGACAAGATGGTGGTCAAGCGCCTGAAGTTCGAAGACCTGCTGCAGGACCAGGCAGAACAGGACGGTGGCGACGAAGCCCTCGGCCAACTGGACGCCAGCTTCACGCTGATGATGTTGACGTTCGGCGAGTTCCTGCCGGCGCTGGTTGAAGCGTTGGGTGGGGAAGAGATTCCGCAGGGGATCTAAACCCCGCCCCGCTGTGGGAGCGGGCTTGCTCGTGAAGACTGACTGACATTCAACGATGATGTTGAATGACACTCCGCTATCGCGAGCGAGCTCGCTCCCACATTAGTATTCGGTGTTCTTAATAATAAGGATCAGGTCATGCGCGCATTGGCTGCATTAAGTCGCTTTGTCGGCAACACCTTCGCTTACTGGGTACTGATTTTCGCGGTCCTGGCCTTCCTGCAACCGCAGTGGTTCGTCGACCTGAAAGTCGCCATCGTGCCGCTGCTGGGCCTGGTGATGTTCGGCATGGGCCTGGCACTCAAGCTGGAAGACTTCGCCGAAGTGGCCCGTCATCCAGGACGTGTAGCCTTGGGGGTGATTGCCCAATTCGTGATCATGCCCGCCACGGCGTGGCTGCTTTGCCAAGCGTTCAGCCTGCCGCCGGAGATCGCCGTCGGGGTGATCCTGGTGGGTTGCTGCCCGAGCGGCACGTCGTCCAATGTCATGACCTGGCTGGCTCGCGGTGACCTGGCCCTGGCCGTGGCGATTTCCGCCATCACCACCCTGCTCGCCCCTCTGCTGACCCCGGCGCTGATCTGGCTGCTGGCCTCGGCCTGGTTGCCGGTGTCGTTCTCGGCGCTGTTCTGGTCGATCCTGCAAATTGTCCTGTTGCCGATCGCACTGGGTATCGTTGCCCAACGCCTGTTGGGTGCCAGGGTGCGTCATGCCGTAGAAGTGCTGCCGCTGATATCGGTAGTGAGCATCGTGATCATCGTCGCGGCGGTAGTGGCAGCCAGTCAGGCGAAGATCGCCGAATCCGGCCTGCTGATCATGGCCATCGTGATGCTGCACAACAGCTTCGGTTATCTGCTGGGGTACTACACCGGGCGCTTGTTCGGCTTGCCGCTGGCCCAGCGCAAAACCCTGTCGCTGGAAGTGGGCATGCAGAACTCCGGCCTGGGTGCAGCGTTGGCGAGTGCACACTTTTCGCCACTGGCGGCAGTACCCAGCGCGCTGTTCAGCGTCTGGCACAACATTTCCGGGGCCCTGCTCTCGACTTACTTGCGGCGCATGAGCGAGAAACTGGACCGTGAGCTACAGGCCCGTCAAGCGGCGGACTGAAGGGTGATCTTGACCGAGTCGTCAGCATTGGGCACTCTTGCGCCCAATGTGGGGACGACCCCGCAACGCTAGAGCGATCGTTATCCGGGGACGACCCCATCCATCGATGAGGTGTGTGATGTCCTGGATCATTCTTTTTTTTGCCGGCCTGTTCGAAGTCGGCTGGGCTGTCGGCCTGAAATACACCGACGGCTTCAGCCGCCCTCTCCCCACTGCACTGACGATCGCCGCCATGGCAATCAGCCTCGGCCTGCTCGGCCTTGCAATGAAGGAACTGCCGCTGGGTACAGCCTATGCGATCTGGACCGGGGTCGGTGCCGTGGGCACGGTGATCGCCGGGATCATTTTGTTTGGTGAGTCGATGGCACTGGTTCGCCTGGCCAGCGTGGCATTGATCGTTGCTGGGTTGATCGGGCTCAAGGTCAGCGCCTGAATTCTCCTGCAAGAGCCAAACCTATGGGGGCAAGGTCTGTGGGATTTAAGCCTGTGGGGAGCAAGGTCTGTGGGATTAAACCTGTGGGAGCAAAGCTTGCTCGCGATGGCGTCCTTGCGATCGCTATCGCGGGCAAGCCTTGCTCCCACAGACCTTGCTCCCCACAGGCTTTAAACCCATTGGGCTTGCTCCCAAAAGCTTTTTGCTTCCACAGTTTTTGTTCTAGCGGACAGTCCCACGCAATTGCCCCACCAACGCCTGCAACTTCGCCGG
This sequence comes from Pseudomonas brassicacearum, assembly GCF_009601685.2. Classification (NCBI taxonomy): domain Bacteria; kingdom Pseudomonadati; phylum Pseudomonadota; class Gammaproteobacteria; order Pseudomonadales; family Pseudomonadaceae; genus Pseudomonas; species Pseudomonas brassicacearum. The sequence goes on from NZ_CP045701.2 coordinate 4,925,577, forward strand.
CTCAGCCACTTCCACCGCGACCGCCGAACCCGCCACCAGCGTCACCCGCGACCAGAACCGGCGAAACAGCCCTTTGGCCGGGTCGCGGCTGAAAAAACTGCCCCACAAGCCCTGCAACGCCAGGGGAATCACCGGCACCGGTGTCTCCTGGAGGATGCGTGTCAGTCCGCTCTTGAACTCATTGATCTCACCGTCACCGGTCAGTTTTCCTTCAGGGAAGATGCACACCAACTCACCGTCCTTCAGGTATTGGGCGATTCGCTTGAAGGCATTTTCGTAGATGTGAATGTCTTCCTGGCGCCCGGCGATCGGGATCGTCCCGGCGGTGCGGAAGATGAAATTCAGCACCGGCAGGTTGTATATCTTGTAGTACATCACGAAGCGAATCGGCCGACGCACCGCGCCGCCAATCAGCAAGGCATCGACGAAGGAGACGTGGTTGCAGACCAACAACGCAGCGCCTTCGTCCGGGATCGCCTCCAGGTTGCGGTGCTCTACGCGGTACATGGAATGGCTCAGCAGCCAGATCATGAAACGCATGCTGAACTCGGGGACGATCTTGAAGATGTAGGCGTTGACGCCGATGTTGAGCAACGACACCACCAGGAACAACTGCGGGATCGACAGCTTGACCAGGCTCAGCAAGACAATGGAGACGATGGCCGAGACCACCATGAACAACGCGTTGAGAATATTGTTGGCGGCAATCACCCGCGCCCGTTCGTTCTCTACAGTGCGCGACTGGATCAGCGCGTACAGCGGCACGATATAGAAACCACCGAAGACGCCCAGGCCCAGGATGTCGATCAGCACCAGCCAGGCGTGGCCGAAGCCGAGCACTTCAAGCCAACCGTGGCCATCGATGCTGTCGGGGACCCCGCCGGAATGCCACCACAACAGCAGGCCGAACACCGTCAGCCCGAACGAACCGAACGGCACCAGGCCAATCTCGACTTTACGCCCGGAAAGCTTTTCGCAGAGCATCGAACCCAAGGCGATCCCCACCGAGAATACCGTCAGGATCAAGGTCACCACGGTTTCGTCACCGTGCATCCACTCCTTGGCATAGGCGGGGATCTGCGTCAGGTAGATCGCACCGACGAACCAGAACCAGGAGTTGCCGACAATCGAACGGGACACTGCCGGGGTTTGCCCCAGCCCCAGTTTCAGGGTGGCCCAGGATTGGCTGAAGATGTTCCAGTTCAAGCGCATTTGCGGCGAAGCTGCGGCCGCGCGCGGAATGCTGCGGCTGGCCAGGTAACCGAGCACGGCAACGCCGATGATCGCGGTGGACACCACGGGTGCGTACTGCGCCGAGGACATCATGATCCCGGCACCAATGGTTCCGGCCAGGATCGCCAGGAAGGTGCCCATCTCCACCAGCCCATTGCCGCCGACCAACTCCTCCTCGCGCAAGGCCTGCGGCAGGATCGAATACTTCACCGGGCCGAACAACGCCGAATGCGTGCCCATGGCGAACAGCGCTACCAGCATCAGTGATAAGTGATCAAACAGAAACCCTACTGCGCCGACCGCCATGATGGCGATTTCGCCGAGCTTGATCAGACGAATCAACGCGTCCTTGGCGAATTTTTCCCCGAACTGCCCTGCCAGCGCCGAGAACAGAAAGAACGGCAAGATAAACAGCAGCGCGCAGAGGTTGACCCAGATCGAGCGATCGCCCTCGATGGTCAATTTGTAGAGGATGGCGAGGATCAGCGACTGCTTGAAAATGTTGTCGTTGAACGCGCCCAAGGACTGCGTGATGAAGAACGGCAGGAAACGCCGCGTGCGAAGCAAACTGAACTGCGAAGGGTGACTCATCTTCCATGTTCCTGAGTGGCGTGGACGCTTATTGAAATGAACGTTTTTCGATCCAGGCCACACATTACCTGTCTTTAGCGATTATTTCGCCAGCCCTGCAATACATGGCGACACAAACAACTCACCGTGCCAGGCGCCCAGTACCGTACGCCGCCCGACGATCAGCCACATCACCACCAGCATCGCCACCAGCACAGCCCCGAACGCGCTGAAAAAAGCCAAGCCCAGCAGATCCGCAAGCTTCAACGTGGTCAACGCGTACACGCCCAGGGGAAAGGTAAAGCCCCACCAGCCAAGGTTGAAGGGGATGCCTGCGCGCAGGTAGCGCGCGGTGATCAGCAGTGCCATCAACATCCACCACAGCCCCAAGCCCCACAGCGTGATACCGGCGACCAGGCCCAACCCGGCGGCGATTTCGCCCACGCCGGGCAGGCCATTGGCGGCAAAAATCAGCGGGGCATCGTTGCCCAGCAGCAACATGCCCAGGGCCCCGGTGCCGATCGGGCCGAGAGCCAGCCAACTCGAGGCGGCCATGTTTTCGTGAGGCAGTTTGTGCAGCGCCATGCGCAACAGCAAAATCGTCAGGATGCTGAACGCCACCGGCAGGGAAAAGGCCCAGAGCACGTAGCTGGTCACCAGCATGACCAGTTGCCCATGAGCGTCGGCCAGATGAGGCGCCAACAGTCCGCCACTGGCCGCCGCGACTTCGGCGGCCACCACCGGCAAGAGCCACACGGCGGTCATTTGATCGATGCGGTGTTCCTGGCGGGTGAACATCAAGAATGGGATCAGCACACCACAGGCCAGCGACAGGGCTACATCGATCCACCATAACGCCTCGGCCACTGCCACCACACCGCTCCCCCAGCGCGGCAGCCCAAATACCAAAAAGCCGTTGATGATGGTCGCCAGCCCCATGGGAATAGTGCCGAAAAACATCGAGACCGTTGAATGGCCGAAAATCCGACGCGCTTCATCGAAGAACAGCACCCAACGGGCCGTGTACATGAGGGCGAACACCACGAACAACAACATGTTGAACATCCACAAGCTTTCACCCAAAGGGCGCAGGCCCGGCACATTCCCAGGCCATTGCGCCAAGGCCAGCGCCAGCACACCGGTGCCCATGACCACGGCAAACCAGTTAGGCGTGAATTGGCGAATGGCCTCCAGCGGCCTGGGCAAATGGCTCAATGGACGCAAACGGTTTTTTGCAGCGCAGCATGTCATGGCGAACTCCTGTCCCCGGATGAGGTGGAGCCATGCTAGAGCCGAATCGAATATCTATATAACGGGTAATTTCTCTATATGTTATAGATTTTGCAGATAACCATCAGACACTGCCTTCGGTCTCGATCACCAGGATCCTCGCTTCGCCCAAGGGCTTGGCCACATGCTCGGTGCCCACCGAGGCGTAGAAAATATCCCCAACCTGCAGCAAAGTCTCCTTTTCGACACCCTCTTCCCGATAGCACATCCGCACTTGTCCATCGAGCACCACGAAGACTTCCTGGCCGTCATTGATGTGCCATTTGTACGGCTGGTCGGTCCAGTGCAGGCGCGTGGTGATGCCGTTCATGTTGGCGATATCCAGCGCCGCCCAGGCACGGTCCCCGGTGAAGGATTTGCTGCGAATGATTTTCAAGAGTTCGTCCGGAAAAAGGCTCAGGCGCCAAGACTAACCCACAGCCGATGGCGCTGCATGCTTGGCTTCAAGGCCCAACGCCATCGCTCAGTGGTTTTATGGACTGACGCACCCCCCACAACGCAGCGGCACACAGCACAATCAACACCGCGCCATAGCCATCGGTGGTTGGGATCAATCCGAACACCCGCGTCAGGTTCCCCGCCAGCAACGACGGCACGCTGAAGGCCAGGTAACTGAGGACATAGAACGCCGACATCAAGCCCGCCCGTTCGTGGGGCAACGCCAGCGGCATGATGCTGCGCAACGCGCCCAGGAACCCGGCGCCAAAGCCGCCGCCGGTGACCAGTGTGCCGGCGAAGAACAAAGGCAAGCTGGCGTCGTGCACCGCTGCCAGTACCAGCGCCAGGCCAATCACCAGCAGGCTCGCGGACAGGCGCAACATTTTGTCTGCTTCTTGGTTGCGCAGCAGGTAGATGGACGACGCACCACTGAGGGTCAGCACCGCCACCAGCGCGCCGCCGATCAGATTGGAGGTCGATCCGGTTGCCGTCCGTACCAGGGACGGTGCCAGCGACAAGTAGAAACCGCCCACGGCCCAGGCCGCCAGATCCAGTGGCAGGACCCGCCACAAGGCTTGCCGTGCCTGGCGCGGCACGTGCAGGGTTGGCCGCAGGGACTGCCAGGCACCGGGTTGCGGGCTGACGCTTTCTGCCAGGCGCCAGAGGTAAATGGCCTGGACCAGGAACAAGCCCAACAGAAGCCAGTACGTCAGCTGCAAGGGCAACGGCGCGAACTCGGCCAGCAGGCCACAGCCCAGCGCCCCGCATGCCATGCCCAACAGCGGCGCGACACTGGTAATCAGCGGACCTTGGCGACGGTCGAAATCCAGCAAGGCAGCCCCCAGCACGCTGGTGGCCATGCCGGTGGCAAATCCCTGGAGCAACCGGGCACTGATCAACCAGGCAACGCTGTCGGCGCAGATAAACAGCAGCATCGCCAGCATGTTGAGCAACAGTGCCACGAAGATCACCGGTTTGCGGCCTAGGTAATCCGACAGCGAACCCACGGTCAGCAAGGCCGCCAACAGGCTGAAGGCGTACACACCGAAAATCAGCGTCAGGATGGCCGGGGAAAACTGCAAGTGTTCCTGATAGAGGTGGTACAACGGCGTCGGCGCGCTGGACGCGGCGAGAAAACCGAGCAAGGTGAGCGCCAGGAATATCAGGCTGGCGCGGGTCGAAGCTGGACGGGACATGGGCACGCTCCACAAGAACATTCACAAAAGCTAATTTTTTGCTTTTGCGGAGTGTGCTACCGGCGTGCGCTTAAAGCAAATTCTTTGTGTTAAGGTCTGACGCATGGCAATTAAAGAAGGTTTACGCCCCGGCGGTAGAAGCGCCCGGGTCCAAGAGTCGATTCATTCGGCTGTTCGCGCCCTGCTGCAAGAGCAGGACCGTGCGACCCTGACCGTGCCGCAAATCGCTGCGCGCGCCGGGGTGACGCCGTCTACCATCTACCGGCGCTGGGGCGATCTGGCGGCGCTGCTGGCCGACGTCGCCATCGCCCGCATGCGCCCTGACGGTGAACCGGCCGACACGGGCAGCTTGCGCGGCGACCTGCGCGCCTGGGCCGAGCAGTATCTGGACGAAATGAGCTCCGAACCTGGTCGCAACATGATGCGCGACATCCAAGCCTGCGCCACCCCGGGGTATTGCGTGGGGATCATCAGCCGTCAGTTGCAGATCATCCTGGATCGCTACCCCGATGAGCCCAATCCAGGCGTCGAACGGCTGATCAATGTGGTGGTGGCACCGACGGTGTTTCGCATTCTCTTTGCTACCGCGCCGTTGGCGGTTGAGGAGTTGTATCGGTTGGTGGATATCGCGCTGGCTCAGTAAGGCCGCCATCGCGAGCTTGCTCGCGATGAGGCCAGCCCCCCCCTGCATAACCCAAGAATCCCCCCCTCTGCGACACCCCACCACGCCTCGACCTTGGTCGACACTGACGAACCCGAGCGGGCATGCGAGACTGTCCTGCCGGGCTCAAGTCCCGGTGTCTTTGTCCGGGAGTTTCCATGTCGCTGTCCAGCGGGCTGATCGCCTTCGTCGCCCTGGTCTATATGGCCACCATGTTCGCCATCGCCTTCTACGGCGACCGGCGCAGCACACCGCTGCCGCCACGGGTGCGGGCCTGGGTCTACAGCCTGTCGCTGGCGGTGTATTGCACCAGCTGGACGTTCTTTGGCGCCGTGGGCCAGGCCGCCGAACAGCTCTGGTCATTCCTGCCGATCTACCTCGGGCCGATCCTGCTGCTGGTGCTGGCGCCGTGGGTCCTGCAGAAAATGGTGATGATCAGCAAGCAGGAGAACATCACCTCCATCGCCGACTTCATCGCCGCCCGCTATGGCAAGTCCCAATCCCTGGCGGTGGTGGTTGCACTGATCTGCCTGGTCGGCGTGCTGCCGTACATCGCCTTGCAACTCAAGGGCATTGTGCTCGGGGTGAACCTGTTGATCGGTGCCGGCGCCGATGCCATGGGCACCCGCGCCCAGGACACCGCGCTGATCGTCTCGCTGATCCTGGCGCTGTTCACTATCGTGTTCGGTACCCGCAACCTGGACGCCACCGAACACCACCGCGGCATGGTGCTGGCGATTGCCTTCGAATCCCTGGTCAAGTTGTTCGCCTTCCTGGCGGTCGGTGCGTTCGTGACATACGGCCTATACGACGGCTTCGACGATCTGTTCAACCAGGCGATGCTCGCCCCACGCCTGGAGCAGTACTGGAAAGAAACCATCAACTGGCCGTCCATGGTGGTGCAGACCGGGGTGGCGATGATGGCGATCATCTGCCTGCCAAGGCAGTTCCACGTGACCGTGGTGGAAAACATCGAGCCCCAGGACCTGCGCCTGGCCAAGTGGGTATTCCCCGCCTACCTGGCCCTGGCCGCGCTGTTCGTGGTGCCCATCGCCCTCGCCGGGCAAATGATGTTGCCCGACTCGGTACTGCCGGACTCATTCGTCATCAGCCTGCCCCTCGACCAGGCCCACCCGGCCCTGGCAGTGCTGGCGTTCATTGGCGGCGCCTCGGCGGCGACCGGCATGGTGATCGTGGCCAGCGTGGCGCTGTCCACCATGGTCTCCAACGACATGTTGTTACCGTGGCTGCTGCGCCGCAACAACGCCGAACGGCCCTTCGAAGTGTTCCGCCAGTGGATGCTGTCGGTGCGTCGAGTGAGCATCGTCGTGATCCTGTTGCTGGCCTACGTCAGCTACCGTCTGCTGGGTTCGACAGCGAGCCTGGCGACCATCGGCCAGATCGCCTTTGCCGCCGTGACCCAACTGGCCCCCGCCATGCTCGGCGCGTTGTACTGGAAACAGGCCAACCGCCGCGGTGTGTTCGCCGGCCTCGCCATGGGTATTTTCCTGTGGTTCTACACCTTGGTATTACCGATTGCCGCCCATAGCCTGGGCTGGTCGCTCGGCAGTTTCCCCGGCCTGGCTTGGCTGCACGGCAACCCCTTGAACCTGCCGATTACCCCATTGACCCAAGGGGTGGTCCTGTCCCTGGCCGGCAACTTCACGCTGTTTGCCTGGGTGTCCGTGCTGTCGCGCACACGCGTCTCGGAACACTGGCAGGCCGGACGCTTCATCGGCCAGGAAATCAGCGCCCGCCCCAACCCCCGCTCAATGCTGGCGGTGCACATCGAAGACCTGTTGCAACTGGCCGCCCGTTTCGTCGGTGAGGAGCGGGCGCGACAGAGTTTCATTCGCTTTGCCTACCGCCAGGGCAAAGGCTTCAACCCGACCCAGAACGCCGACAGTGAATGGATCGCCCACACCGAACGCCTGCTGGCCGGTGTACTCGGAGCCTCTTCGACAAGGGCTGTGGTAAAAGCCGCCATTGAAGGCCGGGAGATGCAGCTCGAAGACGTCGTCCGGATCGCAGACGAAGCCTCGGAGGTGCTGCAGTTCAACCGCGCGCTGCTGCAAGGCGCCATCGAGAACATCAGCCAGGGCATCAGCGTGGTCGACCAGTCCCTCAGGCTGGTGGCCTGGAATCGTCGCTACCTGGAACTGTTCAAGTATCCGGACGGCTTGATCAGTGTCGGCCGGCCCATTGCCGATATCATCCGTTACAATGCCGAACGTGGCCTCTGCGGCCCAGGCGAAGCCGAAGTCCACGTCGCCCGACGCCTGCACTGGATGCGCCAGGGCCGCGCCCATACCTCTGAACGGCTGTTCCCCAACGGACGGGTGATCGAGCTGATCGGCAACCCGATGCCCGGTGGCGGTTTCGTCATGAGTTTCACCGACATCACAGCCTTCCGTGAGGCCGCACAAGCGCTGACCGAAGCCAACGAGGGGTTGGAGCAACGGGTGGCCGAACGCACCCGGGAGTTGTCACAGCTGAACCTGGCCCTGACCGAAGCCAAGAGCACCGCCGAAGCGGCCTATCAATCCAAGACCCGGTTCCTGGCGGCGGTCAGCCATGACCTGATGCAACCGCTCAACGCTGCGCGGCTGTTCTCTGCCGCACTGTCCCACCAACACGACAGCTTGCCGAGCGAGGCCCGGCAACTGGTCCAACACCTGGACAGCTCGCTGCGCTCGGCTGAAGACCTGATCACCGACCTGCTGGATATCTCCCGCCTGGAAAACGGCAAGATCAACCCCGACCGCAAGCCCTTCGCCCTCAATGAGTTGTTCGATACCCTCGGCGCAGAATTCACGGCGCTGGCCCAGGAGCAAGGCTTGAAGTTCCGGGTCCGCGGCTCGCAACTGCGGGTGGACAGCGATATCAAGCTGTTGCGGCGCATTTTGCAGAATTTCCTGACCAATGCCTTTCGCTACGCCAAAGGGCCGGTGCTACTGGGCGTACGCCGGCGCGACGGCGAGTTGTGCCTGGAAGTCTGGGATCGCGGGCCGGGCATCGCCGAAGATAAGTTGCAGGTCATTTTCGAAGAGTTCAAGCGTCTGGACAGCCACCAGACCCGCGCCGAAAAAGGCCTGGGCCTGGGCCTGGCCATCGCCGACGGGCTATGCCGTGTGCTGGGCCACACCTTGCGCGTGCGCTCTTGGCCGGGGCGCGGCAGCGTGTTCAGTGTCAGCGTCCCATTGGCTCATACACAAGCCGTCGTACCGAGCCCCGCGGCCGAACCCAACGGTCATTTGCCAAGCGGCGCCCAGGTGCTGTGCGTCGATAACGAAGACAGCATCCTGATCGGCATGAACAGCCTGCTGACACGCTGGGGTTGCCAGGTATGGACGGCGCGCAACCGGGAAGAATGCGAGCGTTGGCTGGCCCAGGGCGGTCGACCGCAACTGGCGTTGGTGGATTTTCATCTGGACGGCGGCGAGACCGGCACTGAGCTGATGGCCTGGTTGCGCACGCGCATGGGGGAACCCGTGCCAGGGGTGGTGATCAGCGCCGACGGCCGCCCCGAAACGGTGGCCCAGGTGCACGCGGCGGGTCTGGATTACCTGGCCAAGCCGGTGAAACCGGCGGCGTTGCGGGCGTTGTTGAGTCGGCATTTACCGTTGTAGGAAAATCGAGTTCCTACCGCCAGGCATCAAACTTGTGGCGAGGGGGTTTATCCCCGCTGGGTTGTGCAACAACCCCAAGATCAGACACTTCGGTTCAGCAGATGGACCGTGCTAGCCGATTTGCGACTGCTGCGCAGCCGAGCGGGGATAAATCCCCTCGCCACAGGTTTTTGTTTCAACTTAGGGCTTGCATCAACCTTGAGAGGACCCGGCTTCTTCCGGCAACTCAGGCAGCCCATCCGCATCGGTCATCGCCCGTTCAAGCAATTCGCTGGGCAGGCTCTTGCTGGCCCGGGCGCCGAGCAGCTTGAGCTGTTCGCTGCGGCTGATCAGGTTGCCGCGCCCTTCCGTCAGTTTGTTGCGCGCTGCGCTGTAGGCTTTGTCCAGCTGCTGCAAACGACTGCCGATCTCGTCCAGATCCTGGATGAACAAGACGAACTTGTCATACAGCCACCCGGCCCGCTCGGCGATTTCCCGGGCGTTCTGGCTCTGGCGCTCCTGCTTCCACAAGCTGTCGATCACCCTTAGCGTCGCCAGCAATGTGGTCGGGCTGACGATCACGATGTTGCGGTCGAAGGCTTCCTGGAACAGGTTCGGCTCGGCTTGCAGGGCGGCGGAAAACGCCGCTTCGATCGGCACGAACAACAACACGAAATCCAGGCTGTGCAAACCGTCCAGGCGTTTATAGTCCTTGCCGGCAAGGCCCTTGACGTGAGCTCGCAACGACGCCACGTGTTGCTTGAGGGCGTGTTGGCCGATGGCGTCATCTTCGGCGGCCACGTACTGCTGATAAGCCGTGAGGCTGACCTTGGAGTCGACCACCACTTGCTTGTCGCCTGGCAGATAAATCAACACGTCCGGCTGGAAACGCTCGCCGTCGGGGCCCTTGAGGCTGACCTGGGTCTGATACTCGCGGCCCTTCTCCAGGCCGGCATGTTCGAGCACCCGTTCCAGAATCAGCTCGCCCCAGTTGCCCTGGGTCTTTTGGCCTTTGAGCGCCCGGGTGAGGTTGGTGGCCTCGTCGCTCAAGCGCAGGTTCAGCTGTTGCAAGCGCTCCAGTTCCTTGCCCAGGGAGAAACGTTCCCGGGCCTCGGCCTGGTAACTTTCTTCGACGCGTTTTTCGAACGACTGAATGCGCTCCTTGAGCGGATCGAGCAACTGACCCAGGCGCTGCTGGCTGGTTTCGGCGAAGCGCTGCTCGCGCTCATCGAAGATTTTTCCGGCGAGCTCGGCGAACTGTGCCCGCAACTCGTCTCGCGAACCTTGCAGATCATCCAGGCGTTGTTGATGGCTTTCCTGCTGCTCGCGCAGTTCGGCATGCAACGACGCTGCCTGGGCATCGAGCCGCCGCAGTTCGGCTTCCTTGTTGGCGCGTTCGAGGCTCCAGGCGTGGGCCGCATCCCGGGCATTGTCACGCTCGATCTGCAACAACTCGACTTCGCGACAGGCCGCGGCAAGCTCGGCTTGCTTGGCGGCGTTGGCTTGGCTCAGGTCGCTGATCTCGTCACGGCAGGCATCGAGTTGGGCATTGAGGCCGTCGTGGGCCATATGCGCGGTGGCCAGGCGTTCTTCCAGCAAGGCCTGTTCGGTCTGCGCGGCACCGGCCTGGCGTTGCAGGTGCCAGGCCAGTGCCAGCAATGGCACCGCAGCGCCCGCCAAGCCAAACAACAGGCTGGTCAAATCCATAGCCATGACAATTCCTGCCGATCAAATAAAGCCCGAAGGGTAACCAAGCGGCCAGGGGTTGCCCAGCTCGGTCTTCGTTTTCAGCCTTCGATTTCACCGAGGGCCCGGCGGGCTCGATCATCGCCGGCCCGCGCGGCCTGGCGCAGCAGGTCCTGGCCGATGCGGCGATCCCGGGCGTTGCCGCATTCGCGGCACATCAACTGTCCGAGGCGACTTTGCGCGGCTACCACGCCTTCACGGGCCGGTTGCTTGAGTAAACGGCCGGCCAGGTGCTTGACGCTGGGGCTGTCCCCCAGTCGCGGGCTGTCGAGCAGCCACTCGGCCACCCGCATCGAAATACGCTTGGGTGCGGTAACACCAGGGGGTGTGGAGGTAACAGGATTTGATACTGAGCGAAACTTCATAAAACACTGTGGGATAGATCGGAAGGCGCGCCACTCTACTCCTTTTTTCGCACGGGTAAAGTCGAAAAAAAACCAGCACGCCCGTGCTAGAGCAAGCGCTTGGGACAATCCACAGAAGCTGTGGATAACTCAGTGGACAACCCACCCTGAACTCGCGCAAACCCCTGTGGAACGGGGCCTGCGCTCAAACTGACGATTTTTTCACCAGTAAAAAAAAGCGATGTTTTTCATTGACTTAAATTTTGGATACAGGCACCCACCCCGGATTGTTTCGACATGACAGTACGGTGACAAGTGGTGTAGCGAGTGTGCACAAGTAACAGCCGAACGGGTTATAACGCTGCGCTTTTTTGGCGCATCGGGCGGTAAAACCTGGGGATAACCCTCAGGCCTTGCCCGCGATGCGCGTGGCATGGGCACACCTGCGCACGCTTGAATCCTGTGCTATACGCTCGCCTACCCACAGTGAGTTATCGCTCTTTTGAATATTTTTTAACCAACACCCTTTCCTTCATGGTTTCGATCCGTTAGTATCTGCGGCGTTAGTACCAAGCTGAAAGTCAATTCCGGGTCGAACACATCTCCACGGTCAGCCATCCTGCAAAGGACGCCTCACCGAAAAAAGAGATCGGCCTCCTCGATGGTTTCCAGGTAAACCTTGCGCCAACACAGCCTTTGATCGAATGCAAAGGGTGTTGCCAGGCTCATTACTCTGACCGAACCAACCTGCAAAATTGATCAGGATCTTCACCCCGGGCCCAGAACCTTTGCCCTCGATGTGTTGCCTGCCCTCCTAAGTACCTACCTGCCAGCCCAAGCGCGCACTTTTTATAGCGCTCAAACTGGCTGCTTTGTTCCAGTCGGGTTCTTCGTTCGACCAATGGTGGTCGACGTTACTGGAACGTTTTAACGTTGCACGGTTCTTAACCGTGTCATTTGTAGGAACACCCATAACATGTCTACTCAAATCCATACCCAGGACGCTATCCGCACCCTGACCAACGCTTTTGCTCCAATGAACTGCCTGATCATGGCCGCTCGCAAAGGCTGCTTCAGCTTCACCCTGGTCAACGAACACGGCATCGCCCGTCATAGCGAACGCCTGTACCCCGATCAATACTCCAGCGCCGAACCGCTGCAGGCCGTGATTGAGCGTACCCGCCAGGCACTGGTTGCCTGAGGCGCCAGAAAAGCTGAAACCCCAAAGGCCCCGTCAAAAGCGGGGCTTTTTATTGCCTGGAATTTCTCGATTAAGCGAAACGGCGTAAGTACCAAGGGATATAACAGTTATAACCGCTCGTTGAAGATGTTTTAAAAACAGTCCTTTACAACGTAAATATGACACTACACTTCAAGTCAAGCGGCATGATCCGCTTCCGGCGGGGCCTGGACCGATCCACCGCTGCCAAGCCCACACTCTTCAGGTCCCGCCCATTCACACTTCGAGGGTTTTATGGGTATCGCTGCCAGCGAACTGTGTCGATATGTGATCCGCCCGACACTCCTCTACCTTGAGCGTCATAGCGCAACTGCGGAATCCTTGTTGCTTGGTATTGCTGCGAGCCAGTCAGCCCTGGGTTCAGCCCTGCATGATCGCCGCGGGCACGGCCTGTATCGCATTACCGAGTCTCGACACCAGGCACTCTGGGATCGTTACCTGGCGCTGGACCCAGAACGTGCCAGCCTGGTGCGCGGCCTGGCCAGCCAGCACGCCTTTCTCAGCGGCCCGCATCTGGAACTGACCGTCAACCTGCGCTATGCCACCGCCATTGCCTGGCTGTTGGTAGAGGAACAGAACACCCCGCTTCCCGAAGCCGATGACCTGTTGGGCATGGCCCGCATCTGGCGACAAACCTTTCACCCCCAAGGGCGTCTGCGAGATTTCACTTGCGCCTGGCAAAGCTGTGTTTCACCACTGAACCAGGTCGCTTGCTGATAGGAAATTTGGAAACTTCCTACAACGGTCGCGAATTTGGTCGGATTGTCCTACAAAACACCTCTAAATCAAGCGATACAGGCTATAGCGCTTGGCCGAAAATGTTGGTAATTTTCGCTCCGGTGATCATCAGGAGTTCTAACAATGAAAAAAATCGTGCTCAAAACCACCCTTGGACTTGCCGTGACCTTGGCATCCAGCCAACTTTTCGCCAGTGGCTTTGCCTTGAACGAACAAAGCATCAGTGGCATGGGCACTGGTTTCGCGGGTCGCTCTTCCGCTGCCGACGACGCCAGCACTGTATTTGGTAACCCTGCCGGCATGTCGCGCCTCAAGCGTCAGCAAGTGACCGGTGGCTTCGCCGCCATTGACGCCTCCACCGACATCAACGATGCCAGCGGCACCCAGTCCGGCACCAACAAGGGCGACATGGTCCCACTCACGGGCGTTCCGATGGGCTATTACGTCAAGCCTATCGATGATCAATGGGCTTTCGGCCTGGGTGTCTACGCACCGTTCGGCCTGATCACCGACTACGAAAACAGCTTCCAGGGCCGTAACTTCGGCAGCAAGAGCGAAGTGAAGGTCGTGACCTTCCAGCCCACCGTCAGCTATGCCTTCAATGACAAGGTGTCGATCGGTTTTGGCCCGACTATCAACCGGATTTCTGGTTCCCTGGAGTCGTCGCTGACCACTCCATTTTCGCCTAACGACGGCAACGTGCAGATCAAGGGCGACGACATTGGCTACGGCTATAACGTCGGTCTTTTGGTCCAGGCGACCGACACCACTCGTGTTGGCCTGACCTACCACTCCAAGGTCAAGTACAAGCTTGAAGGCCACACTGAAGTGGATGCGGCTGCAGGTACACCTGGGTTCTTGCTGAGTGACGGGCGTTACGACGCTTCGCTGGACATCACCACGCCTGAGTCGGTGGACTTTTCGGTTACCCAGCAAATCAATGATGCCTGGACCGTCTACGCCGGCAGCACCTGGACCCGCTGGAGCCGCCTGAAAGACATTACCGTGAACAATGACGTAACAAGTGGTGGCGCCCTGAACCCGACCCTTTTCGGCACCATCACCGAAGAACAGAACTGGCACGACACCTGGGCCTACGCCATCGGTACGTCCTACCAGTTGAACAAGCAATGGGTACTGCGTACCGGTCTGTCCTTCGACCAGTCGCCTGCCAACAACACCGACCGTTCGCCTCGCATCCCTACCGGCGACCGGACCATCTTCAGCCTGGGCGCCGGCTGGAGCCCGACCGAAGACCTGACCATCGACGTGGCTTATTCCTACCTCAAGGAAGAGAAAGTCAGCGTCAACCGCAGCAATGCTCTGGGCCAGACCTACAGCGCTGAATACGAAAACAGCGCCAACGGTTTCGGTGTCGGTGCAACCTACCGCTTCTGATGTTTCACGGCGAACCTGAACCACTCGCCACCTGAAGCAAAAAAAGCCCCGCACTCTGTAAAGAGGCGGGGCTTTTTCGTGGCAGGGTAGGCGTCAGGGTTTGGAGGCAATGGCCGCTTCTACCGCCTTGATGAAATCGGGATCGTCAGGCTTGATCCGGCTGGAAAAACTGGCAACGACCTTGCCCTGACGGTCCACCACATACTTGTAGAAATTCCATTTCGGCGCGCCGGATTGTTCAGCCAGGTGCTTGAACAGCGGTATCGCATCCGCACCGCGTACCGGCTGAGGTTCGGTCATGGCGAAGGTCACGCCGTAATTGACGTAGCAGACCTTGGCAGTCTCAGCACCGTCCTTGGACTCCTGCTTGAAGTCATTGGACGGCACACCCAGCACTTGCAACCCTTGGTCCTTGTAGCGCTGGTTGAGCGCCTCGAGGCCTTTGAATTGCGGAGCGAACCCACAGAAGCTAGCGGTGTTGACCACCACCAGCGGCTTGCCGGCGAAGCGCTGACACAAATCAATGGTTTCCTTGGCCCGCAGCTTGGGCAACGAACCCTCCAGCAACGGTGGGCAACCGGCGGCCCAGACTTGCCCGGTCACAGCCAGCAACAGGGCGGGAACAGCAAACCAGCGCGTCAACATGTCGATTTTCCTTAAAAGCACGTCAGACCACGACGTTACTCGCAGCGTCCGATGCCGTCCATTGTTCAGCAGGTGCCCATGCCCAATTGCATCAAGGCCAACCCGCCCTGATGCCACCCCCACCAGGCAAATGCCAGCAGCAGGCCGGCACCGATAGCGATCAACCACGGGCCAATGCGACTCATGCTGCGCCGGCCTGGACTTGCAGGCGCGCCACCGGACGTTCACGTACTGGCCAATTCAACGCCGCCGCCAACAGGCTGAGCAGGATCGACACCTGCCAGATCAAGTCGTAGCTGCCGGTACGGTCGTATACCACCCCGCCCAACCATCCACCTAGGAACGAGCCCAACTGGTGGAACAGGAACACGATCCCACCCAACATCGAGAGATTTCGCACACCGAACAAGGTCGCCACCGTGCCGTTGGTCAACGGCACGGTCGACAGCCACAGCAAGCCCATCGCCATGCCAAACAGGTACGCCGTCGTGGTGGTCACGGGCAACCACAGGAACAAGCCGATCACCACCGCACGCACCAGGTACAACCCGGTCAACAGGCGTGGCTTGGACATGCGTCCGCCCAGCCAGCCCGCCGTGTAGGTGCCGAAGATATTGAACAACCCGACCAGGGCTAGCACGGTGGTGCCGACGCTGGCTGGCAGGTGCTGGTCCACCAGGTATGCCGGCAAATGCACGCCGATGAACACCACCTGGAACCCGCAAACGAAAAAGCCAACCGCCAGCAGCCAGAACCCGGAATGACTGCACGCCTCACGCAAGGCTTCGACCAGGGTTTGCTCATGGCCGGCGACCGGCAACGGCGCGTCCTTGAGCATGCTCACCAGCGGCACGATCAACGCCACCAGCAGCCCCAGCGCCAACAACGCCGCCGACCAACCGAGCCAACCGATCAGCCCCAACGTGCCGGGCAACATGGCGAACTGGCCGAAGGAACCGGCGGCGCTGGCGATACCCATGCCCATGCTGCGTTTTTCCGGCGGCACAGCCCGGCCGACCACGCCGAGGATCACCGAAAACGACGTGCCAGACAGGCCAATACCAATCAACAGACCCGCACTCAATGACAACGACCATGGCGAGTCAGCCATACCCATGAACACCAGGCCGACGGCATAGAGAACGCCACCGATCAACACCACTTTCGCCGCACCGAAGCGATCGGCCAGCGCGCCGGTGAAAGGCTGCGCCAGGCCCCAGATCAGGTTCTGCAAGGCAATGGCGAAGGCGAATACCTCACGGCCCCAGCCGAACTCGGCACTCATGGGCGCCAGGAACAGGCCGAAGCCATGCCGTATGCCCAGGGACAACGCCAGGATCAGCGCGCTGCCCACCAGGACCCAACCACAGGTACGCCACATCGATGTCATTCTTGTTCTCCGATCGCGGGTATATACCCACTTATTATCGAACAAACCGGCTTCACGCCAGTTCATCCAGCAAGGCCAGCAAGGTCGCACGCTTTTCGGCGCCCAGCTTATCAATCAGTTTCTGCTGCGCCGCTTCCCAGGCCGGCAACGCCGCCGCGAGCCGGGCCTGCCCCGTTTCAGTGAGCACGACGATGCGGTTACGCAGGTCGTCACCCTCGGCCAGCGCCACCAGCCCTTCGCCTTCCAGCACCCGCAGGTTTCGTCCCAGGGTGCTGCGGTCCAGGCCCATGGCCTCGGCCAGGGAAGAAATGCTCGGCTGGTCCAGGCGCGCCAGGTTGCTCAGTAAAGAATACTGGGCAACGTTGATCCCGAAGCCGTCGAGGGCGCCGTCGTAATACCTGCTGACGCCACGAGCGGCACGACGCAGGTTGATGCACAGACATTGGGAAGGAAGCATGATGCGTGTATATACCCGCGACTGAATGAATGCAAATTTAAATGAACACAGCCCTGCCAGCTAGATCCAGATTCAACTCAACACCGACGCTACCAGAACGGCCACTTCCAGCAGCTCCAGCAAGGCGCCCGCCGTATCCCCGGTGCATCCTTGCAGCCTGCGCAGCATCATCCGCCGCAACCCGATGAACACCAGCGCGGCAACCACCAACATCCACAGCCCCGCCCAGCCCAACAGCAGCAAGCACCCCAGCGCACAGGCCGACAACACCTGCCAACCCGAGCGTCGCGGCAGGTGATCGGCGAGCGCCTGGCCTAACCCACCGGCACGCACATACGGTGTCGTCAGGAATAATCCCAGCAATGCGCCACGCCCCAACATCGGCACGATGAGCAACGCCAAAGCCTGCCCCTGCTCGATCAACGCCACCAGCGCAGCCCATTTGAGCAGCAACACCACCACCAGCGTCACGACGGCAATCGGCCCGCTGCGCGGATCCTTCATGATCAGCAACGTCCGTTCGCGATCACCGAAACCGCCGAGCCACGCATCGGCGCTGTCGGCCAAGCCATCCAGATGCAACCCACCGCTAAGCAGCACCCAGGCCATCAGCAACAGCGCAGCATGAAGCAGCAACGGCGCGTCGAACAATAACGCATCCAACGCCCATAACAGCCCGCCGAACAACAGCCCCACCACCGGATAGAACAACAGCGAACGGCCCAGCTGTTCAGGCTCGGGCATGCCGGACAGGCGCACCGGCAGGCTGCTGAGAAATTGCAAGGCGATCCAGAAAGGCAACATCGTCAATCCGCCTCTTTGAGCACAGGCCCTGCCGACACCGCCAGGGAAAACAGTGCGCCATGGCAAACCTCGACATTGAGCAATTGCTCCCGAGGCAGGCCTCGGGCCTGGGCCAGCAGCAGGCGCATCACGCCACCATGGCTGACCAGCAAGACTCGCTGTCCGGCATAGGCCGTGTGCAGGCGTTCGACTGCCGCCAGCACGCGGCTGGAAAACGCCAGCACCGGCTCGCCCTCGGGCGGTGTAAAGGCATAGGGATCGGCCCAGAACTGCCCTAGCGCTTCGGCGTCGGTGTCCATCAACGCCGCTGCGCTGCGGCCTTCCCAGGCGCCGAAATGCAACTCTTGCAGGTCTTTGTCCAGCTGCACCGGCACACCGAGTCGGCCACCCAGTTGCTCGGCGAAATGGGCGCAACGCTGCAACGGCGAGCTGACCAGGCGATCCCAGGGCCCGCCTTGGGCGACAGCCGCGTGCATCTGCTCCCAGCCCCTGGCCGTCAAGGCATCGTCGAGGCTGCCGCGCAAGCCGCCGCCCAGCTCGGTTTCGCCATGACGCAGCAGGTCCAGGCGCAAGGTCATGCCGGACAATCCGCCACGGCCGCTTCGGCAAACGTCGCCATCTGCCCGTGCAGATCACAGGCCAGGCGCAACAGCGGTACCGCCAACGCCGCACCACTGCCCTCGCCCAGGCGCAGGCCTAGCTCCAGCAGCGGTTCGGCACCGAGGGTTTCCAGCACGTGGCGATGGCCCGGTTCGGCACCGCGATGGCCGAACAGCAACCACGGCCGGCACGCGGGATTGAGCCGCACCGCCACCAGGGCCGCGACGCTGCAGATGAAACCATCCACCAGCACCGCGACGCCCTGCTGGGCACAGGCCAGATAAGCGCCGACCAAGGCTGCGATTTCAAAACCGCCGAGGTTGAACAGGGCCTGCAATGGGTCGTCGCCCTGAGCACCGTGCCGCGCCAGGGCGCGCTCGATGACTTGGGCCTTGCGGCTGACACCCGCCGCGTCCAAACCCGTGCCCGGCCCGACCAGATGGGCCAGCGGGCATTCGAGCAACGCGCAAGCCAGGGCACTGGCAGCGGTGGTGTTGCCGATGCCCATCTCGCCACCGATGAACAACTGCGTTCCGGCGGCGACGGCACGGGCCACGCTGTCACGTCCAGCGTGCAAGGCCTGCTCGCCCTGGCTCGAGGTCATTGCCGGACCATGGGCAAAATTCGCCGTGCCCGGCCCGACGTTCAGGTGCCGTACGCCGGGCAGATCCAGCGAAGGCGTGACGGTGCCCAGGTCCACCACTTCCAGCGACGCCCCCAGCTGCCGCGCCAGGACGCTGATGGCCGCGCCGCCGCTGACGAAGTTGAGCAGCATCTGCCCGGTGACCTCCTGGGGATAGGCCGATACGCCTTCGGCCACCACGCCATGGTCACCGGCAAAAATCGCGATCCACAGCCGCTCCAGATTCGGCTTGACCTGCCCTTGCAGGCCCGCCAGCTGCACCGCCACCGATTCCAGCCGGCCCAGGGAGCCCGTCGGTTTGGTCAGTTGTTGCTGACGGGCCGTAGCCTGCTCCAGGACCTGGGTATCGACGGGCTTGCACGGGTCCAGCCACCAGCTGTGATTCATAACGCAGTACCTTTGAGAGTCAGGGGCAGGCCGGCGACGGTCAACACGACGCGCTGACAACGTTCGGCCAAGGCTTGATGCAGCCAACCGGCTTCATCGACGTAACGGCGAGTCAGCTCGCCCAGCGGCACGACACCCATGCCGGTCTCGTTGCTGACAAAAATGATCTCCCCGGGCAACGCGGCCAGGCAGTCCAGCAGTGCTTCGCGTTCGGCGTTCAGTTGCTCGGGGTCGTCGAGCATCAGCAGGTTGGTCAGCCAAAGGGTCAGGCAATCCACCAGCAGGCATTGCCCGGGGGCGGCGTTTTCCTGCAGCACCCGCGCCAGGGCCAGGGGCTCCTCCACCAGCGCCCATTCGGCTGGGCGCCGTGCGCGGTGTTGAGCGACTCGCGCATTCATCTCGCCATCCAGGGGTTGGCTGGTGGCGATGTAGGTCACTGGCATATGGGTGTCTGTGGCGAGCTTTTCCGCCAGGCGACTCTTGCCGGAACGGGCGCCGCCGAGGATCAGTTGCAGCATGGTGTTTTACCTTTCAAATGGCGGTGTTGCTGCCGGCCCCATCGCGAGCAAGCTCGCTCCCACAGTTGATCTAGGGTGTACATGAATTCTGTGGTCATCAGAGATCCAATGTGGGAGCGGGCTTGCTCGCGAAGGGGCCGGTACAGCCACCTCAAATCCCACAAAGTTCACGCAACACCCCAGTATCCAGATGCCGCTCCACCAGATCCGCCAGCCGCTCGATGTCCCGCTCGCGCAACCCGTGGTAGTCCACCGCCTGCACATCCTGCAACCCGGCCCAGCGCAACAACGCGCTGCTGGCCTGGGGCGATTCGAACAGCCCATGCAAGTAGGTGCCTAACACCTGCCCGTCGAGATTCTGGGCACCGTCGCAACGACCGTCCTCCAGATGCACCGCCGGGTTTTCCAGGGCCGGGCCGGTGGTCACGCCAGCGTGGATCTCGTAACCGCTGACCTCAGCCTCTTCCAAGGCCAGTCGCCCACGCACATTGCGCAATTGCTTCTCGTGTTCCAGCGTCGTTTCGACATCCAGCAGGCCCAGTCCGGCACTGGAACCGGCCGCGCCTTCCAGCCCCAACGGATCGTGGACCTGCTGGCCGAGCATCTGCAAACCGCCGCAGATGCCCAGCAGCTTGCCGCCGTAGCGCAGGTGACGATTGATCGCTGTCTCCCAACCGTTGGCGCGCAGGTAGACCAGGTCGCTGCGCACGCTTTTCGAACCGGGCAGGATGATCAGGTCGGCCGACGGGATAGGCTGGCCGGGGCCGATGAATTGCAAGTCGACCTGCGGGTGCAGGCGCAGTGGATCGAAATCGGTGTGGTTGCTGATGCGCGGCAACACCGGCACCACCACCTTGAGCACCTGTTCAGCCTTGTCGGTTTGGCGCTGGTCGAGGCCGTCCTCGGCTTCCAGGTGCAGGTCCATCACATACGGCAACACGCCGATCACCGGTTTGCCGGTGCGCGCCTCCAGCCAATCCAGGCCCGGTTGCAGCAAGGCGATGTCGCCGCGAAAACGGTTGATGATGAAACCCTTGACCCGCGCCTGCTCGCTGGGCGAAAGCAGCTCCAGGGTGCCGACCAGATGGGCGAACACTCCGCCACGATTGATATCGGCGATCAGCAGCACCGGGCAATCCACCGCCTCGGCAAAGCCCATGTTGGCAATGTCGCCGGCACGCAGGTTGATCTCGGCCGGCGAGCCGGCGCCCTCCACCATCACCACGGGATAGGTCGCGCTCAAGCGCGCGTGGGAGGTCAGCACAGCTTGCATCGCGATGGATTTGTAATCGTGATAAGCCACCGCATTCATGGTGGTCACGGCGCGGCCATGAATGATGACCTGGGCGCCGGTGTCGCTGTTGGGCTTGAGCAGCACCGGGTTCATGTCGGTGTGCGGTTCGAGCCCCGCCGCCTGGGCCTGCACCGCCTGAGCGCGGCCGATTTCGCCGCCGTCGGCCGTCACGGCGCTGTTGAGGGCCATGTTCTGCGGTTTGAACGGCACCACGCTCACACCCTGGCGCCGGACCCAGCGGCATAAAGCCGTGACCAAGGTACTTTTGCCGGCATCGGACGTGGTGCCCTGCACCATCACTGTGGTCATTGAGTGTCCTTGGCATAGGCCTCGAAGGCCTGTTCGAGGCGCAAAAATTCGCTGTCGTCGGCGGGCAGCCCGAAGCGCAGGCTGCTGGTGTTTGTAAACAAGCGCAGGAGAATGCCGCGATGGGCCATGAAATCGTGAAGCCCCAGGGCGTGTTCGGTGACCAACCATTGGAACAATCCGCAGCCGCCCTGCGGCTTGAAGCCGTGGCGTTCGAGCATCAGCGCCAGGCGATCGCTGGTGGCTTCGCAGCGTTGGCGCTGGCGCGCGTGGGCGTCGGTGTCGCGCAAGCACGCCTGGCCCAGCACCCGGGTCGGCCCGCTGACGACCCATGGCCCGACCTGTTCGGCGAGCAACTTGAGCAAACGGCGTTCGGCCAATACAAACCCCAGGCGAACCCCGGCCAGGCCAAAGAACTTGCCGAAAGAACGCAGCACGATCAACCCGACCAGATGGGTGTGCGCCGCCAGGCTCAGTGCCGGGGTGACGTCCATGAAAGCTTCATCCACCACCAGCCAGCCACCGCGCTGGGCCAGGCGGGCATGCCAGTCCAGCAAGCGCTCGGGCGCAAGGCTCAGGCCGGTTGGGTTGTTCGGATTGACCACCACCAGCACGTCGAGGCTGTCGAGAAAGAAATCCACCTCCGACTCCAGCACTTCGCGCACGATGTAGCCGCTGCGGCGCCAGGCTTCGGCGTGCTCGGCGTAACAGGGCGACAAGACACCGACCTTGCCGGCCCGGCGCAGACGTGGCAGCAGCTGGATGGCCATCTGCGAACCGGCCACCGGCAGCACATCCAACGCACCGTAGTAATCGCAGGCAGCCTGTTCCAAGCCGTCATCGGTTTCCGGCAGGCGCGCCCAGGCCCGCAGGGGAATCGCCGGGACGTCGAACGGCCACGGCGCCAGGCCGCTCGACAAGTCGAGCCAGTCAGCCTCGGCAATGCCGTATTGCCGGGCTGCGTTGCGCAAACGGCCACCGTGCTCAAGCATAAAACTCAGCTCCCAGGCAGAGAATCAGCAGCCATAACCATACGCCGCGCTGGACCAATTGCCAGCCGCGATCAATAGCGTCGGCACTCGCCGGCACGCCCTCGCCCAGCGCTGGACGTTGGTGCAGTTCGCCGTGATAAACCGCCGCCCCGCCCAACTCGACACCCAGCGCCCCGGCACCGGCGGCCATCACCGGCCCGGCGTTGGGACTGTCCCAGGTCGGCCCCTGGGTGCGCCAGCACTTGAGCGCCAGACGGGTTTTGCCGAGCAGCGCGTAGGTCAGCGCCACCAGGCGCGCCGGAATGTAGTTGAGCCCATCATCGATTTTTGCCGCCGCCCAACCGAAGCGCTCGAAGCGTTCGTTGCGATAGCCCCACATGGCGTCAAGGGTATTGCTCAGGCGGTACAGTACCACCCCGGGCGCGCCGGCCACGGCGAACCAGAACAGCGCGGCGAACACCGCATCACTGCCATTTTCCAGCACCGACTCGGTGGCGGCGCGGGCCACGGCAGTTTCATCCAGTTCAGCCGTTTCGCGGCTGACCAGATAGCCGACACGCTTGCGCGCCTCGTCCAGATCACCGCTGCGCAACGCCCGCGCCACCGGCTCGACATGTTCACCGAGGCTGCGCAGGCCGAGGGCACAGTACAAGGCGAGGATCTCCACCAGCCAGCCCACCATCGGCGCCCACGAAAGGGCCGTGGCGAGCAAGGTCAACGGCACCACGGCGATGATCCACGCCGTCACCCCATGGCTGCGCCAACCGCGACCTCCGGAATTGAAACGTTGTTCGATGCGATCGGCAAAACCGCCGAACGCCACCAGCGGATGCCAGCGCCGGGGCTCGCCCAGCAGCGCATCCAGCGCCACTGCGGCAGCACTGAGCAACGCCACGCTCATGGGCTCACTCCCCAATGGTTTTCATACAGCAGTTCATTGAGCGGACGCGGTTGCGCCCAGCCCTCCAGGGCGAGCATCGGCGCCGGGTAAAAACCCTCGACCGGCCCCAGGCAGAGGATCGCCAGCGGCTTGGCCCCGGCGGGCAGGCCCAGCAGGTCGGCCAGGGCCTGGGGCTCGAACAGCGACACCCAGCCCATCCCCAACCCTTCGGCGCGGGAGGCCAGCCACAGGTTCTGGATCGCGCAGGACAGCGAGGCCAGGTCCATTTCCGGCAAGGTCCGACGACCGAAGATGTGCCGCTCGCGATCCTCCATCAACGCCGCCACCAACACTTCGGCGCAGTCGTCGATACCTTCGACCTTGAGCTTCATGAATTCATCGCTGCGCTCGCCCAGGGCCTCGGCGGTGCGAATGCGTTCCTGCTCCACCAGCTCGCGGATCTGCCCACGCAAGGCGCGGTCACTGATGCGGATGAATCGCCACGGTTGCATCAGGCCGACGCTAGGGGCCTGGTGCGCGGCTTCCAGCAGACGGCGAAGCAAGGCCGGCTCAACCGTGCCACCGATGAAATGGCGCATGTCGCGGCGTTCGGCGATGGCGCGGTAGATGGCGTCGCGTTCGGCTTGAGAGAAAGCGGTGTCTGTCATGGCCTCTTCGCGAGCAAGCCCGCTCCCACATTGGCTAGCGTTGCACTTGAGATCACTGGGTCCCCTGTGGGACCGAGCTTGCTCGCGATAGCGGTCTCAGGATCAGGCGCAAACAACGCAGCAATCGCCTTGGGATTGGACGGAAAATAAAAATGCACATAGGAAGCCGTCATCCGCCCCTGCCGGAACACCGCTTCCGCCCCACGCCCGCCGTTGGGGCTATGGCCACGGGCAATCGGTTCGAGTTCGGTACTGGTCAGCGAATGATGATAGGTATGCCCACGCAAGGTGCCTTCCGGCAAGTCCACCGATTGCAGCGCCAGGGCCGCCAAGCGCTTTTGCATCTGCGCATCGCCAGCCAGCAAACCCAGCAGTTCGGCGCGCACGCCTTCGACATCGGTCAATGAATCCAGCAGATACAACATGCCGCCGCATTCGGCGAGCAACGGTTTATCGGCTGCGTGATGGGCACGGATCGCCGCGAGCATCGGCGCGTTCCCCGCCAACGCAACGTGGTGCAGCTCTGGATAACCGCCAGGCAGATAAAGGCTGTCCGCCTCGGGCAGTTCGCTGTCATGCATCGGCGAAAAGAAGCTCAACTGCGCGCCCACGGCTCGAAGCAGATCAAGGCTCGCGCCATAAGTGAAGGCAAACGCTTCGTCACGGGCCACGGCGATGCGCACACCGGCGAGCCACGGCTCAACGGCGATCACCTCGGGCGCGGCGAACTCCACCGCTGGCGGCAGCGCCACTTCGCAACTGCCGGCCAGGGCCTCGGCGGCCGCGTCGAGGCGCACGTCCAAGTCGTTCAACTCGCTGGCCTGGACCAACCCCAGATGACGGCTGGGCAATTCGATGCCGGTTTCCCGGGACAGCGCGCCGTACCAGCGCAGGCCTTCGGTCAGGCTGCCTTCGAGCAATTGCGCGTGGCGCAAGGTGCCGACCCGGTTGGCCAGAACCCCGGCGAACGGCAGGTCGGGTTGATAACGGGCCAGGCCCAGGGCCAGCGCGCCGAAGGTCTGGGCCATGGCCGTGCCATCGATCACCGCCAGCACCGGCACGCCGAAATGTCGCGCCAGGTCGGCGCTTGACGGGGTGCCGTCGAACAGCCCCATCACCCCTTCGATCAGGATCAGGTCCGCTTCGGCAGCGGCTTCCCACAATAGTCGGCGACTTTCCTGCTCGCCAACCATCCACATGTCCAACTGATAGACCGGCGCGCCGCTGGCCCGCTCCAGGATCATCGGGTCGAGGAAGTCCGGGCCGCATTTGAATACGCGCACCTTGCGCCCCTGGTTACGATGCAAGCGGGCCAGCGCAGCAGTCACGGTGGTCTTGCCTTGGCCCGAGGCTGGCGCTGCGATCAGCACCGCCGGACAGTGGCGGCGGGTCATGGCGGGATCGCTCACAGTTCGACGCCTTTCTGCGCCTTGATACCCGCCTGGAACGCATGCTTGATCATGCCCATTTCAGTCACGGTGTCGGCCAGCTCGATCATCTCGGGCTTGGCGCCGCGACCGGTCACCACCACGTGCTGCATCGGTGGGCGAGCCTGCAGATCGCTCAGCACTTGATCGAGGTCGAGGTAACCGTGCTTGAGGGCAATGTTCAACTCGTCGAGCACCACCAGGCCGATGGACGGATCACTGAGCAACTGGCGCGATACTGCCCAGGCGGCTTCGGCGGCAGCGATGTCGCGCTGACGGTCCTGGGTTTCCCAGGTGAAGCCTTCACCCATGACGTGAAAGCGCACCTGCTCCGGGAAACGACGGAAGAACAGTTCTTCACCGGTGCTGTTGCGCCCCTTGATGAACTGCACCACGCCGCATTGCATGCCGTGGCCCATGGACCGCGCAAGCATGCCGAACGCCGAACTGCTCTTGCCCTTGCCGTTGCCCGTCAGCACCAGCAACAAGCCGCATTCATTTGGCGAGTTGGCGATGCGCTCGTCGATCACGGCTTTCTTGCGCAGCATGCGCGCCAGGTGGCGTTCGTCGCGATCAGGGGTGTCGGTCATGGGAGCTCTCCGTTGGGATTGGATAACGGCGGGCGGGCACAAAAAAAGACGGCAACAAGCCTGGCATCGCCCACCGTGATGCCGTTGGATGAATCAGGCCGGTCTCCGGGCTCATGAGCGGCGTGGTGCCTGGCTGCGCGCCTTCCCATGTCTGCGACACAGTGGTTTGTGGCCTGCGTGGCCACAAAGCGCAGCGTTGACTCATTTACCGTTGCGGGGGCAGCGCCGGGTTCGTGTGCACTCACCGGCTTCCCTGTTTCACTCTGTCGACCGCAGCCACAGAGCACCTGAAACAAGCCGCGAAGGTTAGAGGGTTGGGGGTGGAGCGTCAATTAAAGCCGCCTGTCGGGGCAATCATTGGCGCCGATCAATAAAATGACGCCAATCTTGTGTGATTCTGCAGCAAGTGATATCAAAGCGACATTACGACCCGATATCACAACAACAAGAGGGCAAAACATGCAAGGCATGCTCATCAGCAATCCGAAATTGGAATTCCTGCGCCCGATGCTGGAACGCTGGTTTGACTGTATCGACCGCTACAACGCCGTGCGTGGCGATAACGACACGCCTTACTGGTTCGATGAAAAAGCCAACCTCGGATTGCTGTCGGCCGCCGCCTGGATGGCTGAGATGGTCACGCTGCAGAACGCGCCGACCCGCAAGCAGAATGAAGAAGGCGAACGCAACGTCAGCGCCGATCTGTTCATCGCCAACACCGAGGAGCGCGCCTTCATCCAGGCCACTCAGCGCTGGCCCAAGGTCAATAACCTGAACCTGACGCAGCCGCTGCTGGAAGCCACCAGCGATGCCAAGCGCATCAGTTATGCCAGCGACCTGAAGCTAGGCTGCCTGTTCGTCTCGCCGCAAAAAGCCCAGCAAAGCGCCACGCCCGAAGAATTGCAGGACATGATTGACGACCTGCAAAAGGAAAACACCTGTGCCGTGGCCTGGTATTTCCCTTACGCCTATCGCAAGTTGCGCAACGAAGCCGGCCATTACCATCCAGGCATTGCAGTGCTGTTCAAGCAAGCCCACGGCTGATTCATTCAACAA
The DNA here is from genome assembly GCF_009601685.2 of Pseudomonas brassicacearum. Classification (NCBI taxonomy): domain Bacteria; kingdom Pseudomonadati; phylum Pseudomonadota; class Gammaproteobacteria; order Pseudomonadales; family Pseudomonadaceae; genus Pseudomonas; species Pseudomonas brassicacearum. The sequence goes on from NZ_CP045701.2 coordinate 4,952,696, forward strand.
GCAACTGGGTAAACAAGCCCCCCACAAGGAGCTTGTTTGCCTGGTTGACGAGGCCTACACGCGGTTGAACCATCACGCGTCTACGCTCCTCTATGAATAACTACATGCATTCATAGGGAAGCCAGCATGCTCAAGCCACCCCATCTTTTGATCGTCGCCCTTGCCGCCGGGCTTGTCGCTTGTGGCGAGTCTTCCACCTTGCAAGTGTCCGACGGCACCGGCCCAGCGCCGAAACTGCCCGAACCGAACAAGACCCTCATCCCCACCGTCAACATCGCCGAAGCCATCGGCTGGCCGCAAGTCGCCAAGCCGACCCCGGCCCAGGGCCTGCAGGTGGGCGCGTTCGCTGAAGGGCTTGATCATCCACGCTGGCTCTATGTGTTGCCCAATGGCGATGTGCTGGTGGCCGAAACCAACGCCCCGCCCAAGCCGGACGATGCCAAGGGCATCCGGGGCTGGGTGATGAAAAAAGTCATGGGCCGAGCCGGCGCCGGCGTGCCCAGCCCCAATCGCATCACACTGCTGCGCGATGCCAATCACGACGGCATCGCCGAAACCCGCACAGTGTTCCTGGAAAACCTCAACTCACCGTTCGGCATGGCCCTGGTCGGCAATGACCTGTACGTGGCCGACACCGACCGGCTGATCCGCTTCCCTTATCGGGACGGTGACACGCAGATCAAGGCACAGCCGACCAAGGTCGTCGACTTGCCGGGGGGCTCCATCAACCATCACTGGACCAAGAATGTGATTGCCAGCCGCGACGGCAGCAAGCTGTACGTCACCACTGGCTCGAACAGCAACGTCGCGGAAAACGGCATGGAGGCCGAAGAAGGTCGCGCCGCCATCTGGGAAGTGGATCGTGCCAGCGGCAATCACCGCATCTTCGCCTCGGGCTTGCGCAACCCCAACGGCCTGGCTTGGGAGCCCCGCAGCGGCGCGCTCTGGACAGCGGTGAACGAGCGCGATGAGATCGGCAGCGACCTGGTGCCGGACTACATCACATCGGTCAAGGAAGGTGCCTTTTATGGCTGGCCTTACAGTTATTACGGGCAGAACGTCGATGTCCGGGTCGAACCACAGAACCCGGCCCTGGTGGCCAAGGCCATCGCCCCGGACTACGCCGTCGGCCCTCACACCGCCTCGTTGGGCCTGACCTTTGCCGAGGGCAGCACCTTACCTGCACCGTTTACCGAAGGGGCCTTCGTCGGCCAGCACGGTTCCTGGAACCGTAAGCCCCACAGTGGTTATAAAGTGATTTTCGTACCATTCAACGGCGGCAAGCCGGTGGGGCAACCCGTGGATGTGCTGACCGGCTTCCTGAACGCCGACGAAAAAGCCCAGGGCCGGCCAGTGGGCGTGGTGATCGACAAGCAAGGCGCGTTGCTGGTGGCCGATGATGTGGGGAACAAGATCTGGCGGGTGTCAGGTAAATAAAGCGACACCCCCCTTGTGGCGAGGGGATTTACTCCTGACCTGTGGGAGCAAGGCTTGCCCGCGATGAAGGCGATGCGGTCTCTCAGAGATCGAGCCGCCTGTTTCGCGAGCAAGCTTTGCTCCCACAGATCAGGGCAACAACAACTCAGGGATTACGCGCCAGATGCTCCGGCTGCAACACACGCTTGGCGCCCAGATAGGCCTTCTGCCAATAGGCCTTGGACAGGCTATCGAGCTTGACCGTGCCGCCTGTGGCCGGCGCATGGACAAAACGGCCCTCACCGACATAGATCCCGGCATGGCTGACCTGGGAGCCGCCGCTGGTGGCGAAGAAAATCAAATCGCCAGTCTGCAAGGCTTCCTTGCCGACATCCGGGGCACGCATGCCGATCATCTCGCGGGTGGAACGCGGCAGGGAAATGCCGGCAACGTCGCGGTACACATAGCCAATCAGACCACTGCAATCGAAACCCGAATCCGGCGTGTTGCCGCCCCAGCGATAAGGCGTACCCACCAAACCCAGCGCCCGGAAGAGCACGTCTTCGGCGACCGGGGAAAAGGATTGCGAGGGTGCAAAGACCACCGGGGCCCGCACTGGAGCAGGCGGCGGAGTGCGGCTGGCGCATGCGCTGAGCAGCGCGGCAAGAAACATTAGAGCGAGGCGGGCCGACGTCGACATATGCAGAACAATCCTGATCTGGATGCGGCTTTTCTGCCGTGGACATGAAAACAAATCCGCCCGCGGAGTACGCAGGCGGATTGCCATCAATCAATGATCATGGATTCTAGCGGCTATGAGGCAAACTTCAAGTAAGACTTTAAGTTTGCCTTACAAACTGTGCGCTTACTTGCGAGCAGTGACCACAGTCGGTGCCATGGCGAGGGCGCGCTTGGCTTCGATGAAGGTCTTGCTCCAGTAGCTGTCGCCCAGGTTGTCGATCCGCACGCCACCGCTGCGGCGGCTGCTGGAATGGATGAACTGGTTGTCGCCCAGGTAGATACCGGCGTGGCTGACGCGACCGCGACGACCGTTGGTGCTGAAGAACAGCAGGTCACCGGGTTCAAGTTGGTTGCGAGCCACCAGTGGGGCGTTCACGTTGATCATTTCGCGAGTGGAACGCGGCAGGTTCATACCGGCCTCTTCGCGGAACAGATAACCGATGAAACCGCTGCAATCGAAGCCGGCTTCAGAGGTACCGCCGAAACGGTAGCGGGTACCGATCAACGACATGCCGCGCTCCAGGATGCTGTCGGCCAGTACTGGAAGCTGGTAAGGCTTGCTGTCGGTGAAGGCTTCGAGCTCTTTGTCGGAGGCCATTTCTTCCTGGAGCGCAACGGAGGAAGACTGGGCGGTAACGGAGTTCTTGACCTGTGGTTGTTGCTCTTGCTGGGACACTGGGGAGTGGACAGCGCAACCAAACAACAGGGTAACGAGTGCGAGAGGCACGAGGGGTGCGAAGCGACTTAGCATGGGCACGACCGTGGCTGAAGTAGTAAAGATGGCGAGACTATGCCTTCTATCAACCTCATTTGCAAATTCAATCGATGCAAATGTGACTTCTCGGTTTTACGTTTACATCTAAGCGCTTAAGCCCATTTTGAACGTCACATGGCCTGCAGCCCGGCAGGACCGTGGGTTCCGTCGCGCCCAAAGAAGGCCATGAGCCACTACCTGCAACGGTTCTACCAGCCCAGGGTTTCTTTCAAAAAAGGAATAGTCAACTTGCGCTGGGCCTGGAGTGAGGCCTGGTCGAGGCGTTCAAGCAGCTCGAACAATGCGCTCATGCTGCGGGTACCCCGGGTTAGGATGAAATGCCCGACTTCGTCGGTCAGGTGCAGGCCACGCCGGGACGCGCGCAACTGCAAGGCGCGGAGTTTGTCTTCATCGGACAGCGGGCGCATCTGGAAAATCAGCGCCAGGGTGAGACGGGACTTGAGGTCCGCCAGCTTCACCGGCAGCTCCCGCGGCGACGTCGACGCGGCGATCAGCAGGCGCCGACCGCTGTCGCGCAACCGATTGAACAGATGGAACAGCGCTTCTTCCCAGTCAGCCTTGCCGGCCACGGCCTGGAGATCGTCCAGGCAGACCAGTTCGTACTGTTCGAGGTTGTCGAGGATCTCGACGCCGCGGTCGAGCAACTCGGCCAACGGCAGGTACACCGCCGGTTCGCCCAATTGCTCGAACCGCAGGCACGCGGCCTGCAATAGATGCGTGCGCCCTACCCCGTCCTTGCCCCACAGATAGATCAGGCTTTCGGTCCAGCCGGCGTCGGCTTCGCAAAGCCGCTCGACATAGCCGAGTGCTGCGGCATTGGCGCCTGGGTAGTAGTTGATAAAGGTGGCGTCATCACGCAGACGCACACCTAGGGGCAGCTGAATCGGTTTCATGCTGACTGAACAGTTCCTCGGGAACCGTTAGTGGCCTCTGTGTAAAGTGAGCAAAGTTTATACCCGTGGCGCGGACCGCACAATGCGCCGGACCACGAGCAAAATCAAAGGTTTGCAGCGGCAAGGGCACGCAGCGTCAGTTTCCCTGACACTCCGCCCGCCATTCGCTCTAAAGATCAGGGTCTTCAACGCTGCTATAGATATCTGAATCCTTGTACAAATCGTGCATATGGCGCACCAGCACCATGATCACCGCCGCCACCGGTAGCGCCAGCAGGATCCCGGTGAAGCCGAACAACTCGCCCCCCGCCAGGATCGCGAAGATCACCGCCACCGGATGCAGGCCAATGCGATCGCCCACCAGCAGCGGCGTCAGCACCATGCCTTCCAGGGCCTGCCCGATCATGAACACCGCGACGATGCCCACCATCGGGTACAGGTCGCCACCGAACTGGAACAACCCGGCGATCAACGCCGCGCCAATCCCAATCACAAAGCCCATGTACGGCACGATGGCGGCCAGGCCGGCGATCAAGCCGATCAACAGCCCCAACTCCAGCCCCACCAGCATCAGCCCTGCCGCATAGATGAAGCCCAGGGCCACCATCACCAGCAGTTGCCCGCGCACGAATGCACCCAGCACTTCGTGGCATTCGCCGGTCAGGGTCATAATGCGTTCTTCGCGATGACGCGGCAGCAGGCTGCGAATCTTCGCCATCATCAGGTCCCAATCCCGCAGCAGATAGAAGGCCACCACGGGAATCAGCACCAGGTTCGCCAACCAACCGATCAACGCCAGGCCCGAGGCCGTGGCCTGGCTCAGGACCACGCCAACGATGTCAGAAGTCTGGCCCATGTGCTCGCTGATGGCCGCCTTGACCTTGTCGAACCTCCAGAAACCGTCCGCCAACCCCAGCTTCGACTGCACCCACGGCACCGCGCTGTGCTGCAACCAATCGAGCATCTGCGGCGCCAATTCGTACAGGCGCACCAGTTGCTTGGCGAGCATCGGTATCAGCACCAGCAGCAGCGCGCTTACGATCAGCGTGGCCAGCGCGAACACTGCCACCACGCCCCAGGTCCGCGACAGACCGAGTTTTTCCAGGCGATCCACCACCGGGTCGAACAGATAGGCCAACAACAGCGCAACCAGGAACGGCGTCAGGATCGGATGCAGCAAATAGATAAGCGCAATCAGCAGGGCCACCCCGCCCAACCAGAACCAACGCCGCGTATCGCCCATGAACCACTCCTAGCTATATAAAGAAAGAAAACCTACCAGCGGAACCGCAGATTGGCTGCCGGCGCCGGCAAAGGTGCTGCAACCGGGGCCGAGCCATCGGCGGCGGGCGGCGCCACAGGCAATGGCGCAACGTCTTCGCCGGGCGGGATCTCCTGCAGTTTCGCCAGGGCCAACTGCGCCTTAAGTTGTTCGGCACTGCCGTTGACCCGATAGAAGATCCGGTCGCCTTCAACCCGCTGCAACTGCCCACCGAACGGTTCGAGCAGGCGTCCAAGCGCCGCGTAACGCTCCAGGTTCATGCCCTGCACTTCCAGCAGTTGCTCGGTGGCCACGCCCGGCTTGGTGACGAAGCGCGGCGCCAGGCGCTGGCTCACCGCAAGCATGACCGCGTCGGCCAGGGCCGCAGCATTGGCACCCTGGGCAGTGCCCTGCTCGCGCTGATCGCCCAGCCACAGGCGCCAGGTGCCGTGCCACTGCTCGCCTTCTTCCTTGGCATGGACCGCCAGCAAGGCGTCTGTTGCGTAGCGCTCCGAGGCATCGCGCAAAGGCGCCGGGTCACTGCCTTCCAGGTTCGGCGCGGTGGCAACGATCTGCTCGCTCAAGTCCGCCAGAGGCAGGTGCAATGCCAGGCCTCGATGCTGGGCGGCACGCCGCAATGGTGTGGCGCTGGCCTGGCCATCGCCCACCAGGCTGGAGCCCTCGACCGAGTCGTTCAGCCACCAGCCCAGGATCGATGGCCGATTGGCGCTCCACAGCGACAACCCTGCCGAGCGCAGTGCCCGGTCGGTGCTCGTCGGGTCGAAGTCCACCTTGAGGCTTTCCGGCGGGCCGGCGTCGTAGCCATATTGAAGAATGATCTGCTGCGGGTCCTGGCGCAGTGCCGCCAACCCGGGATTCTGGGCAGCCTTGGCGTCGCCGGTCAGGCGCAGCACCAGCGTATCCAGGGCGCGCAGCGTCGCCTGGTTGCGCTCCTCCGGTGTTTGGCTGGTGACCGGTTCGAGCACCTGATAGAGACCATTGACGGTTTCGGCATGGCTCGCCAGGCTGATCAGCGACAAGCAGCTCACGGACAAGAATTTGAACAAACGCATGGAAGATTCCCGGACATAACGGCTGGAACAGGCCGTGTGAAGAAGATTGAGCATGGCTGTGACCACAGCACCCGGCAAAACATTCACACGCCCGGTGGAAGTTTCGCACGGTCATCACCATAACCGGTTACCGCTACACCTTATACAGACGCGCTACGCAGTACCAATATAAGAAATATCGGTTTTTTTCCGTGGATATGTCCCTGCCCGTCGGCGCGAGGATGGCCGCTGCCCCTCAAGCCTGATAAAATCGCGCGCCTTCGCAGACCGGCAATGGCTGGGCACCTGGAATAATTCGTACAACGGTTATTCAATGGCCCCGGCGGTCGGTCGTTACCCAGAAATCCCCCCTAAAGGCCTGGATCATGAGCAAGCAACCCTCCCTGAGCTACAAGGACGCCGGTGTAGACATCGACGCCGGTGAAGCATTGGTCGAACGCATCAAGAGCGTCGCCAAGCGCACTGCGCGTCCGGAAGTCATGGGCGGCCTGGGCGGTTTCGGCGCCCTCTGCGAGATCCCGGCCGGCTACAAGCAACCGGTCCTGGTCTCGGGCACCGACGGCGTTGGCACCAAGCTGCGCCTGGCCCTGAACCTGAACAAGCACGACAGCATCGGCATCGACCTGGTGGCCATGTGCGTGAACGACCTGGTGGTCTGCGGCGCCGAGCCCCTGTTCTTCCTCGACTACTACGCCACCGGCAAACTGAACGTCGACACTGCCGCCCAGGTCGTGACCGGCATCGGCGCCGGCTGTGAGCTGTCCGGCTGCTCCCTGGTCGGCGGCGAAACCGCTGAAATGCCCGGCATGTACGAAGGCGAAGACTACGACCTGGCCGGCTTCTGCGTCGGCGTCGTGGAAAAGGCCGAGATCATCGACGGCTCGAAAGTCGCCGCCGGCGATGCCCTGCTCGCGTTGCCGTCCTCCGGCCCGCACTCCAACGGCTACTCGCTGATCCGCAAGATCATCGAAGTCTCGGGTGCCGACATCGAAAACACCCAGCTCGACGGCAAGCCACTGGCCGACCTGCTGATGGCCCCGACCCGCATCTACGTCAAACCGCTGCTCAAGCTGATCAAGGATACCGGCGCCGTCAAGGCCATGGCCCACATCACCGGTGGTGGCCTGCTGGACAACATCCCGCGCGTCCTGCCAAAAGGCGCCCAGGCAGTGGTCGACGTGGCGAGCTGGACCCGCCCGGCGGTGTTCGACTGGCTGCAAGAGAAAGGCAATGTCGATGAAACCGAAATGCATCGCGTGCTGAACTGCGGCGTGGGCATGATCATCTGCGTGGCCCAGGAGCACGTCGAGACGGCCCTGAACGTACTGCGTGAAGCCGGCGAACAGCCTTGGGTCATCGGCCAGATCGCCACCGCGGCCGAAGGCGCTGCACAGGTCGAGCTGAAAAACCTTAAGGCGCACTGATGTCCGCAACCTGTGACGTGGTGGTGCTGCTGTCCGGCACCGGCAGCAACTTGCAGGCCTTGATCGACAGCACACGGACCGGCGACAGCCCGGTCCGTATCCGCGCGGTGATTTCCAACCGCGCCGATGCCTACGGCCTGCAACGCGCCAAGGAAGCGGGCATCGATACCCGAGTCCTGGATCACAAGGCGTTCGAAGGCCGCGAAGCCTTCGACGCCGCGCTGATCGAACAGATCGACACCTTCAATCCGCAACTGGTGGTCCTCGCAGGCTTCATGCGCATCCTCAGCGCCGGCTTCGTGCGTCACTACCAGGGCCGCCTGTTCAATATCCATCCCTCGCTGCTGCCCAAATACAAAGGGTTACACACTCACCAGCGGGCGCTGGAGGCCGGAGACACGGAGCATGGCTGCTCGGTGCACTTTGTCACCGAGGAACTCGATGGCGGACCACTGGTCGTACAGGCAGTAATACCGGTAGAGTTGCACGACACGCCGCAAAGTCTGGCGCAACGGGTCCATGCCCGCGAGCACCAGATCTACCCGATGGCCGTGCGTTGGTTTGCCGAAGGAAGGCTGACCCTCGACGATCGCGGTGCCTCACTGGACGGCCAGTTGCTCGCCGCCAGCGGCCATTTGATTCGATACTAGGAGATTTTATGCGTCGCGCCCTGCTCTTCGCTTGCGCTCTGCTTGCCCTGCCCCTGGCACAGGCTGCAGAACTTCAACCATTCTCCGCCAGCTACACAGCCGACTGGAAACAGTTGCCCATGAGCGGCACCGCCGAGCGCAACCTGACCAAGGAGGCCAACGGCACCTGGAAGCTGAGCTTCAAGGCTTCGATGATCATCGCCAGCCTGACTGAAGAAAGCACCCTGACCCTGGACAAGGACACCCTGCTGCCGCAGTCCTACCACTTCGAACGAGGTGGCCTGGGCAAGGCCAAGAAGGCCGACCTGGACTTCGACTGGAACACCAAGATGGTTACCGGCACCGATCGCGGCGACGCGGTCAAGCTGCCGCTCAACCGTGGCATGGTCGATAAATCCACTTACCAGTTGGCCCTGCAGCACGACGTGGCAGCCGGCAAGAAAAGCATGAGCTATCAGGTCGTGGACGATGGCGAAGTCGATACTTATGACTTCCGCGTCCTGGGCTCTGAAAAGGTCGACACCAAGGCCGGCCAGATCGACGCCATCAAGGTCGAGCGCGTGCGCGACCCGACACAAAGCAAGCGCATCACCGTGCTCTGGTTCGCCAAGGACTGGGACTACCTGCTGGTGCGCCTGCAACAGGTCGAGACCGACGGCAAGGAGTACAACATCATGCTCCTGGACGGTACGGTCAACGGCAAGACCGTGAAAGGCAGCTGATCGACGCCGATAACAAAAAGCCCCGCACATGCGGGGCTTTTTGTTGCCTGGATTTCATGGCCACCCGCTCCCACAGGTATTGGCCTTCATCATGAGCATTGTGTCCCACATGAAATCTTCTTCATGAAAGCCCCCTGCGACCGAATGCCGCGCACTGCCTGGCCTGCAGGAAGCGTGCGACTTTCATGAAAACTTCTTAACGCGCCGAAGCGTTTACTTAGCACGCTACCAAAATCTATAACAAAGTCCTGCACACGCCTTGCTGCAGATAACAGAGATTGGAGCTTGCAAGATGACTGTGAAAGTAACTGAACGCGACGACGCCCACATGTCCCACGAAGGTATTGCCGCCGGTATCCGGATCTGGGATGTGCATCAACAGGATTTGCTGGTGGGGATGTTCCACTCCGAAACGGACGCCCACAGCTACAAGGCCGAGCTGGAGCGTGAGGAACGGCAGCGCTCGCGTGAGACCGCAGAGTCCTGAACAACAGAAACCCCATGGACCTATGCCCCTGTGGGAGCAAAGCTTGCTCCCACAGACTCCCACAGTTTCCCTGGAGACCTCTGCAGATGCTCCAGGTTTTGTGTTTAGCTTGCTGTCCGGCTTACCACATCAAATCATCAGGAATCTGATACGCCGCGTACGGATCATCAGCATCCACTTCTTCGGTCTGGGTGTTGAGCTGGACTATGCGTTGGGGGTCGCGTTCCTGGATCTTCAGGGCCGCCTCGCGCGGGATCACTTCGTAGCCGCCGGCATGGTGGACGATCGCCAGCGAGCCGCTGCTCAGCTTGTTGCGCATCAGGGTATTGACCGAGATGCGCTTGACCTTCTTGTCGTCGACGAAGTTGTAATAGTCCTCAGTGGTCAGCTTCGGAAGGCGCGAGACTTCGATCAATTGCTTGATCTGCGCGGCCCGGGCCTTCTGTTCGGCCTTTTCCTGCTGCTGACGGTTGAGTTCCTGGTCGCGCTTGACCTTTTCGGCCATGGCCTCCTGGGCGGCACGCTGCTGGGAGTCATCCAGTTCGATCTGGCCTTTATGGGCCAGGCGTTGCTGCTTCTGTTTCTCTTTGCCGACCTGCTTGGCCTGCTTTTGGTTGACCAGCCCTGCTTTGAGCAACTGGTCGCGAAGGGAAAGGCTCATGGTGCTTACTCACTTAGGCAACGGCCTCAGCCACAGCTGGGCAAATTCTTTTCCTGACGTTTGGCTTCGCCCCACAAGGCGTCCAACTCTTCGAGGGTGCAATCTTCCATGGGACGATGGGTGTCGCGCAATGCCTGTTCGATAAATCGGAACCGCCGCTCGAATTTTCCGTTGGCGTCGCGCAGTGCGGTTTCCGGGTCGACCTTGAGGTGACGAGCCAGGTTCACCACGCTGAACAGCAGATCGCCGATCTCGTCGCTGATGGCCTCCGGATCGTTGTCGGCCATGGCTTCGAGCACTTCGTCCAATTCCTCACGGACTTTGTCGAGCACCGGCAGCGGGCCAGGCCAGTCGAAACCGACCTGACCGGCACGCTTTTGCAACTTCGCCGAACGGGACAACGCAGGCAGTGCCCCCGGTACATCGTCGAGCAACGACAATTGCTCGGGCGCCGACGCTTTCTCAGCTCGTTCCTCAGCTTTTATTTCCTCCCAGCGCTGCTTGACCTGTTCTTCGCTCAGGCGCGGGATATCCACGGGCGCGTACAGATCACCGGTAGGGAACACATGGGGATGGCGACGGATCAGCTTGCGGGTGATGCTGTCGACCACGCCGGCAAATTCGAAGCGATTTTCTTCCCGGGCCAACTGGCTGTAGTACACCACCTGAAACAACAGGTCGCCCAACTCGCCCTGCAAGTGATCGAAGTCGCCGCGCTCGATGGCATCGGCCACTTCGTAGGCTTCTTCCAGGGTATGGGGGACGATGGTCCGGTAGGTTTGCTTGATGTCCCACGGGCAGCCGTACTGCGGGTCCCGCAGGCGGTTCATCAGATGGAGCAGGTCTTCAAGGCTGTACATCAATCCATCCCATCACAAATAACCCTGTGGGAAATAATCCAATAGGAGCAGCCGGTGGTGAGAGCCTGTGGGAGCAAAGCTTGCTCCCACAGGCTCTCACATTTTCGGACTGCGCTTAACCCGGCGTCCGGTTGCGCCGTGTCTCGATGATGTTCGGCAACTGGGAAATCCGCCCCAGCAACCGCCCCAGCGCATCCAGCCCCGGAATTTCGATGGTCAGGGACATCAGTGCAGTGTTGTCTTCCTTGTTCGAGCGGGTGTTGACCGCCAGCACGTTGATCCGCTCGTTCAGCAACACCTGGGACACGTCACGCAGCAGACCGGATCGGTCGTAAGCGCGGATGACGATGTCCACCGGGTAGGTGAGCACCGGCACCGGCCCCCAGCTGACCTGGATGATCCGCTCCGGCTCGCGACCGGCCAGTTGCAGCACCGAGGCACAATCCTGGCGGTGAATGCTCACGCCACGGCCCTGGGTGATGTAGCCGACGATCGCATCCCCTGGCAATGGCTGGCAGCAGCCCGCCATTTGGGTCATCAGGTTGCCCACGCCCTGGATCTGGATATCGCCGCGCTTGCCCGGCTTGTAGCCGGTGGCCTTGCGCGGGATCAGCTCCAGTTGCTCGTTGCCCCGCTCCGGCTCCACCAGTTGCTGGGCGAGGTTGACCAACTGCGCCAGGCGCAGATCGCCGGCACCGAGGGCGGCGAACATGTCCTCGGCGGTTTTCATGTTGGCTTTTTCGGCCAGCTTGTCGAAATCCACCTGCGGCAGGCCCAGGCGACCGAGTTCGCGCTCGAGCAGGGTCTTGCCGGCGGCGACGTTCTGGTCGCGGGCCTGCAACTTGAACCAGTGGACGATTTTCGCCCGCGCCCGCGAAGTGGTGATGTAGCCCAGGTTCGGGTTCAGCCAGTCACGGCTCGGCGTGCCGTGCTTGCTGGTGATGATCTCAACCTGTTCACCGGTCTGCAGGCTGTAGTTGAGCGGCACGATCCGCCCGTTGATCTTGGCGCCACGGCAGTTGTGACCGATCTCGGTGTGGACCCGGTAGGCGAAGTCCAGCGGCGTCGCGCCCTTGGGCAGGTCGATGGCGTGGCCGTCGGGGGTGAAGATGTAGACCCGGTCCGGCTCGATATCGACCCGCAGCTGTTCGGCCAGGCCGCCGATGTCACCCAGTTCCTCATGCCACTCGAGCACCTGACGCAGCCAGGAGATTTTCTCTTCGTAGTGGTTGGACCCGGACTTGACGTCAGTGCCCTTGTATTTCCAGTGGGCACACACACCCAGCTCGGCTTCCTCGTGCATGGCATGGGTGCGGATCTGCACTTCCAGTACCTTGCCCTCGGGGCCGATCACTGCGGTGTGCAGCGAGCGATAGCCGTTTTCCTTGGGGTTGGCGATGTAGTCGTCGAACTCCTTCGGAATGTGCCGCCACAAAGTATGGACGATCCCCAGCGCGGTGTAGCAGTCGCGCATTTCCGGAACCAGCACGCGAACGGCGCGAACGTCGTAGATCTGGCTGAATTCCAGACCCTTGCGCTGCATTTTTCGCCAGATCGAGTAGATGTGCTTGGCTCGGCCACTGATGTCGGCTACCACGCCGGTGGCCTGCAATTCTTCCCGCAGTTGGGTCATCACATCGGTGATGAAACGTTCGCGATCCAGGCGCCGTTCATGCAACAACTTGGCGATCTGCTTGTATTGATCGGGCTCCAGGTAGCGGAAGGACAAGTCCTCCAGCTCCCACTTGATGTGACCGATGCCGAGACGGTGGGCCAGGGGTGCGTAGATGTCGAACACCTCCCGGGCGACGCGATTGCGTTTTTCGTCATCGGCAGACTTCACGGCGCGGATCGCGCAGGTGCGTTCGGCCAGCTTGATCAGCGCGACGCGCACGTCGTCGACCATCGCCACCAACATCTTGCGCAGGTTTTCCACCTGGCCCTGGGTGCCCAGCACCATGGACTGGCGCGGGCTGAGGCTGGCGCTGATGGCCGCCATGCGCAGCACGCCGTCGATCAACTTGGCCACCACCGTGCCGAAACGCTGGCTGACCACCGGTAGCTGGATCTGCCCTTCGCGCACGCCGCGGTACAACACCGCCGCCACCAGCGAATCCTGGTCGAGCTTGAGGTCAGCGAGAATTTCGGCGATCTCCAGGCCCGTCTGGAAACTCGAGGTGCCTTCGGACCACAGGTTCTTCGCTGCGTTGTGTTGCTGTTCCGCCTCGCGAGCGAACTCGCAGGCGGCTTTCAAGGCTTCGCGATCCAGTGCCGGATCGATACTGACCGCGTGATCGAGCCAAGCCTCGAGATTGATACTGCCGTCGGTGTTGATCGGCTGGTGTGCTCTCACCTGTACCATCTTTACTTACCTTCCCTACGACGCAGATTCAATGCGTCAACTTCGCTGACCTTCATGCCCGTGTTTGCGCCCAGGGCTGTGGCGGGTTGGCACGAACGGGTCAGTCGGACAAGCCATCCTGGCTCGCTTCAAATAACGCCATGGCCTCGACATGCGCCGTTTGAGGAAACATATCGAGAATCCCGGCACGTTTTAACCGGTAGCCCTGCTTGATCAGTTCGACCGTATCCCGGGCCAAAGTTGCCGGGTTGCACGATACATAGACCAATCGTTTGGCACCCAGGGACGACAGCTTGCGCACCACCTCGAAAGCACCGTCACGGGGTGGGTCCAAGAGTACCGCAGAAAAGCCCTCGCCGATCCATTCGGCATCCGCCAGAGGCTGGGATAAATCGGCCTGAAAAAAGGCAGTGTTATTCAAATTGTTGCTGACGGCATTGGCCGCCGCACGATCCACCATGGTCTGCACGCCTTCGACGGCCACCACCTGGCGCACGCTTTTGGCCAGCGGCAAGGCAAAGTTGCCCAGGCCGCAGAACAGGTCCAGCACCCGCTCCTCGGCTTGTGGCGCCAGCCATTGCAAGGCTTGGGCGATCATTGCCTCGTTGACCCCGGCGTTCACCTGGATGAAATCCCCGGGCCGGTAAGCCAGTTCAAGGTCCCAGGCATCCAGGCGAAACCCCAGGGCCTGCCCAGGCTCGACCGGTTGCGGCTCGCCTTCACCATGCAACCACAACTGGGCTTCATGAAACGCGCAGAAGTCCTTGAGGATCGTCAGGTCGGCGTCGGACAACGGCGCCATGTGCCGCAGCAATACCGCAAGAGACGAACCGGCGAACAACTCCACATGTCCCAACGCATGGGGTTTGCTCAAGCGACGCAGCATGTCCGGCAGGCGGCTCATGATCGGCTGCAAGGGCTGTACCAGCACCGGGCAATCACCGATAGCGACGATGTCCTGGCTGCCGACGGCACGAAAACCCACTTCGAGTTTTTTCGCCTTCTGGTCCCAACGCACCGCCACCCGGGCGCGACGCCGGTAACCGAACTCCGGCCCGCTCAGGGGGGCGGCCCATTCCTGCGGCGCCACTCCGGCCACCCGCGACAACTGTTCGGCGAGCATGCGCTGTTTCAGGGCGAGTTGTTCGTCATGGGGCAAATGCTGGACGCTGCAACCGCCGCAACGACCGGCATGGCTGCACGGCGCCGCACGACGAAGGTCACTGGGCAGGAACACACGCTCGGTGCGTGCCTCGACCACTTTGCCATGGGCACCGAGTACCCGAGCCTCGACTTCTTCGCCAGCCAGGGCACCGATGACAAACCAGGTGCGCCCGTCAACAAAGGCGATGCCCCGGCCATCATTGGCCAGACGCTCGATGGTCAAGCGCTGCTTTTTACCGGTGGGCACTTGCGGGGCCCTGCTTCCGCCGCTGGGCTGGAAGCGCAAGCCTCTTTCTTGCTTGGCCATCAGTTGGGCGCGTCGAAAATGCCGGTCGACAGGTAACGGTCGCCACGGTCGCAGATGATCGCGACGATCACCGCATTCTCAACTTCCTTGGACAGGCGCAGCATCCCCGCCACGGCACCGCCCGAGGACACGCCGCAGAAGATGCCTTCTTCGCGGGCCAGGCGACGGGTCACGTCCTCGGCTTCGCTCTGGGCCATATCGATGATGCGGTCCACGCGGTCGGCCTGGTAGATCTTCGGCAGATATTCCTCGGGCCAGCGACGAATGCCCGGGATGGCCGAACCTTCCATCGGTTGCAGGCCGATGATCTGCACGTTCGGGTTCTGTTCTTTGAGGTAGCGCGAGGTGCCCATGATGGTGCCGGTGGTGCCCATCGAGCTGACGAAATGGGTGATGGTGCCATCGGTCTGGCGCCAGATCTCAGGGCCGGTGGTGGTGTAGTGGGCCTCGGGATTGTCGCCGTTGGCGAACTGGTCCAGCACCTTGCCACGACCCTCGGCCTGCATGCGCTCGGCCAGGTCCCGGGCGCCTTCCATGCCCTGCTCCTGGGTCACCAGGATCAACTCGGCACCGTAGGCGGTCATCGCCGCCTTGCGCTCGGCGCTGGAGTTGTCGGGCATGATCAGGATCATCTTGTAGCCCTTGATCGCCGCCGCCATCGCCAGGGCAATACCGGTGTTGCCGGAAGTCGCCTCGATCAGCGTATCGCCGGGCTGGATCTGCCCGCGCAATTCGCCACGGGTGATCATCGACAGCGCCGGCCGATCCTTGACCGAACCCGCCGGGTTATTCCCTTCGAGCTTGAGCAAAAGCGTATTGGTGGTCACGCCAGGCAAGCGCTGCAAGCGGACCAGCGGAGTGTTGCCGACGCAATCGGCGATGGTTGGGTACTGCAAAGTCATGGCGTATTCGCAATCCGGGCTGCGGGGGCGCCTATCATACCGGCAAACCTGGCGAGGCCATATCACGCAAAGTAAGGGGGTTATGGCTTATGGGAATAAGCGAGGCGTAAGCCGGGGGCACTGCTGTGTGGAAGTAATCCTTTCCCTACAGAGCCGAGAGCTCAGATCGTGCACACATACCTGCTGTAAGCACCGTCTGTCAGCATTCCTTCTGCCTGCTTGTGGGCTCGTTCCTTTTACATGGAGGGCAAGCATCCCAGGCTATCTGGCTTTTGCACCGTGTTTCTTTACAGTTGCACCGCTAAACGTACAAGCAGGATGCAAAGCAATAACGATGGTCAACGCTTGGTGGAAACAAAGAGATCCGCAGCCCAGCGCCCGGCTACGCTTTGACTGGGTGGGGGGTCGTGGAACGCTTACGTTTTTGGGACCGTTTCGCGCCACGGCGAGAGCACGCTCCCTTGCAATAGGGTCCACGTTCGATGAGCTATGGGGCGTTACCTGTCCCAAAGCAACTGCAAGACGACAGGAGCGTATCCGAACGGGGACAAGTTATAAGACCTATTTTACAAAGATCCCCCGCCCGCAAATCGCTACACTGCGCAGGTAATGCGTGCCGGATGCGCGCAATGCTCAATCAGACCGCTGGATGCAGGAGACAAGTGTGCTCAAGAAACTGGGAATCAAAGGCCGTGTGCTGTTGCTGACCCTGTTGCCGACCAGCCTGATGGCGCTGGTCCTTGGCGGCTATTTCACCTGGATGCAGCAATCGGACCTGCACGCCCAGTTGTTGCAACGTGGTGAAATGATCGCCGAACAACTTGCGCCGCTGGTCGCCCCGGCCATGAGCCGCCAGGACACCGATATACTGGAACGCATCGCCACTCAGTCCCTCGAAGAGACAGACGTGCGCGCTGTAACCTTCCTCGCTCCCGACCGCATACCGCTGGCCCACGCCGGCCCGACCATGCTCAACCGGGCGCCGGAGGGCAACAGCACGCATCTGCTGCAACGCACCGGCAACGACGCCACGCGCTACCTGCTGCCGGTGTTCGGCAAGCACCGCAACCTGGCGGGCGAACTGATTCCCGAAGAATCCGACCGCCTGTTGGGCTGGGTCGAGCTGGAGTTGTCCCACAGCGGCATGTTGCTGCGCGGCTATCGCAACATGTTCGCCAGCCTGCTGCTGATCGCCGCAGGCCTGTGCCTGACCGCGTTGCTGGCCCTGCGCATGGGCCGCACGATCAATCGCCCGCTGAGCCAGATCAAGCAGGCCGTGGCGCAACTCAAGGACGGTCACCTGGAAACCCGCCTGCCGCCGCTGGGCAGCCAGGAGCTGGACGAACTGGCCTCAGGCATCAACCGCATGGCCAGTACCTTGCAGAACGCCCAGGAAGAACTGCAGCACAGTATCGACCAGGCCACCGAAGACGTACGCCAGAACCTGGAAACCATCGAGATCCAGAACATCGAGCTCGACCTGGCCCGCAAGGAAGCCCTGGAAGCGAGCCGGATCAAATCCGAGTTCCTGGCGAACATGAGCCATGAAATCCGCACACCGCTCAACGGCATCCTCGGCTTTACCCACCTGTTGCAGAAAAGCGAACTGACCCCGCGCCAGCTCGACTATCTGGGCACTATCGAGAAATCCGCCGACAGCCTGCTGGGGATCATCAACGAGATCCTCGACTTTTCGAAGATCGAGGCCGGCAAGCTGGTGCTCGACAGCATTCCGTTCAATCTGCGGGACCTGCTGCAGGACACCCTGACCATCCTCGCCCCCGCCGCCCACGCCAAACAGTTGGAACTGGTGAGCCTGGTCTACCGGGACACGCCGTTGTCGCTGGTGGGCGATCCGCTGCGCCTCAAGCAGATCCTGACCAACCTGGTGAGCAACGCCATCAAGTTCACCCGCGAGGGCACCATCGTCGCCCGGGCCATGCTCGAAGACGAGCACGAAGATAGCGTGCAGTTGCGCATCAGCATCCAGGACACGGGTATTGGCCTGTCCAACCAGGATGTGCGAGCGCTGTTCCAGGCGTTCAGCCAGGCCGACAACTCACTGTCGCGGCAACCTGGGGGTACCGGGTTGGGCCTGGTGATTTCCAAGCGCCTGGTGGAACAGATGGGCGGTGAGATCGGCGTCGACAGCACACCGGGCGAAGGCTCGGAGTTCTGGATCAGCCTGCGCCTGCCCAAGACCCGTGACGATGCCGAGGACCTGCCCGGCCCGCCGTTGCTGGGCCGCCGAGTGGCGGTGCTGGAGAATCACGAACTGGCCCGCCAGGCCTTGCAGCACCAGCTCGAAGACTGCGGCCTGCAAGTGACGCCGTTCAACACCTTGGAAAGCCTGACCAACGGCATCACCATCGCCCACCAGACCGATCATGCGATCGACCTGGCCGTGCTGGGCATCACCAGCAACGACATGCCACCGGAGCGCCTCAACCAACACATCTGGGACCTTGAGCACCTGGGCTGCAAAGTGCTCGTGCTGTGCCCCACCACCGAACAGACCCTGTACCACCTCTCGGTGCCCAACCCTCACAGCCAGCTCCAGGCCAAGCCCGCCTGCACCCGCAAGTTGCGCCGCGCGCTTTCCGACCTGGCCAACCCGCGCCCGGCCCGCAGCGAACCCCATGAGCCGGTATCCAGCCGTGCCCCGAAAGTGCTGTGCGTAGACGACAACCCGGCCAACTTGCTGCTGGTACAGACCCTGCTCGAAGACATGGGCGCCAAGGTGCTGGCCGTGGAAAGCGGCTATGCGGCGGTCAAGGCCGTGCAGAAGGAAACCTTCGATCTGGTCTTGATGGACGTGCAGATGCCCGGCATGGACGGTCGCCAGAGCACCGAGGCGATCCGCCAGTGGGAAAGCGAGCGGCACTGCACACCGCTGCCGATCGTCGCCCTCACTGCCCACGCCATGGCCAACGAAAAACGCGCCCTGTTGCAAAGCGGCATGGACGACTACCTGACCAAACCCATCAGCGAGCGGCAACTGGCCCAGGTGGTGCTTAAATGGACTGGCCTGGCCCTGCGCAACCAGTCACCGGAGCGCAGTGGCGACGCCCAGGGCGGCAGCGAACTGCTGGTGCTCGATCACGAAGAAGGCCTGCGCCTGGCCGCCGGCAAGGCCGACTTGGCGGCGGACATGCTGGCGATGCTGCTGGCGTCCCTGGAAGCTGACCGTGAAGCGATCCGCCAGGCCTACGAGGCCAACGACCAGAACGCCCTGATAGAGCGCGTCCACCGCCTGCACGGCGCCACCCGCTACTGCGGCGTACCGCAATTGCGGGCGGCCTGCCAGCGCAGCGAAACCCTGCTCAAGCAACAGGATCCCAAGGCCGCCGCCGCCCTGGAAGAATTGGAGCGGGCCATCAACCGCCTGGCCAGCGAGGCACGTATCAGCGCCTGATCCAGGGCAATATCCTGGGAACCGGATTCGCTGAAAATCCACGTTCCGACCCAGGACCGTAGGAGCTGCCGAGCGAAGCGAGGCTGCGATCTTTACGCTGACGATTGAGTCGCAAGCGAAAGATCAAAAGATCGCAGCCTCGCTTCGCTCGACAGCTCCTACGAACTTGTTTTTTGTGCCCGGAGGCCGCCATGCGCGTGATTTTTTTCAGCAGCCAGACCTACGACCGCGACAGCTTCAGCAACGCCCCGGCGCCCGCCGGCCTTCAACTGCAGTTCCAACCCGCTCGCTTGAACCTGGACACCGTGGCCCTGGCCGAACGCCATGAAGTGGTGTGCGCCTTCATCAACGATGACCTCAGCGCCCCGGTGCTCGAGCGGCTGGCCCAAGGCGGCACGCGGCTGATCGCCCTGCGCTCGGCCGGCTACAACCATGTCGACCTGCTTGCCGCCAAGCGCCTGGGCTTGAGCATCGTCCGGGTGCCGGCCTACTCGCCCCATGCCGTGGCCGAACATGCCGTGGCGTTGATCATGGCCCTCAATCGCTGCCTGCACCGCGCCTACAACCGCACCCGGGACGGCAATTTCAGCCTTCATGGGCTGACCGGGTTCGATCTGGTGGGCAAGACGGTCGGGGTGATCGGCACCGGGCAGATCGGCGCGACGTTCGCACGGATCATGGCCGGCTTCGGCTGTCAGTTGCTGGCTTACGACCCCTACCCCAACCCGCAGGTCGAAGCCTTGGGCGCCCGCTACCTGCCCTTGGCCGATCTGCTCGCGCAGGCGCAGATCATCAGCCTGCATTGCCCGCTCAATGAACAAAGCCGACACCTGATCAACGCCCAATCGCTGGCTTCGATGCAACGCGGTGCCATGTTGATCAATACCGGGCGCGGCGGCCTGGTGGACACACCGGCCTTGATAGAGGCGTTGAAAAGCGGCCAGTTGGGCTACCTGGGCCTGGATGTGTACGAAGAAGAGGCCCAGTTGTTTTTCAAGGATCGCTCCGACCTGCCCTTGCAGGACGACGTGCTGGCCCGGCTGTTGACCTTCCCTAACGTGATCGTCACCGCCCACCAGGCGTTCCTGACCCATGAGGCCTTGGCGGCGATTGCCATGACCACTCTGGACAACATCGCCGCATGGGCGGCCGGTACGCCGCAAAACCTGGTGGACAGCTGATCCCACAGGGATGGAGTTTCGTCGGTCAGATCCCTTATGGATCATCCCAAGCCATGCCCCGTGCTAGCATGTCGCGCCTATTTGGAGGACCCATGGCCGAACACGATTTCCGCTACACCCTGATGAACCCGCAGCACACCTTGACCGAAGTCCGCGCGCTGGCGCCGGGCCGCTACCAGGTCACCGGCAATGGCGGTTCGATCCAGGCCAACGATGTGTTGCTCGTCACGCTCAAGGGCAGCAAGGACTTGTCCATGCGCCTGACCGTGGACACCGTGCGGCACCTGCTCAAGCCCATGGGCCAATGGACGGCCATGACCACCGGCCCGGTGTTCGGTGAACTGGCGATTCATACCTGGCAGGTCAATTGTGACGCTTGCGCCAAGGAACTGAGCTTCGAATTCGCCGTCGATGCCAAGCTTGGCGTCAAGGCCGAGAAACCGGCCGCCACCGCGCGAATCGCCGAACTGGGCTGGACCACCGTGGGTGAAAAACACCTGTGCCCGAAATGCCAGGAAGCCGCCTGATGAAACGCTTGGCCCTTTGCGCGTCGATCGGCATGAGCCTGTTGGGGTGTGCCGCGGAACCTGTGCAGCTGCAACATGACCGCAGCTACATCCTGGAGTGGATCGGTGAGCGGCCATTGATGGACTACAGCCACCTGACCATCACCCTTGGGGATGACGGTCGCGCCTATGGCAATGGCGGCTGCAACCACTGGTTCGCGCCCTACACCCTGGAAGGCCACCGCTTGAGCTTTGGCAAGATCGGCAGCACGCGCAAACTCTGTGCCCCGGCGGTGATGGAGCAAGAGAGACGCTTCTTGCAAGCCTTGGAAAAGGTCGAACGCTGGGACATCTCGCCCATCGAACAAATACGCTTCTGGCCAGCCCAGGGCAAGCCGCTGCGTTGGTGGCTGGAGGAAGGCTGAGAGGCCTCTGTGGCCAGAGATAGCTCCCGCTGGACTGCCCTGTAGGATCTGCCGAAGGCTGCGATCTTTTGATCTTGATCTTTCGCTCAAGATTCAATTGTCTGGGACAAGATCGCAGCCTCGTTGCACTCGACAGCGCCTACAGCGCCTGCAACGCCTTGAGCTTGGCCATCACCCCCGCTGCCGTCTGCTCCCCCAGCAGTTGCTCACGCATCTTGCCCTGGTTATCGATGATGTACGTCACTGGCAGCCCTTCGCTGCGAGGAAGGTCGAAGATCTCGGCCGGATCCCGGGCCAGCACCGTGAAGCCAATCCCCATCTTGTCGCTGGCACTCTTGAGCTCTTCGCCCTGCACCTGGTCGAAGTTGACCCCGAACACACCGATGTTGCGGCCCTTGAGCTGTTCGGCCAAGGCGTTGAATTCGGGGATTTCGGTACGGCACGGTGCGCACCATTCGGCCCAGTAGTTGAGCACCACCCATTGCTTGTCCAGACGCTGCGAGGCAATGGCCTGGCCGTTCTGGTCCACCCCGTAGTCGTTTCCGCAGCCGGTGAGCAACAAAATGCCGATGAATGTCAGTGCCGCCGTCAATCGCCTTGCCATGTGCCGATCCTTGTCTGAATGTGAACGCTGCTGCGACCCGTCGCCTCTCTCTGGTGCTAGGGACTTCGCGGCACAGTAGAATAGCCGCCACCTTACGCAAGATGCGACCCGCTCATGACCGATCTGACGCTTTATCACAATCCGCGCTGCTCGAAATCCCGCGGTGCGCTGGAACTGTTGGAGGCCCGTGGCCTGACGCCCACCGTGGTCCGCTACCTGGAAACCCCGCTCGACGCCGCGCAACTGGAACGCCTGCTGGGCAAGCTCGGCATCAGTGCCCGGCAATTGCTGCGCACCGGCGAGGACGAGTACAAAGCGCTGAACCTGGCCGACGAAAGCCTGAGCCAGGCCCAACTGATCGCGGCCATCGCCGCCCACCCGAAACTCATGGAACGGCCGATTCTCGAAGCCGGGGAAAAGGCCGTGATCGGCCGTCCGCCGGAGAAAATCCTGGAGATCCTGCCGTGACCACACCGTACATCCTGGTGTTGTATTACAGCCGTAGCGGCTCCACCAACGAAATGGCCCGGCAGATCGCCCGCGGTGTCGAGCAAGCCGGGCTGGAAGCCAGGTTGCGTACGGTGCCGGCGATTTCTGCCGAGTGCGAAGCGGTTTCGCCGGACATCCCTGAGCAAGGCCCGCTCTACGCCAGCCTCGATGACCTGAAGAACTGTGCCGGCCTGGCCCTGGGCAGCCCGACCCGTTTCGGCAACATGGCCGCGCCGCTCAAGTATTTTCTCGATGGCACCAGCAACCTGTGGTTGACCGGCGCGCTGGTGGGCAAACCGGCCGGGGTGTTCACCTCCACCGCGAGCCTGCACGGCGGCCAGGAAAGCACCCTGCTGTCGATGATGCTGCCGCTGTTGCACCACGGCATGTTGATCACTGGCCTGCCCTACAGCGAATCGGCCCTGATCGACACCCAGGGTGGTGGCACGCCCTACGGCCCGAGCCATCACGCTGGGGCCGATGGCAAAAGCGGCTTGAACGAACATGAAGTCGCCCTGTGCCGTGCCTTGGGTTCGCGCCTGGCAAAAACTGCCCTGTTGCTGGAGAACGGCCGTGGCTAAGAAGCCGAAGATCCTGCCTTCGATCCAATGGCTGGAACCGCGCGTACGCATCGCCCGCGCCCTCAGCCTGCTGTGCTTTTTCGGCCTGATGGGGTTGCTCAGCGCGTACTACCTGCTGATCGCCGACCTGCACGGCGCGCGCCCCTGGGTCATCCTGTTGATCGAACTGGTGCCGCTGCTGATACTCGCACCCGGCATGCTCACCGGCAGCGCCCGCGGACACTCGTGGATGTGCTTCGTGGTGAACCTGTATTTCATCAAGGGCGCACTGGCGGCCTACGACCCGAACCGGCAACTGTTCGGCATGCTGGAAATGGCGGCGAGCGTGGCGGTGTTTTGCTCGGCGTTGCTGTATGTGCGTTGGCGGTTTCAGTTGAACCGGCGGTTGGCGGGGGAAGGCGAGGTCTCCGTCGCCTGATAGGCCGCCATCGCGCGCAAGCTCGCACACACTGGGTCTTTGGCGTTCACAAAACCCTGTGGGAGCGAGCTTGCTCGCGATAGGCGCGACGCGGTCTCAATGATTGACGGTATACGCCAGCATCATCGAAATCTGCGACATCGGCCGCCCACCACTCTCTTCATGCCACTGGTTGAAGGCATTCTGCACGGTCGCCAGGTCTCGCAGGCTGGTGGGGACTTTGTCGATGATGTCCTGGGCATTGAGCGCCGCCACTACGTCATAACTGGGCACGAAGGTGTCCTTGCCCATCATCCGCAAGAAGCGCGGCGCCGACAGGCCGCCCAGTTGATGGCCGTGCTTTTTCAGGTAGGTCCACAGGCCGACGATGTCGGTCACCGGCCAATCGGCGACCAGCGCGCTGAAGCTGCCCTTTTCATGGGCCACATCCAGTATCAACTGCGCGTTGCGCGGCACGCTCTTGAGCTTGCCCAGGTGGCGGATGATCCGCGCGTCCTGCATCAGCCGCTCCAGATGCTCGGCGCTCATCAGCACGACTTTCTCCGGATCGAACTTGAAGAACACCTCTTCGAAGGCCGGCCATTTGGCGTCCACCAGACTGTGCTTGAGCCCGGCGCGGAACACCCGCAGCGCCATGGTCGAGAGGTAGCGGTCGTCGCTGATCTTGCGCAGTTGCGCCGGGGTCTTGGGCACCGGCAGGTGGGCTTCCAGTTCAGCCGCCGAACCGAAGCGGTTCAGACAGTACTCGTGCAGCCACTTGTAATCGCGCATGCCCTCTCCTGGGGTCGGAAATGAAAACGGCGCCCTAAGTGGCCTGCATGGCCACTGGCGCCGTGAATAGAAGCCCTGCCCTCGTCAGAGGTTCACCACATTGACGAACCGCGGCGTGGCGTTTTCATCGATGCGCAGGCTGGTGAAGTCGAACAGGTTGCGGTCCGCCAACTGCGACGGAACGACATTCTGCAAGCCGCGGAAAATGCTCTCGGTACGGCCCGGCGTCTTGCGCTCCCATTCCTGGAGCATCTCCTTGACCACCTGGCGTTGCAGGTTTTCCTGGGAGCCGCACAGGTTGCAGGGAATGATCGGGAATTGCTTGAAATCCGAATAGGCCTGGATGTCTTTCTCGCTGCAATAGGCCAGCGGGCGGATCACCACGTTGCGCCCGTCATCGGCGCGCAGCTTGGGCGGCATGGCCTTGAGCGAGCCGTTGTAGAACATGTTCAGGAAGAAGGTCTCGACGATGTCGTCGCGGTGGTGCCCCAGGGCCATCTTGGTTGCGCCGATCTCGTCGGCGAAGGTGTAGAGCGTTCCGCGCCGCAGGCGTGAGCACAGCGAACAGGTGGTCTTGCCTTCGGGAATCAGTTCCTTGACCACCGAATAGGTGTCTTTCTCGACGATGTGATATTCCACGCCCAGCGACTCAAGGTAGGCCGGCAGCACATGCTCGGGGAACCCGGGCTGCTTCTGGTCCATGTTCACCGCGACGATGTCGAACTTGATCGGCGCAACCTTCTGCAGATGCATCAGCACATCGAGCAAGGTGTAGCTGTCCTTGCCGCCGGACAGGCAGACCATGACCTTGTCGCCGTCCTCGATCATGTTGAAATCGGCGACCGCCTCACCGGCCTGGCGGCGCAGGCGCTTCTGCAGTTTGTTCTGGTTGACCGTAAGAGTGCCCATGACGCGAGATCCGTGAGGTGTGACGAAAGGCCGGCATTTTACGCAAAAATCCGCCGCCGGCGAAGGCTGATGACCGACACTTTTGTGGCGAGACCATTGTGGGAGCAAAGCTTGCTCGCGAAAACAGACAGCTGGGTTTCTGAAAGACCGCATCGCGCGCATCGCGGGCAAGCCCTGCTCCCACAAGGTGAATTTCCATGCCAGGGCTGTGTACAGACCCATCGGCGATTAGCACCACGACCTACAGCGCGATTTGCTCTAAGCCCCCCATCCCCCTTGCGGTGACTCCTTTCTATACTGCGACATAAGGTCGCACACACTTACAGACCTTTACTTACCCGGCCATTTGGCCCGTAGGCGCTCCGTTGGGGGGCGATGGCAATAACAAAGGAGTGACTGACTATGATCCATCATGTCGTGGGGCTCTTTACCCACCCTGATCAAGAATGGAAAGAAATCCGTGGCGATCAGGAGGAAAGCATCAGCCACATGTACCTCACCCACACGCTGATCCTGGCGGCCATTCCCGCGGTATCGGCGTTCATCGGCACCACGCAGGTGGGATGGGTCATCGGCAATCGTGCACCGGTCATGCTTACCCAGGAAAGTGCGCTATGGATGACTGTCATGTCGTACCTGGCCATGTTGGGCGGTGTGGCAGTGATGGGCGCCTTCATCCACTGGATGGCCCGCACCTATGACGCCAATCCGAGCCTGGCCCGTTGCGTCGCGTTCGCCACCTACACCGCCACACCTTTGTTCATCGGCGGCCTGGCCGCGCTCTACCCGCACATGTGGCTGGGGATGATCGTCGGCACGGCGGCAATCTGCTACACGGTCTACCTGCTGTATGTGGGCTTGCCGACGTTCATGAACATACCCCAGGACGAAGGTTTTCTGTTTTCCAGTTCGGTGCTCGCCGTCGGCCTGGTGGTGCTGGTGGCCATCATGGCGTTCACGGTCATCGTCTGGGGGCTGGGCGTCGGCCCGGTCTATACCAATTGAAGGATTGAAACGGTCCCGATAGCACCCTCCAATAAAAAAGCAGGATCTGCCGACACAGGCCGCCGCAAGGCGGCCTTCCTGTGTTTGAGCCGCTCGAAACGACCACTGGGCGCCTGGACGATTCGCAACGGCCGACGCTTGCGGCATACTCGGGCTTCTGGAGACCCGTAAAGCATGCTCGAGCAACTCAATACCCGCGTCGAAGAGTGTTACCAACAAGCCGAATCCTTTTTCAAACGTCCTTTCAAACGCCCAGTGGTCAGCTTCAAATTGCGTGGCCAGAAGGCCGGCGTTGCGCACCTGCATGAAAATCTGCTGCGCTTCAATCCGCAGTTGTACCGGGAAAACGCCGAAGACTTCCTCAAGCAAACCGTCGCCCATGAAGTCGCGCACCTGATTGCCCATCAACTGTTTGGCGAACGCATCCAGCCCCATGGCGAAGAGTGGCAGTTGATCATGCGCGGGGTGTACGAACTGCCGCCCAACCGCTGCCACACCTACGAAATCAAACGCCGTAGCGTGACCCGCTACATCTATAAATGCCCCTGCGACGGCAGCGACTTCCCGTTCTCGGCCCAGCGCCACAGCCTGGTGCGCCAGGGGCGGCGGTATTTGTGCCGTAGCTGCCGCAATACCTTGGTGTTCAGTGGGGAGACCCGGGTCGAGTAGTCAGGCTTTGTGGTGTCTGGCGGTCCTCATCGCGAGCAAGCTCGCTCCCACAGGGGGGGTGTGAGCGGCGAAGATCCAATGTGGGGAGCTTGCTCGCAATGAGGCCCTAAAGGGCACTACATAATCACCTTGGCACTGCGCAATTGAGCGATCCGCTGCGCACTGAACCCCAACTCCCCCAACACCTGGTCCGTATGCGCCCCCAGCCCTGCGCCAATATGCCGAGGCTTGGGCAACCCTTCGCAAAACTTCAACGGACAGGCCATCTGCGCCTGGCTCGAACCATCACCCCGGGGCACCTGTGTCACCAGCCCCCGAGCCTGTAACTGCGGATGCCGCACCGCCTCCTCCAGGCTCAGCACCGGCTCGACGCAGGCATCGATCCCTGCAAACAAGCTGCACAGCTCGGCAAAATCATGTTTTTCAAACTCGGCTTGCAACGCCTGCTTAAGGGCGTGTTGGTGTTCAGGCTTGGGCGACAACCCCTGGGCCGCCAGTTCCGGCCGCCCCAAGGCCTCGCACAGTGCCTGCATGAACGCCGGTTCCAGGCTGCCCACCGACATCCAGCGGCCATCGCGGGTGCGGTAATAGTCATAGAAGCTGCCGCCGTTGAGCAGTTGGTCCTCCCAACCCGGCTCGACACCGCAGGCCAGGTAACCGGCACCGGCCATGGCGTTGAGGCTGAACACACAGTCCGTCATGCTCACGTCCAGGTGCTGGCCCTGCCCGGTCTGCTGACGGGCGATGACCGCCGCCAGCAGCCCGATCACCCCGTGCAACGAACCACCGGCAATGTCCGCCGCCTGGATGCCCAACGGCAACGGACCGCTGTCGGCACGGCCGGTGTGGCTGGCCAGACCCGCCAGGGCCAGGTAATTGATGTCGTGACCAGCGCGGTCCTTGTAGGGCCCGGTCTGGCCGTAGCCGGTGATCGACACGTAGATCAGCCGCGGATTGATCGCCTTCAAGGCCTCGTACCCCAGGCCCAGTCGCTCCATCACGCCGGGGCGGAACTGTTCCAGCAGGATGTCGTAGGCCCCCAGCAATTGCGTCACCACCGCCAACGCCTCCGGCTGTTTGAGGTCCAGGGCCAGGCTGCGCTTGTTGCGGTTGAGGTAGGCGTGGCTGGCCGATACCCCTTGGTCATGGGGCGGCAGTATCCGCAACAGGTCCTGGCGGGTCGGCGACTCGATGCGTAACACCTCGGCCCCCATGTCCGCCAGCAACAGCGAGGCGAACGGGCCGGGCAGCAGGGTCGAAAAGTCCAGAACCTTGAGCGATGCCAGTGGGCCTTGCATGGGCGATCTCCGAGGGGTGATGGCTAGAGACTAGGCAGAGGCTGGTGGTGGGGCAATCACCGCAGGTGTCGTTCGGGCTGACAAATCCGCTCAGCGAGGGAGCTTGCTCCCGCTGGGCTCTGTAGGCGCTGGCGAAGGCTCGGGCCGCGTTCGGACGATCTTTTGATCTTTCGCTTGAGTCTCAAATGTCTGTGGAAAGATCGCAGCCTCGTTGCACTCGACAGCTCCTACAGCCCAGCGGGAGCAAGCTCCTCGCCACAGAAGTACCTCCCCCGGAAAACACGGCGCAAAAAAACCCGCCGAAGCGGGTTTTTCATTGCAGCCTGAAGATTACTTCGCTGGCGCGGCTTCAGCCGTTGCAACCAGATCATCTTCTTCACGGACGTCGGAGATACCACGACCACCGGAAGCCAGCTCGGTGTGCAACTGGTCTTCGTCCAGCTCCTTGACCCACTTGGCAACCACGATCGTGGCGACGGCGTTGCCCACCAGGTTGGTCAGGGCGCGGGCTTCGGACATGAAGCGGTCGATGCCCAGGATCAATGCCAGGCCGGCCACCGGCAAGGTACCCACAGCCGACAGGGTGGCGGCCAGTACGATGAAGCCGCTACCGGTCACGCCAGCAGCACCTTTGGACGACAGCAGCAGCACCAGCAGCAGGGTGATCTGGTGAGTGAGGTCCATCGGGGTGTCGGTGGCCTGGGCGATGAACACCGCGGCCATGGTCAGGTAGATCGAAGTACCGTCGAGGTTGAACGAGTAGCCAGTCGGGATGACCAGGCCTACGACCGACTTCTTGGCACCCAGGCGCTCCATCTTGATCAACATGCGTGGCAGGGCCGATTCCGATGAGGAAGTGCCCAGCACGATCAGCAGCTCTTCACGGATGTAGCGGATCAGCTTGACGACGCTGAAGCCGTGGGCGCGGCAGATGGCGCCCAGCACTACCAGCACGAACACCACGCAGGTGATGTAGAAGCAGATCATCAGCTGGCCCAGTTGTACCAGCGAACCGACACCGTAGGCGCCGATGGTGAAGGCCATGGCACCGAAGGCACCGAGGGGGGCCAGCTTCATGATCATGTTGATGATGATGAACATCACATGGGCGAAGCGATCGATGAAGTCCAGCACCGGCTTGCCGTAGGCACCCAGGCGATGCAGGGCAAAACCGAAGATCACCGAGAACATCAGCACCTGCAGGATGTCGCCGTTGGCGAACGCACCCACGATAGTGTTGGGGATCACGTTGAGGATGAAGGCGATGATGCTCTGGTCTTTACCGGCATTGATGAAACCGGCGATCTTGCTGGTGTCCAGGCTCGACACATCGATGTGCATGCCGGCGCCCGGTTGCACGACGTTGACCACGACCAGGCCAATCAGCAGGGCGATGGTGGAAACGATTTCGAAGTACAGCAGCGCGTAGCCACCGGTCTTGCCCACCGACTTCATGTTCTGCATGCCGGCGATGCCGCTCACGACAGTACAGAAAATGATGGGGGCGATGACCATTTTGATCAGTTTGATGAACCCGTCGCCGAATGGCTTGAGGGCAACACCGGTCTGCGGGTAGAAGTGGCCGAGCAAAATACCGATGGCAATGGCTACGATCACCTGGAAATACAGGGATTTGTACAGTGGCTGACGAGTCGTCATGGGCAAACCTTCCTCAAGAGTCCCGCATGACGACTTCCACCTGTCGTCCACGGCACCTCAATTGCGAACCCTCCTGCACTGGAGGGATTTGTTTTTTGTCGGCTGCACGCGGCAGACCTGGGTGCTCTATCGCAAGGCCCGTGCCATTTTTCAGAAACTCCCTACAAGCGTTATTGCAGAAGGGCCCTGGAACTATTCGCGGGTTAAACACGGGCGTGGAATGTGGCGGATTTCCGCCCACAGGGCGTTTCTCACTCCGGGATTTGGCGGATATCCGCCTTGTCGAGCCGCAGTGCCCTGCTACCATCGCCCGCTCAACGGACGGACTTCAGCCATGCGCCAACGCACGATCGCCAGCCACTTCGCCCGCGCAGCCCTGGGCGGCGCGCGTCGGCAAGGCTTCGACTATTTTCCTGTGTTGCAACAGCTGGGCATCAGCCCAGAGCTGTTGGATGAGCCGCGCGCGCGGATTGCGCCCGAGCAGTTCGCGCGCCTGTTGCAGGCGCTGTGGCTGGCATTGGGGGACGAATACCTGGGATTCGGCAGGGCTGCGAGTAAACCCGGGACGTTTGCCATGATGTGTCACGCGTTGATCCACTGTCGGACCTTGGGCAAGGCCCTGCAGCGCGGCTTGCTGTTCTATAGCCTGTTCCCCGACGCGCCGAGCCTGACGCTGGAAGCCGAAGGCGAGCGAGTGCGGTTGGTGCTGGACGATTCGACGCTGTGGGACCCGGATCATTTCCTGACTGAAAGCTTGCTGGTCGTCTGGCATCGCCTTGCCAGTTGGCTGATCGGCCAGCGGATCGGCCTGGAACAGGCGACCTTCGGCTACACCAAGCCCGCCCACGGTGCCGAATACGACCTACTGTTTCCCTGTCCGCTGGTGTTCGACGCACACAACAGCAGCCTGTTGTTCCACAGCCGCTACCTGGACATGCCGCTGCTGCAGGACGAACGCACCCTCAAGCATTTCCTCGAACGCTCCCCCGCCGACCTGCTGTCGCGCCCGGACGATGGCCACAGCCTGAGCAGCCAGCTGCGCCGCTTGCTCAGCCGCGACACCGCGCGCTGGCCCGACCTGGACACCGTCGCCGGCCATTTGCACATCAGCCCGCAAACCTTGCGCCGGCATTTGCGTGAGGAAGGCACCAGCTTCCAGGAACTCAAGGATCAGCTGCGGCGGGATATCGCCATCTATCATCTGGGGCGTGCGGATTTGTCGTTGCAGCAGATCGCCGAGCAGCTGGGGTTCTCCGAACCGTCGGCGTTTCACCGGGCGTTCAAGAAGTGGACGGGGCTGACGCCGGGGGCTTATCGGGAGTTGGAGAATTGAGTGATGACATCCAGTTTCTGCGGGGATAAACCCCCTGTGGCGAGGGGGTTTATCCCCGTTGGGCTGCGTTGTAGGAACTGGCGAAGCCTGCGATCTTTTGATTTTGATCTTTCGCTTTGGATTCAAGTGTCAGGGGAAAGATCGCAGCCTCGTTGCACTCGACAGCTCCTACACAGCTCCACAGCTCCACAGCTCCACAGCTCCACAGCTCCTACAGGCCCAGCGGAGCATCTCGGGCCACAGGGGCTCGCACACAGCGAAAATATCCCAGTCAAACCACCGGAAAATGAATCCTGAACGCCGCCCCGCCCAGCTCTGAATCCCCCAGGGTCAACTTGGCGCCGTAGCTCTCGATGATGTCCTTCACCACGGCCAGCCCGATCCCCTGCCCCGGATGCTGGCGATCCAGTCGCTCGCCCCGTTGGAGAATCCGTGCACGTTGATCCGGTGGCACGCCCGGTCCATCGTCCTCGACACTCAACTCCGTGCCGCCGAGGGTCTGATGCACGCTGACGCGCACCTCGCCCAGGCACAGCCGATAGGCGTTTTCCAGCAGGTTGCCGAGCATCTCCAGCAAGGCGCCCTGTTCGATCGGCACCTGGCAGTGCTCCGGCAGATCGAAACTGACATTGACCCGTTTGTCTCGATAGACCTTGTCCAGGGTGTCGCACAGGCTTTGCAGCACCGGGCGCAAGCGCACCTGATGGCGCACCAGCCCGCTCTTGCGCAAGCTGGCGCGTTGCAGTTGGTAGCCGATCTGCTGGCTCATGCGCTCGATCTGGGATTGCAGCACCCAAGCCTGTCCACGGTCC
The DNA here is from genome assembly GCF_009601685.2 of Pseudomonas brassicacearum. Lineage (NCBI taxonomy): Bacteria > Pseudomonadati > Pseudomonadota > Gammaproteobacteria > Pseudomonadales > Pseudomonadaceae > Pseudomonas > Pseudomonas brassicacearum. The sequence goes on from NZ_CP045701.2 coordinate 4,984,469, forward strand.
TCGGGGCGCCGGGCCATGTCTTCGCTGACGCCCTGCAACACCGCCAACGGAGTCTTCAAGCTGTGGGCCAGATCATCGAGGGAATCGCGATAACGGCTGCGTTGCTCCCGCTCGCCGTGCAGCAGGCGGTTGAGGGAGCCGGTCAGGCGCAACAGTTCCCGGGGATGCTCGGTACTGAGGCTTTCGCGAGTCCCGCTTTCGATTTCGTCCAGCTCCTGGCTCAAGCGCCGCAAGGCCCGAAGGCCCCAGGTCAGGCCGATCCACAACAAGGCCAGCAACACCGCCAGGGCCGCACCAAAGCCCAGATAGAGATTGTCCCGCAACCCTTGCAGCGTCACTTCATAGTCGCGCACCGGCTGCAGGGTGACGATGCTGAACGCCGCGCTCTGGCCGCCGAGCAGCTTGATCTCGACGTCATAGACAAAAAACTCCTGGCCGTCGTTCTCGCGAATGCGCGCGAACTGGTTGCCCAAGCCGTCATAGCGTGGCGTGTAGTTGATGTTTTCTTCCCGGGTGGCCTTGGATCGCCAGACCAGGCGCCCCTCGCGATCATAGATGTAGCCCAGCAGGCGGGCATCGGCGAGGTTGAAACGCTCATCGGGCAACTGCGCCGGCATCTTCAAGCGATTGTTTTCCACCCGGGCGGCGGAAATCAGCGTGGTCACGTCCGAGGCCAGGCGTTGCTCGATGGATTCCTGTAGCGCCAGGCTGAACGCGCCTTGCATGGCCGGCAACAAGGCCAGCATGAACAGCACCGCCAGGGTCATGGCGGCCAGCATCAAGCGCAGGCGAAGCGAACGAATCACTGGCAGCGCTCGTTGAACAGGTAACCCAGGCCACGCACGGTGTCGATCGGCTTGAAGCCGGCCGGGGCTTCCAGCTTACGACGCAGGCGCCCGACCAGCACTTCGATGACATTGGGATCGCGCTCGTCGTCATCGGGGTAAAGCTGCTCCATCAAGCGGTCCTTGGCCACCACTTGCTGGTGATGGCGCATGAGGTATTCGAGGATGCGGTACTCGTAGGCGGTCAACGCCAGCGGTTGCTCATCGAGGGACGCCTGCTTGCGATTGAGGTCCAGCAGCAACGGACCGGCTACGATGGTCGATTGGGTAAAACCACTGGAGCGGCGCAACAGGGCGTTCAAGCGGGCCTCCAGCTCTTCGAACTGAAACGGCTTGACCACGTAGTCGTCGGCACCGGCGGCCAGGCCTTCGACCTTGTCCTGCCAATTGCCGCGGGCGGTCAGGATCAGGATGGGAAACGTCTTGTCCTGCGAGCGCAGCCGGCGGATCAGTTCCAGCCCGCTGATGCCCGGCAGGCCCAGGTCGATCACCGCCAGGTCATGGTTGAATTCCCGGACCTGGTACAAGGCCTCTTCGGCATTGGCCACGGCCTGCACCACATGGCCGCTGTCGGTGAGACGAGTTTGCAGGTGGTGGCGCAACAGCGCTTCGTCTTCGACGACCAGTAATTTCATGGAGCCTCTCCCCAGGCAAATCAAACAATCCAGTGCCGCGCACCTCAACGAAAGGCGCCGGATCGTCTTCGACCGATCCGGCGGGATACGCTCACCATCAACCGTCTAGAACGTGTAGTTGGCGGACAGGTACGTCTGGGCGCTGCTGGTCAGGTCCAGCGAGCCAACCTTGTCGCCACCGTGCGGGCTCATCTCGGTGCTGGCATTGCTGCGCAGGTAACGGTAACCCAGTTCAACCGAGGTGTTTTGCGAAATTTGTTGCAGCACGCCCCCTTGCAAGCCCACTGCGTAACCGATGTCGCTGTCGCGGCTGAAGCCGGGAGAATCCTGGGTCAGTTTGGTCAGGCCCACCGTGCCACCACCGAACAGCTTGGTGCTGCTGGTGACCGGATAGAACACATCGTAGCTGCCCAGCAGGTTTTCCTGGCGCAGCTTGATGCCGTTGTGGGTGCCCGAGACGTTGTCGTAGGTGGCGTAGTAGCGGCCCTGATCGTTTTGCTTGCCCAGTCGCAGGCCATACGTGGTGTCCTTGCCGATGACGCCATCGGCGTTCGGGTTGTTCAGGGCGCTGTCCAGGGCGTTGGATTTCTTCACCTTGTCGCTGGTCTGGCCGAGGGTCAGGCTGGCGAAGTTGTCATCGGCGTGGGCCAGGGCGGTGGCGCCCAGCACGGTGAAAGCCAACAGCAGTTTTTTCATAGCAGTCATGATCAAGTTCCTTTGCAGCGTGGGTATTTTGTGAAGTCGCCGCCACCTTAACCAGCGATCCCTGAACACCCCTTGAACGTTCTCTGAACCTGCGCTGAATGAATCGGCTAATCTGTGCGGACCACTTTTATAAGGAGATCCGTCATGCGCAGGCTGCTTGCTGTTGTACTTCTGGCCATGAGCGGTGTGAGCCACGCCGCCATCCAGACCCAGGAGATCCCCTACACCAGTGCCGACGGCACCCAGCTGATCGGCTATTACGCGTATGACGACGCCGTCAAAGGCCCGCGGCCGGGTGTGGTGGTGGTGCATGAATGGTGGGGGCTGAACGAATATGCCAAGCGCCGTGCCCGTGATCTCGCAGGCCTGGGCTACAGCGCCCTGGCTATCGACATGTACGGCGACGGCAAGAACACCGAGCACCCCAAGGACGCCATGGCTTTCATGCAGGCGGCGCTCAAGGACGGCGCGGCGGCCAGTGCCCGCTTCCAGGCCGGTCTCGACCTGCTGAAGAAACAGCCCCAGACCGATCCGCACAAACTCGCCGCCATCGGCTACTGCTTCGGCGGCAAGGTGGTGCTCGACGCGGCGCGCCAGGGTGTGCCGCTGGCCGGCGTGGTGAGCTTCCACGGTGCGCTGGTGACCAATACTCCGGCAACGCCTGGCAGCGTCAAGGCCAAGGTGCTGGTCGAGCATGGCGCCCAGGACAGCATGGTCACCCAGGACAACGTCACCGCGTTCAAGAGCGAGATGGACAAGGCCGGCGCCGACTATGAATTCGTCAGCCTCGAAGGCGCCAAGCACGGCTTCAGCAACCCCGACGCCGACCGCTTGAGCCACGGCGAACATGGTGGACCGGACATTGGCTACAACAAGGAAGCCGATGAGCAGTCGTGGGCGGATATGCAGAAGTTCTTCAAGAAAATCTTTGGCTGAAATCCCCCTATGGCAGGGGAGCTTGTTCCCGCTCGACTACGCAACGCTTTGTAGGAGCTGGCGAAGCCTGCGATCTTTTGATCTTTTGATCTTTTGATCTTTTGATCTTTTGATCTTTTGATCTTTTGATCTTTTGATCTTTTGATCTTTCGCTTGAGATTCAAGTGGCTGGAGAAAGATCGCAGCCTCGTTGCACTCGACAGCTCCTACACAGCTCCTACAGAGCCCAGTGGGTGCAAGCTCCCTTGCCACAGAGCCTATCCCTCTTCTGCCCCACTACCCAGCCTCCCGCCAACCCGGCAAAATGCCCGGCATGAATACACTCCCCACCCTGCCCGCTTGTTGCTCGTCCCTGGATGAACACTGGCTATTGTCCGACGCCCTGCCCGACACGGTGCTGCTGAGCACGCGCTTTGACCCATTGTTGCTGGTGGGCGCCGACTTCCCCAACAGTGCCATCGAGCCCCCGGCGAGCATCCAGCGCTCGGTCGCCAAGCGCCAGGCAGAATTCCTGGCCGGGCGGATCTGCGCCCGGGCGGCATTGCAACGGCTCGACGGCCAAGCCTGCGTGCCGGCCATCGGCGAAGACCGTGCCCCGGTGTGGCCGGCCCATGTCAGCGGCTCGATCACCCACAGCACGGGTCGGGCGGCGGCTATCGTCGCGAAAAAAAATCACTGGCAAGGGCTGGGCATGGACGTGGAAAACCTGCTCGACCCCGAGCGCGCCGAACGCCTGGCCGGTGAAATCCTCACCTCGCCAGAGTTGCAGCGCATGACCGGGCTCGCGCACGATGATCGGGCCTTGCTGGTGACCCTGACCTTTTCAGTGAAAGAAAGCCTGTTCAAAGCGCTGTACCCCATCGTCAGGCAACGCTTTTATTTCGAGCATGCCGAGGTGCTGGAATGGACACACGATGGACTGGTGCGCCTGCGCTTGCTGACCGACCTGTCGAACGAGTGGCGCCATGGCAGTGAGTTGCAGGGGCAGTTTGGGGTGAAGGATGGGCAGCTATTGAGCCTGGTGGGGATCAGGGCCTGAGCACTGTGCTGCTTTTCAGGGCCTCATCGCGGGCAAGCCTTGCTCCCACAGGTCAGTGTTCCCTCCTTGAGTGTCGTTTGCTGTGGGAGCAAGGCTTACCCGCGATGGCGATCGATCAGGCACCCCTCCTATCAAGACCTGTCCTGATGCCTCGGCCAACTCAAACTGAAGCACGCCCCGCCCAGGCTCTTGCTCTTGCCGATCAGCGCCCGGCCGTCGTGCCAGTGGATGATCCGTCGCACGATCGACAACCCCAGCCCATGGCCGCCCGACGCCCGGGCGCGGCTGTCGTCCAGGCGCAGGAAGGGCTTGAAGATCCGCTCCCACGCCGCTTCCGGCACGCCGGGCCCATCGTCTTCCACATCCACCCGGCAGCGCAACTGGCCCACCTGATAGCTGACGGTGACCCGGGAACTGGCGTGACGCATGGCATTGCTCACCAGGTTCTGCAGGGCACGATGCAGAAAACGAGGCTCGGCCTCGACCCAGGCGCCATCACAATCGGCGGCCGACAGGCAGAGACCGCGCTCGACCGTGACCCCGGCCCGCAACAGGCCCAGTTCATCGATCACTTGATTGACCAGCGCATCCAGGTCCACTCGCTGAAAGTTCAAGGCCGGTGAACCCTGCTCCAGCCGCGCGTAGGTGAGCATTTCGTCCACCAACCGATCCAGGTCTTCAATGTCGTGGTCCATGCCCGCCAGGTATTTGTCCCGGGCCTGGGGCGTGCTGGCGCTGCCGAGCATTTCCAGGCCGAAGCGCAGACGCGCCACCGGCGTACGCAATTCGTGGGACACCGCCCGCACCAGCTCACGCTGAATCGCCAACAGTTGTTGCAGATGTTCGGCCATGCCGTTGAACGCCGCGGCCAGTCGCCCGACCGAGTCGACACCTCGGGCCGGCACCCGGGTTTCCAGGCTGCCTTGGGCGATCTGTGTGGCGGCCGACTCCAGGCCACGCAGGCGCCGCTCCAATTGGCGCACCAACAGGTAGACGATCAACCCGATCAGGCTCAAGCCCAGCGCCGCGATCAGCACCAGCCATTGCGGCGGATAAGGATTCATCTGGTACAGCGGACCGATCTCCAACACCCACGGCGTGCCGACCATGCCGGCGAAGACCCGGATGGAGTCGCCGCCCTTGCCCAGCGCCATTACCGTATCGCCCTCGGACACACGACGGCGCTGGTCTTCGTCCATGTCCGCCTGCTCGACGGTCATGAGTCGCAGGTCGAAACCAAAGCCTTTTTCCTGCGCCAGTTGCGCCAGCCGTTTAGGTTGTTCGGCCACGGGGTAACGCACCAGTTCATCGGCCAACAGGTAAATGGTTGCGCGGGCCAGTTGCTCGCTGATCTGCTGAACCTCCCCGACCAACATCAATTGCTCGGCATCATTGACCAGCCGATAGACTTTTGCCGCGTGCGGCCCGGTCTGCTCCACCAATGCCTGGCCGCGCAGTACGCGGGTGCGCTGGCCGAGGTCCAGGTCGGTCTGGGGAAACGTCTGCAAGGCCAGGGGAATACCCAGCAGGCGCTCCCACACCGCCAACGCCCGGCGACGCTCGGTATCGTTCATCGGCCGCAGGTTATCGGCCATCAATGAAAACGTGCCGTGGGCCAGGCGCTCGCGGTATTGCTCGCTGCGGGTCTGGTTGAGCAGGTGCAGGGCCAGTACGCCGAGGACCGCCACCAGCACCAGTGCGGCGCACATGCCGCCATAAATACGCAGGAAGATCGAATTCACGGTGCCAGGTCTACGCAGGCTTCAGGAACGAACAGGTAGCCCTTGCTGCGAATGGTCTTGATCAGCCGTGGATGGTCCGGGTCATCGCCGATCTTGGGGCGGATGCGTGAAATGCGCACATCGATGGAACGGTCCTGGCCGTCATAACCAATGCCGCGCAGGGCGGTGAAGATTTCTTCCCGGGACAGGATGCGTCCGGCATTGGACACCAGCAGCCACAGCAGGTCGAATTCGGCGCTGGTCAGCTCGATACCGTTGCCCTGCAACCAGGCTTCGCGCAGGGCGTCGTCGACTACCAACGGGCCGAATTGCAGGCGTCGCTGCTTCTGCGCCACGCTCGGTTCCGGTTCGCTGCGCCGCAGCAGGGCCTGGATGCGCGCCAACAGCAAACGCGGACGAACCGGCTTGCAGACGTAATCATCGGCGCCCAGGTCCAGGCCCTGGATCTGATCGGTGTCGTCGGTGCGGGCGGTGAGCATCAGGATCGGCCCGTCATAATGTTCGCGCACCTTGCGGCAGATGCTCAGGCCGTCTTCGCCGGGCAGCATCAGGTCGAGAACGACCAGGTCCGGCTGTTCGGCAATGATCCGCGCCGCCGCCACCGCGCCGTCGCCTTCGATGGCGACACGCAGCCCGTTGCTTTCGAGATATTCCCGGGTCAGCTCGGCCAGACGCTGGTCATCCTCGACGATCAATACCTGCCAGGCTTCTTGTTCCACTGGGGCCTCGTCTTGCTGTGAATATAAAAGGAAGGATCAACACAAAATCCTGTGGCGAACACAAATCCCTGTGGCGAGGGGATTTATCCCCGCTGGGTCGCGAAGCGGCCCCTTGCGTTCTGTCTGACACGCACGGTCGCCAATGTGGGGCTGCTGCGCAGCCCAGCGGGGATAAATCCCCTCGCCACAAGTGTTCGCTTCGAATACAGACCCTCCCCCATCTTTTTGTCATGTTAAAGGAGGATAAACACACCCACGCATGGGCCGATTGTATAAACGTCGCCTGCGCAGAAAACAAGCGAACAAATGCGTTTCGATCGGCTGGGTTTTCTGTGGTAATGTCCGCGCCCGCAAAAATCATCGGGCGGTTTTCGGATCGTCGAAACCGGCGAAAAAAGGTCCACTCCAGCTAGGTCGCGGCCTACAGAGCCGTTCCACGTTTCGCACACAAATTACGCACAGGCTTATCCACAGGTAGTACGTTGCATACCCCCCAAAAACGCATTATCTTGTAGCCCGCCGCGCAAAAAACCCTACATGTAGGGTTTCAGGCCAAAAACCAAACACAAGTCGGACAGAGAATTCAAGCGCTTTTCTTGCTTCTGTCCAGCTGAAACACCGTATTTCCCCAAGCCCAGACCGCCCCTGCGGATGGCAACTGTTTCCAGGTCGAAAACGACCGAAACGGTACGGGTGTTGCAGTCAATTGCTGCCACCCCGGCAACCTGGTTTCGAGCCTCGCTCGTAACCTGAGAACTTCGGATGGAAGCGGCATTAAACGCCCGCTTCCTACTGTCCCGAAGTTGTTATGCCCGGCGCCAGTCGGTTGTAGTGCTTCAGGACGGAACGGTGGGCACCGTGATGGTGCCCAAACAAACATAGAGAACGTGGAGACACCCATGCACACCGACACAACTCGCGAGAACCCGCAGGGCACCGCGCCGCTGGCCGCCGATTCGACCCCGGATCTGTCCGCCACCGCGCCGGGCCAACTGCGTGTGATCAAGCGTAACGGCACTGTCGTTCCTTACACCGATGACAAGATCACCGTCGCCATCACCAAAGCGTTCCTCGCAGTTGAAGGTGGCACCGCTGCCGCTTCGTCGCGAATCCACGACACCGTGGCCCGCCTGACCGAACAGGTCACCGCGACCTTCAAGCGTCGCATGCCTTCGGGCGGCACCATTCACATCGAAGAAATCCAGGACCAGGTCGAACTGGCCCTCATGCGTGCCGGCGAGCAGAAAGTGGCCCGCGACTACGTGATCTACCGTGACTCCCGCGCCAAGGAACGTGCTACCCGCTCCCCGGCCGACGCACCGGTCCAGGCCCACCCTTCGATCCGCATCGCCCGCGCCGACGGCAGCCTGGCGCCGCTGGACATGGGCCGCCTGAACACCATCGTCACCGAGGCCTGCGAAGGCCTGGAAGAAGTCGATGGCGACCTGATCCAGCGCGAAACCCTGAAGAACCTCTATGACGGCGTTGCGCTCAAGGACGTCAACACCGCGCTGGTGATGACCGCGCGGACCCTGGTGGAACGCGAGCCGAACTACTCCTTCGTGACCGCCCGCCTGCTGATGGACACCCTGCGTGCCGAAGGCCTGAGCTTCCTGGAAGTCGCCGAGAGCGCGACCCACCACGAAATGGTCGACCTGTACGCCAAGGCGTTGCCAGCTTATGTTGCCAAGGGTATCGAGTTCGAATTGCTGAACCCGGTCCTGGCCGAATTCGACCTGGAGAAACTCGGCAAGGCGATCAACCACGAGCGCGACCAGCAGTTCACCTACCTGGGCCTGCAAACCCTGTACGACCGCTACTTCATCCACAAGGATGGCGTGCGTTTCGAACTGCCGCAGATCTTCTTCATGCGCGTGGCCATGGGCCTGGCAATCGAAGAGAAGCAGCGCGAAGACCGTGCGATCGAGTTCTACAACCTGTTGTCGTCCTTCGACTACATGGCCTCGACCCCGACCCTGTTCAACGCCGGTACCCTGCGTCCACAACTGTCGAGCTGCTACCTGACCACCGTTCCGGATGACCTGTCGGGCATCTACGGCGCCATCCACGACAACGCCATGCTGTCGAAATTCGCGGGCGGCCTGGGCAACGACTGGACCCCGGTTCGCGCGTTGGGCTCGTACATCAAGGGCACCAACGGCAAATCCCAAGGCGTCGTGCCATTCCTCAAAGTGGTCAACGACACCGCGGTCGCGGTCAACCAGGGCGGCAAGCGCAAGGGCGCAGTCTGCGCCTACCTGGAAACCTGGCACATGGACATCGAAGAGTTCATCGAGCTGCGCAAGAACACTGGTGATGACCGTCGTCGTACCCACGACATGAACACCGCCAACTGGATCCCTGACCTGTTCATGAAGCGCGTCTTCGACGACGGCAAGTGGACCCTGTTCTCGCCGTCCGAAGTGCCGGACCTGCACGACCTGACCGGCAAGGCTTTCGAAGAGCGCTACGAGTACTACGAAGCCCTGACCGAGTACAACAAGATCAAGCTGTTCAAAGTCGTCCAGGCCAAAGACCTGTGGCGCAAGATGCTGTCGATGTTGTTCGAAACCGGCCACCCATGGCTGACCTTCAAGGACCCGTGCAACCTGCGCAGCCCGCAGCAGCACGTGGGCGTGGTCCACAGCTCGAACCTGTGCACCGAAATCACCCTGAACACCAACAAGGATGAGATCGCGGTCTGCAACCTGGGCTCGATCAACCTGCCGAACCACATCAAAGACGGCAAGCTGGACACCGCCAAGCTGCAACGTACCGTGAACACCGCCGTGCGCATGCTCGACAACGTGATCGACATCAACTACTACTCGGTGCCACAGGCGAAGAACTCCAACTTCAAGCACCGTCCGGTCGGCCTGGGCATCATGGGCTTCCAGGACGCCTTGTACCTGCAGCACATCCCGTACGGTTCGGACGCTGCCGTCGAGTTCGCCGACAAGTCCATGGAAGCGGTCAGCTACTACGCGATCCAGGCTTCCTGCGACCTGGCTGACGAGCGTGGCGCCTACGAGACGTTCCAGGGCTCGCTGTGGTCCCAGGGCATCCTGCCGCTGGACTCGCAACAAATCCTGATCGCCCAGCGCGGCCAGAAGTACATCGACGTTGACCTGAACGAATCCCTGGACTGGGCACCGGTTCGCGCCCGTGTGCAGAAAGGCATCCGTAACTCCAACATCATGGCCATCGCACCGACCGCCACCATTGCCAACATCACCGGCGTGTCGCAGTCGATCGAACCGACCTACCAGAACCTGTATGTGAAATCGAACCTGTCGGGCGAATTCACCGTGATCAACCCGTACCTGGTTCGCGACCTCAAGGCCCGCGGCCTGTGGGACTCGGTCATGATCAACGACCTGAAGTACTACGATGGCTCGGTACAGCAGATCGAACGCATCCCGCAAGAGCTCAAAGCGCTCTACGCCACTGCGTTCGAAGTGGACACCAAGTGGATCGTCGACGCCGCCAGCCGTCGCCAGAAGTGGATCGACCAGGCTCAGTCGCTGAACCTGTACATCGCCGGCGCCTCGGGCAAGAAGCTCGACGTGACCTATCGCATGGCTTGGTACCGTGGCCTGAAAACCACTTACTACCTCCGTGCCCTGGCCGCCACCAGCACCGAGAAGTCGACCATCAACACCGGCAAGCTGAACGCTGTTTCCAGCGGCGGCAACCACGGTGACGATTCGGTCCTGGCTGCTCCAGCAGGTCCGGCGCCAGTGCCAAAGGCCTGCGCGATCGACGAACCGGATTGCGAAGCTTGCCAATAAGCTGAGTGGGTGGGCGCGTAAAGGCGCCCGCTGAAGAAGCCCCCGATAGACCGCTGGTTTATCGGGGGTTTTCTTTTGCCTGGAGGAAAGCAGCCCAGGCAATACAAAATACCCGACCAAAAGAAAGCCCCTCTTGCGAGGGGCTTCTTGTGCAGCCTTCAAGCCACCATCGACATCAAGCCATCTGAATGATGGTCTGCATGATGGTGCTCTGGGTGGAGATGGTCTTGGCGTTCGCCTGGTAGTTGCTCTGGGCCTTGATCAGCTCGACCAGTTCGTTGGTCAGGTTGACGTTGGATTCTTCCAGGGAGTTGGACACGATCGAACCCAGGGTCCCGGTTTCCGGGGCGTCGTAGCCCGGGATGCCCGAGGCGAAGGTTTCTTTCCAGCTGGTGCCGCCTACCGGCTGCAAACCTTGCTCGTTGGTGAAACTGGCGAGGGCGAGCTGGCCGATCGGCTTGGTCTGGTTGTTGCTGAAGTTGGCCAGCAATACACCGCTGCCGTCGATGGTCAGGTTGGTGATCTGGCCGGTGGCATAACCGTTCTGGGCAGGGATCGAGCGGGCGGTGTCGGCGTTGAACTGGGTGGTGTTGGCCATGGACACCGTAATCGTCGACGAACCGGCGCCGTTAGCGGTCCACACGCCATTGGTGACAGTACCAGGCACCCAACCGGTCAGCACAAGATCGCTGTTGACGGTCGCAGGCGGGGTGCTGACCTGGACCAGCTTGCCACTCGAATCAAAGGTCATCGTCGAAGGAACCGGAGCGTTCGGAGCGACCGGCGCGCTGCCATCCAGGTTACGACCATCGATCAAGGTATAGACATCCCACGTGTTGGCGCCAGTCTTGACCATGTACTGGTCCATGGAGTGCTGGTTACCCTGGGTATCGTAGACAGGGGTGGTGAATTGCTTTGTGAACGTGGCCGTATCGGTCGGGTCGAACGCCAAGGCCGGATCAGTCTGATCAATCGCCGTCGCCGTCGAGTTCAGGTTGATCGTCGACGAAACCAGGCTGGTGGCTTGCGGCGGCAGGTTCGAGGTGTCGATGCGCAGGTCGGTCAGGATGCCGTTGAGGATGTTGCCATTGGCATCCACGCCATAACCCTGCAGGCGTGAAGTGCCATCGCTGTTAGTGATGAAGCCTTCCTTGTCGGTCTTGAAGGTACCGGCACGGGTGTAGCTCAGCGAACCGTCGTTGCTCAGGACAAAGAAGCCCTGACCCTGGATACCCATGTCCAGCACGTTGCCGGTGTTGTTCACATCACCCTGGCCGAACTGCTGGGAAACGTTGGCCAGGCGTACGCCGTTGCCGACGGTCTTGCTGCCCGAGCCCAACTTGGTGGCCGAGTAGACGTCTTCGAATTCCGCGCGGGACGATTTGAAACCGGTGGTCGCCACGTTGGCGATGTTGTTGCCGGTCACGTCCAGCTGTTTGTTGGCTGCATAGAGACCGCTAAGGCCGATGTTGAAAGACATGTTGACTCCTTTTGCCGGTTAGTCGGCTCTACATACCAATAGTTTGTACTTTGGACAGGGCGATGCTGCCCAGCCCGGCCAGGTTGAGCATCAGCTCACCGCCCGTCTGGCTGATCGTCACGCTGCTGACCGTGGCCGGCAGGTTAGTGATCAGCGACACGGCCTTGCTGTCGATAGTGGTCGAAGCGGTGAAGGTATAGGTGCCCGACTCGACCGTCGTGCCCGCGTCGTTCTTGCCGTCCCAGATGAACGCCGAATTGCCGGCGTTCTGGCTGCCCAGGTCGATGGTGCGAACGGTCTTGCCGTCCTTGTCCACGATCTTGACCGCGACGGAAGACACCGATGTCGGTACCACCACCGTGCCGTTGAGGCTCTTGGAGGTATCGACCACGGCCTTGTCGCCCGGAGCGATGACCGAGCGACCGACCAGCGACGAGGCCTGCAAGGCCTGGGACGAGTTGTAGTTGCCGGCGATGCCGCTCACGGTCTCGTTGAGCGTGGTGATGCCTTCCAGGCTGCTGAACTGCGCCAGTTGGGCAACGAACTCGCCGTTATCCTGTGGCTCCAGCGGGTTCTGGTTTTTCAGCTGAGTGACCAGCAACTGCAGGAACGCATCCTTGCCCAACTCCTTCTTGCCGGTCGCTGCACTGGTTGCCGCGCCCAGGCCATCGGTCGTGGTGTTGGTCTTGACCGAGGAGTTGGCCAGAATCTCGTTGAGACTCAAACCGCTGGTAGTGTTGGTGACGCTCATGTGAATCGCCCCTTATCACTGACCGAGGGTCAGGACCTTCTGCATCATGGTTTTGGCAGTGTTCATCATTTCGACGTTGGTCTGGAACGAACGACTGGCGGAAATCATGTCGGCCATTTCTTCGACGACGTTGACGTTCGGGTAATAGACATAACCCTTGGCGTCTGCGGCCGGATGGTTTGGTTCATAACGTGCGTCGAGGTTGCTCTGGTCTTCGACCACGCCAAGCACCTGTACGCCCTGCCCGGCCGCGTCCTGCTCCTGGAACAGCGAGCCGCTGCCGCCGGACTGGCCGCCCTGGAACATGGTGGCGAATACCGGGTGACGGGCGCGGTAGGTCTGGTCGATGCTCGACGAAACGGTCTCGGCGTTGGCGATGTTACTGGCCACAGTGTTCAGGCGAGTGGTCTGGGCACTCATGGCACTGCCGGCAATGTTGAATACGCTAGCGATCGACATGGCTTACTCTCCGCGCAGGGCCGATACCAGCCCTTTGAACTTGCTGTTGAGCAGGGTGAAGCTGGCCTGGAAGTTCACGGAGTTTTCCGCGTAGTTGGACTGTTCCAGTTGAGCGTCCACGGTGTTCTGGTCGATCGAAGGTTGCATCGGGGTGCGATACATCAGCGATTCATCGCCATTGCCCAAGCCTTCAGCTTCGATATGACGGCTGTTGGTCGTGTTCAGGGCGAAGTGGCCGTTCTTGGTCTTCTCGTTCTGCTCGGCGAGCACTTTGGAGAAGTCCAGGTCCCGCGCCTTGTAGTTCGGGGTGTCGGCGTTGGCGATGTTGTTGGCCAGGACTTCGGCACGCTGGGCGCGGAAGCTCAGGGCCTGTTCGTGGATACCGAGCGCTTTATCGAAGCTGATGCTCATGTCGGAAACCTTTGGGTGACCAGAATGTACGTGCGATGAACTTAGCAAGCAGCGTGCCACTTTGGAAAAGCCCATAAACCGGGGCTTTGCGGGCATCGGCAAAGCGGCAATGCCAGAAAAGCGGCAACTGGCTTCCGCAGGCTGCCGCTTTTCTGCCGCTTTCATCCAGTCGACGAGGAACAAGCCCGCTCCCACAGTGGTGAATGGAAATCGGCAGGCAAAAAAACGGGAGCCCCGTGGGACTCCCGTTTTTTTGACAACCCAAGCCAATCACTTCGCCTGGTAGATGATCCCCGGGCTGCACTGGACCATCTGGTAATGATCCGGCAAACCGTTCAACGCCTCGGAGGCGCCGAGGAACAGGTAGCCGCCCGGCTTGAGCGTGCTATGGATACGCAACAGAATGTCTTTCTTCACTTCGGCGGAGAAGTAGATCAGCACGTTGCGGCAAAACACGATGTCGAACTTGCCCAGGCTGGCATAGCTGTCCAGCAGGTTGAACGAGCGGAACTCCACCCGACTCTTGATCGGTGCCTTGACCACCCATTTGCCCGGCCCTTTCGGGTCGAAGTAACGTTGCAGGCGATCCGGCGACAGGCCCCGGCCGATGGCCAGGCTGTCGTACTCACCGGTCTTGCAGTTATTGAGCATGGTCCCGGACAGGTCGGTGGCGACGATCTGCACGCCGCCTTTCAGCTGGCCGAGGTTGGACCGTTCGAACTCGTCGATGGACATCGACAGCGAATAGGGTTCCTGCCCCGACGAACAGGCCGCCGACCAGATCCGCAGACGCTGGCCCGGGCTGGCCTTGATGGCCGCCGGCAGCACTTTGTTCTTCAATACCTCGAACGGATAGGTGTCACGAAACCACAGGGTTTCGTTGGTGGTCATCGCGTCCACCACCATCTCGCGCAAGCCACTGCGCGGCTGGGTCTGGATACGCTGCACCAGTTCGCCCAATGACTTGAGGCCCTGTTGTTCCATCAATTTATTGAGACGGCTCGACACCAGGTATTGCTTGTTTTCACCAAGCAAGATGCCACAGGCTTTTTCCAGGAAGACCCGGAACTGTTCGAAATCCAAATTACCCGTAGACAAGATACCGCCTCTTTCATCGTGTTGACTTGCCGGACGCACAACGCGCCCGACCTTTTATTCTGCCGCCTTGATCCGATCGACGACCCGTGAAGCCAGGTCATCGGGACGGAATTTCGCCAGGAAATCGTCTGCGCCGACCTTCTTGACCATCGCCTGGTTGAAAACCCCGGACAATGAAGTATGCAAGATGATGTGCAGTTTCTGCATGCGCGGGTCACTGCGGATTTCCGACGTCAGGGTGTACCCGTCCATCTCCGGCATCTCAATGTCGGAGATCATCATCAGGAACTCTTCCTCGGGCTTCTTGCCCTCGTCGACCAGCTTGCGCAGGTAATCCAGCGCCTGTCGCCCGTCATTCAACGCCACTACCTCGACGCCGACCGTTTGCAGGCAACGGGTCACCTGCTTGCGGGCCACCGACGAGTCATCGACGGTCAACACCCGCAACGAAATCGCCTTGTGTTGGGTTTCGGCATCCACCACACCCACGGAGATCGCTTCCGGCGTGGGCGCAACTTCGGCGAGGATCTTCTCCACGTCGATGATTTCCACCAATTGGTTATCGACCCGGGTCACCGCCGTGAGGTAGTGATCGCGGCCGGTGCCCTTGGGCGGTGGATGGATCTCTTCCCAGTTCATGTTGACGATGCGCTCCACCGAGCGCACCAGGAAACCCTGGGTCTTGGTGTTGTACTCAGTGATGATCACAAACGGATTGCTCTGGTCCAGCAGACGACCGGAACCGGTCGCCATCGCCAGGTCGAGAATCGGGATGGTCGCTCCCCGAATATTGGCCACACCGCACACGACGGGGCTGGACTTGGGCATCAAGGTCAGCTTGGGGCATTGCAGCACCTCGCGAACCTTGAATACGTTGATCCCATACATTTGTTGGCCGTCGAGACGGAACAACAACAGCTCCAGGCGATTCTGACCAACCAGCTGAGTGCGCTGGTTTACCGAATCCATTACTCCCGCCATGCCCTGACTCCTACCTAACGCTAATGTGTCCGACGCGCATTCATCACTAAACGGCACGGGGCTTGCTATTGAACCGGCATGAACGCACAAACGACATTTTCTCGACGCCTGACCACTCACTGCCGCCACTGGCTCGGTGCACTGCTGGCTGTCTGCCTGCTCACTTCGGGCGGTCCTGCCCTTGCTGCTGTTCCGGTTACCTTGCCTGATCTCCTTATCGGCGTCACTCAGGGCTTTCTTGAATTCACCGTAGAAGACTATCTGGCTACCAGTCAAACGGAAGGTCGCTACGAGATCGAAGTCAACCAGATCGATCCGCGCCTGCGCATGCCAATGTGCGACAAGGAATTGACTGCTTCGCTGGAGAGCCCGTCACGCCCCCTGGGCCGCGTCACGGTGAAGGTTCGTTGCGACAGCACCACGCCCTGGACGGTGTTCGTGCCCGCTCAAGTGCGCCTGTTTCGGGAAATCGTCACCACCACGCGTCCGCTGAGGCGGGCCGGGATCGTCGAGCCCCAGGACGTGACGTTGCGCGAACGGGACGTCAGCCAGATCAACCAGGGCTTCCTGACCTCCGTCGACCAGGCCATCGGACAGAAACTTGTCCGACCAATGGTCGCCGATCAGATCGTGACACTGGTCCACCTGGAGCAGGCCGAGGTGGTCCGCAAGGGCGACCAGGTGGTCATCACCGCCCGCAGCGGCTCCCTGTCCGTGCGGATGCCCGGCGAGGCCTTGTCCAACGGTGGCATGCGTGAACAGATACGGGTAAAAAACCTCAACTCCCAGCGCGTTATCAAGGCGCAGGTGATGGCCCCGGGCCAAGTGGAAGTGGCGATGTAGTGATCGGGTAGAGGAGGTAGAAAGCTGGCGCTTGATCCCGGTGTTCCCTAGACTGTGCCTTATGCAAAGGCAAGCGCAGACGTGCGCACGTTCATTGTATAAATGAGCCTAAAGTTTTTTTGGGGATGGCCGAAAACATGGCAAGCGTCCAAATACCCAGAGGTTTTTTACCATGGTCATCGATTTCAATCGTTTAAACAGCTCTTCACCGCTGACAGGCACTACGCGTACCAGCGCCACCAAGGAAACCGTCGAAACCGACAAATCCGCGCCGCTGTCTACACCCGCCGAACAGGTCAGCAACGGGGAGTCGGTACACCTCAGCAATGAGGCTCAGCAGTTGCAGAAGGTCACTGACAAGCTGCGCGATCAACCTGTCGTCGACAACGCCCGTGTGGCCGAGTTGAAAGCAGCCATCGCCGATGGCAGCTACAAGGTCGACAGCAACCGCGTAGCCAGCAAACTGCTCAACTTCGAAGCCCAGCGCTAGGCCGCCGCCTGCGCCAGGCTTTTGGACGCTTAAGACCCAAGGCCCGCCATGCACGACACTCATTTGTTGCAATTGATCATCGACGACTTTGTTCCAGCGCAACAATTGCTGGAATTGCTGCAGGCCGAATCCGTGGCCTTGCACGGTCGCGACATGCCTCTGCTGGAGAATATCCTGGCGCAGAAACAGGCATTGATCATCCTGCTTGACCAGCATGGCCGCAAACGCAGCGAGATCCTCGCCAGCCTCAACCTGCCCGCCAGCCATGACGGCCTCGAGCAACTGGCTGGTCAGTCGACGATCGGCGATCAGTTGCTGTCCCAGAGCAAAGCGCTTAACGACCTGCTCGCCCAATGCCAGGCAACCAACGCTCGCAACGGCCAGTCGATCCTGATGCAGCAGGCCGCCACCGCCAACCAGTTGCGCATCCTCAACGGTGGCGAGATCCCGACGCTGTATGACGCTCGCGGCTCGACCGCCAAAATGGTCAAGCACCGCCCGCTCAGCCAGGCATGAAACGAACAATGCCTTCGCTCTATCAACGCGCGATACATGCTGGCAAAATGCCGGCCATTCGTAGTCGTATTTTGCCTGGAGATTGACTCACCGTGTTCAATGCCTCAAACGCGGATGATGCTCCGCAGCCACCCAAGGTCCTCACCACGCCGCTGGAAATCTCCGGCAACCTGCGGATGCTGCAAGAGAGCCATGACCCACTGATCATTACCTTCCACGAACGTAGCCAGCGCTTCCAGAGCTATCTGGTCAATGTCGATCGCGAGACCAACTCCATTGCCCTGGATGAAATGATTCCCCGGGACGGCGAGCGTTTCCTGCTGGCCGGTGAGCCTTTTCGTGTCGAGGGTTTCCATGACGGCGTGCGTATCGCATGGGATGGCAAGGGCCCACTGACTATCGATGAATCCAGCGACGGTCGCTGCTATCGCGGCGCCCTGCCCGACGAAGTGGTCTACCACCAACGTCGCAACGCCTTCCGCGCCGCCCTGAAACTGGCACAACTGGTGAACGTTGAACTGGGCGGCGACAAGCTCAAGTCCCCGGTGGATGGCAAGCTGCTGGACATCTCCGCCACCGGTTGCAAGTTGCGCTTCGAGGGCGACATCACGCAGCGACTGCAATTGGGCCAGGTGTACGAGCGCTTCATCGCGGCCCTGCCTTTTGGCAACATGACCGCGCCCGTCGAGCTGCGTTACCTGCATTTCGAAGAAAGGATCAACACCACGTTCGCCGGCGTACGCTTCCACAACATCAGTGGCCTGGTGCAACGGCAGGTCGAGCGGTTCGTCTACCAGCTCCAGCGAGAAGCCCGGCGCTTCGATAAAGACGACCTCTGATTTTCGATACGTAAAAAAACGGGCAGTCCCTTGCGGTGACTGCCCGTTTTTTTATGACTGGCTCAAGGCCTGGCCTGAGTGAAATCGGGAGTCGGCGGCTCGTCGCTCGCCTCCTCGGCGGCCGTTTCCTCCATGACGGGTTCTTCTTCGACCGGTTCTTCCATCGGCACAGGATCGACGTGCATCTGCTCCTGCACCACTTGTTCGTCCACCCGGGGATCGAGGCACGCCACCAGCGGCGAACTGGACATGCTGTCCGGCATCGCCACGTGATGCAGCGGTGCGTCGTCGACCTGATGCAGGTTGGTCACCGCCTTCGGCCGGATTCGCCACACCAGCACCAGGGCGAAGAAGGCAAAAAAGGCATAGAGCATCTGGCTGCCGAACATCTTCATCAGCACCCCTGCTACCAGCGGTCCGATACTGGCGCCAACCCCATAGGTCACCAGCAGCATCGCGGTCAGGGATACCCTTCGATCAGCTTCGACGTGGTCGTTGGAAAACGCCACTGCCAACGGATACAGGCAGAACTGCACCAGCGAACAGAAGAACCCCGCGACGAACAGCACCTCCAACGGCACCGCAGGAAGAATCGCCAACGGCAGCGCACAGATCGTCAGGACCAGCGCAAAGCAGCGGATCAGCAGTGCCCGGTCATATCGATCGGACAGCCAGCCCAAGGGCCACTGCACCAGCAGCCCGGCGAAGATGCAGCTACCCATGAACAAACCCACCTGCTCGGTCGACAGGCCCTGCTGAGAGGCGTACAGGGGCGCCAGGCCATAGAACGAACCGACGATCAACCCCGAGCCCAGCACCGTACTCAAGGACTGCGGCACACGCTTGATGAAGAAGCGCGGCTCCATGGGCGCCGGATGCAGCGCCGCCGGGTGAATTCGCCGGGTCAGCGTCACGGGCACCAGGCACAAGGCGAAGCACAGCGCTACCAGCATCAACAGCTCAGGGCCCAGGGCCGGGTGCATGACCAGAATCAACTGACCCAGCACCAGCCCAAGGTATGAGGCGATCATATAGCCGCTGAATACCACCCCACGCTGCTTGGCATCGGCTTGCTCGTTGAGCCAGCTCTCGATGACCATGTACTGGCACATCATCCCCAGGCCGACAATCATCCGCAGCACGATCCAGGCCGGCAGCCAATCCACCAGGCCATGGCCCAGCACCGCAGCCCCGACGATCCCGGCGCAAGCCGAATAGGCGCGGATGTGGCCGACGCGGGCGATCAGCCGGTGGCCGATCTTGCCACCCAGCACCAGGCCGAAATAGTTGGCGGCCATAAGCGCACCGACCCAGAGGCTGTCCACATCGTCGGCGGCCAGGCGTAACGCCAGGTAAGTACTCAAGAGGCCCGAGCCGATCAACATCATCAGCGAGGCGAAATAAAGCGCTCGAAAAGGTTTCCAGATTTGGCGCATCGGCGTTCCGAGCGGCTCCTTGAGGTGAGTAAGGGCTACCTGTTGAAGATAGCCCGAATGCGACGGTTCGTTATGCCTGGGCCGCGAGGACACGCCGCTCCCAGGGCGTGATTTCATCGAAGAAGCTGGTCAGTTCCAGGGTCTTGGAGGCGATGTAGCCTTCGATGAACTCCGTACCGAACAGTTCCTTCGCCAGATGACTACGCTTCAGACGCTCCAAGGCGGCATGCAAGGTACATGGCAACGAGAGATTATCCGGCACCTCGAATTCGCCCTGGATCGCCGCGCTCGGCTCCAGCCGATGTTCAATCCCATACAGCCCGGCGGCCAGGCTGGCGGCAATCGCCAGGTAGGGGTTGGCATCGGCTCCCGGCAAGCGGTTCTCGACCCGCCGGGCCACCGGCGAACTGGCGGGAATCCGCAACCCGGCCGAGCGGTTGTCATGGGACCAACAGGCATTGTTCGGTGAGGCGAACGGGTGGCATAGGCGCTGGTAGGAATTCACGTTCGGTGCGAACAACGCAGTGAAGTCCGCCAGGCACGCCTGTTGCCCACCGATGAAGTGTCGGAAAGTCGCGGTCGGTTCGCCCGCTTCGTCGCTGAAAACATTGCGACCGCTGTGCGCCTCGACAACGCTCTGGTGGATATGCATCGAACTGCCCGGCGTGTGAGCCAGGGGCTTGGCCATGCAGACCACGGTGAGCCCGTGCTTGAGGGCCACTTCCTTGAGCAGGTGCTTGAACAGGAAGGTCTGGTCGGCCAACAACAAAGGGTCGCCGTGCAGCAGATTGATCTCGAACTGGCTCACACCCATTTCATGCATGAAGGTGTCGCGAGGCAGGCCCAGCGCCGCCATGCATTCATAGAC
Source organism: Pseudomonas brassicacearum (assembly GCF_009601685.2). Lineage (NCBI taxonomy): Bacteria > Pseudomonadati > Pseudomonadota > Gammaproteobacteria > Pseudomonadales > Pseudomonadaceae > Pseudomonas > Pseudomonas brassicacearum. Next base: position 5,005,053 of record NZ_CP045701.2, read on the forward strand.
TTCACTGAAGAACGGACGCAGGCCATTGTTGGAGCTGACGCTGAACGCCGAATGGCCGTCTTCGCGACGTCCATCCAGGCCCATCGGCGGCTGGAACGGCTGGGTCGGGTCCGGGTTGGGGGCGAACACGAAAAATTCCAGCTCGGTCGCCACCACCGGCGCCAGGCCCAGGGCTGCATAACGTGCGACAACGGCCTTGAGCTGGCCGCGTGTCGAAAGCCGGGAGCTTTCACCGGTCAACTCGTCGGCGTCGCAGATCGCCAGGGCCCGGGGCTGTAGGCTCCAGGGCAGGCGATGAATCTGTTTCGGATCGGCCACCAGCGCCAGGTCGCCGTCGTCACTGCCGTAAAAACGCGATGGCGGATAACCGCCCATGATGCATTGCAGCAGCACGCCCCGCGCCAACTGCAACCGCCGGCCTTCGAGGAACCCCTCGGCGGTCATCACCTTGCCCCGCGGCACGCCATTCAAATCCGGCGTGACACATTCAATCTCATCAATGCCCGTCAGTCGCTGCGCGAGTGAACGCTGGCCATCGGTCGTCATGACGCAATCCTTGTTATGTGCGAGCCGCGAACGGCAACCCGTACAAAATAGGCTTCGGCTGTTCGGAATATCAAGCACCCACAGACAATTAAATCCTGTGCAATACGAGTGGGAGCGAGCTTGCTCGCGATGGCGTCGGCTCAGTCAATATTGAGCTGACTGATGCACCGCTATCGCGAGCAAGCTCGCTCCCACAGGGGATCTGTGCTGTTTTTTATAAAGCGCACGCTCAGGGCAGGTAAAGCCGGAACACCCCACCACCCAACACACCGCCATTGGCAATCTCGGTACGCCCGCTCACGCCACCGCGCTGGTGCAGCCCGGCGATCCGCGCGGCGAAGTACAGGCCCAGCCCGGTGCTGCCGCTGCTGTGGTTGATGCCCTGCACATACTCGGCCTGACGCTCGATCATCTCTGGCGGGTAACCTTCGCCGTCGTCATTGATCGTCAGCACCAGTTGCCCGGCCTCATCGCTCACACTGATCAGCAGCGCCTGGCGCGCATGGCGAATGGCGTTGTTGATGCAGTTATCGAGCACCGAAGCGACCAATTCGCGGTCGAAAAAGCCCAGGGGGCTGAGCGGATCGACGTCGTAGGTGACCATGATCCCGCGGCTGCGGAACACGTCCTGATGGCCGGCCAGTTGCGCCTCGATGAAGTCATCCAACTCATGATAGGCCGGGTGCAGCGGCAACTGGTTGACGCCGAGTTTGTACAGCCCCAGCAACTGCACCATAAGGCCATTGAGATGGGCGAACTCGAACTCGATGACGCCTTGTTCCGAGGTCTGGCGCTCGGCGTCGGGCAAGCGCTCGAGCCATTGCGTATGCGCCTGCATGAGCAAGGTCAGGGAGTTCTTCATGTCGTGCACGGTAGACGCGATCACCGTGGAAAAATCGAGGGCCTGTTCGCTGTCATTCATCGCCAAATGCCTTGCTTCGCAGTTTTTGATAACGCGCAAAACGCGCATCGGTGTCGGGCATCATGCCCACCAGTTTCAGGCAGGCGCGGCATTCCTGCAGCAGTTGCGACTCCACGCTGGTGTCGGTGCCATGCAGCAGCGATTGCGCCATGTTCAGGGCAATACTGATGTTCTTCGGTTGCATCTTCAGGGCGCGGCGGAACAGCTCCCGCGCCTGCGGCAACGCGCCAGTCTTGTAGACCCGCACGCCTTCGCGGTTCAACTCGGCGGCGGCATTGCCCTGGTTGAGAATGTTCGGGTCGTCGGTCAGCTTGGCGATGCCTTGCATCACCGTCGGGTCATCACCGTAGATTTCCGCGCAGTTCTTGAGCATCGACTCGCCGGCGCTGGTCTGGCCAAGCATTTGCAACTGCTTGGCCACCAGCAACGCGGCCTCGGCGCTCATGAATTGCTCCATGCCATCGAGGCGCTGCAAGGCCTGTTCGGTGAGCTTTTCGGCGGTTTCGGCATCGTTGAGCAACAGGCTGGTGGCCTTCATCAGCCGCGCCCGGACCTGCAGCCCCGGGTCGTTGAGGTTCTCCTTCGCCACGGCGCTGAGCGTCGTGTTGATCTCCAGCCGGGTGCGGGTGTCGAGGCCTTTTTCGCTGCCCTTGCTGATCAGCGCATGGGCCAGGCCGAGATTGCTTTCCGGGTCCTTGAAGCGCGACTGCGCGCCCTGCCCGACCGCCTGGCGATAGGCCCGGGAAGCCGTGTCGTAGTCTTCGTTGGTCATCGCCAGCTTGCCCAACAACGATTGGCGGCGCACCGCCAGCGGCGACAGGCGCACCGCCTCTTCCAGCACGTGCTGCGCCTGTTTGGTGTCACCTTCGGCCACCAGCACGTCGGCCATGCCGTCGTACAAGGCCGGCATCATCGGAAAGACTTTCAGGGCCTTTTCATAGACAGCCTTGGCCTGCCCCACCTGGCCGCGCTTGAACATCAACTTGCCCAGCCCCGCATAAGCCCACGGCAACGGGCGATCCGCGATGATGGAGTTGTACAGTCGTTCAAGAGCCTCGTTCTGATTCAGGTCGCGCAACGCATCGGCCCGATAACGCAGGCACAACGGCCCGTAGCGCGGGTCCTGCTTGCACAGGGCGATGCAGGCATTGAGCACTTCCATCGGCTTGCCACGATCGAGGGCTTGCAGGATCGGCTTGAGCAGGGTCTTGCGCTGCTCGAGCCGCTCCAACCGCTGGGCCAGGCCAGAGCGGTTGAACGGTTTGGTCAGGTACGCATCCGGCTCATGCTCCAGGGCACTGAGCACCATCGCCTGGCTGGTCTCGGCGGTCACCATGAGGAAAACACTTTCATGGCTGATCAGCTTTTCGACCATCAGGTCTTCCAGCACCTGCTGGCCATTCTTGCGCCCGTCGCCCAGGTGATAGTCCTGCAAGATGAAGTCATAGCGTTTCTGCGAACACATGCGCAGCGCCACTTCACCGGTGTCGGCGGTGTCCACGTCCTTGACGCCCAGCTCACGCAGCATGGAGCGGATCGAACTGCGGAAATCCGAGAAATCATCGACGATCAGAAAACTTTTTTGGTGGTACGCCAGCATCGAGGATGTCCAGGCAAGTAAGAAAATAACCCAATGGCATAACAACGAAACGCCGTGTCACAGCCCCGAGGCGCGCAGATGATAGCCACCAGCCAGCAACGTTCAAGGGTTTTCAGCAACCGCTTGGCCTGGCTGAGTCGTGACGCACATTGCGAGCCGAAACGCTGGAGACAACCGGGCTCATCGGGTTATCGGCAGGGGATGGCGTTCCGTTAAGGGGAAGGTGTTGGATAACCCGAGTGCAGCGGATTGGTTGAACACCCGTGGCGAGGGAGCTTGCTCCCGCTGGGCCGCGCAGCGGACCTGTTTGTTTGGCGGCTGCTGCGCAACCGAGCGAGAGCGACTTGATCTCCGGAAGCGCAGCACCTTGCGAATAGACTGAATAAAGCCAGAGCATGAAAGGTTCGAATCGACGCTGCTCAAGATAGCTCGAATCGACGGCGCCTTTGACGGTCAACATTCCGGCAAGCACATCGGCCACGGATGCAGCCAGATCACGACGATCAACCGTTATCAACCCGGCCAGCAAGCACCCAGCAAGGCTCAACTGGTTAGTCAGGTTGGGGACGGTTTGGATGCCTTGAAGAAAACTCGTTTTGGAGAAAGCCTTGGCCTTGAGCATCAGCGCCCAATAACGGTACATCATCGAGCGCGAGACCTGCTCCCAGCCAGAAGCCTCTCCGTCACTGATCGCGACTTCGCCCCGAATGCCGTGATAAGTCGCCAGCATCCCCAGCGAATCAGCCACATTGTCCAATCCGTTTAATGAGTCGCTGGCAAGGTCCTCATCGATATAGTCGAGCTCTTGAGCCGTCAGGCCTTCCGACTGCAACAGCCAGCGCCGGTGCTGATGAAGCCGGACGTTGATTTCATCCATTTCGATATACTCCTTTACGCCAGTACAACGTCGTTCCGCTTACCGTGCTCACTCAGGAACGAATCTGTCGAAGGTTCGTTAAGTGAACCTCCAAATTGCACTTAACCAACTGATCCAGCGAAGCCGTCCCTCCAACAAACAATGCCGGCTCAAAGCCGTAGACCTCACTCTCGTCAAGTGCCCCCAACTTCTCTAGCGCTCGATCAAATAAAAAATCACCTCGACCATCCTCCAGATCATAACGCTCCTTATCAGACATAGCGAAAAATGTCTGGATGGCTAGATCCGGATCTTTATTAAGAACTTTCAGCTTATTCATCAACGCGACGATAGATCCCGTCGGACATGAAACAACAATTTTCTGATTGTATTTCTCGCCCCAAGCATACAGCGTTCCAAAAGCACTCCGAGCAATAACGTGGTAATTATCTATCTGCAAAAATTCAGTACCGGATAACCATATATCGAGCAGGTACTTGTAATCGTCTGGGTCCACCGTCCAGAAAAGACCATTGGCATACCCACACCAACCTTCTTTCTGCCAATAGGTGAGCAACGCGTCCGGTAGTATCCCCCGATATTTCGCAATATGGGAGCCAGGCACCTGCCGATGTGATGTTGCTTCACCCATTACACGAATGAAACACTCAAAATCCTCGTCTCTCACCTCCATGTGATCTCCCGTCGGTAGCTCAATGGTAAATATTATTTATGACTTATCCACTTTGCTTTACCGAGCCACTAAGAACCCACTCCCGGTGAGAGCACACCGTCCTCCGGCTCGCCAGAATCTAAAGTAAGACTCCAAATCAATATCAAATTCAAACAATGGCTGCCCAACGTACCAAGCAAGATAATAATCCGCAGCCAACCCATAGAACGCCTCAAACAGCGCATAAGTCTGCTCAGTATCAGAAACTCTGCTCCCCCTGATTGCATCCCCAATCTCATCAAACAACCAGTAATGAGGAATATCTTGCTGAAGCCAGTGATCCATATCGTGACCATCAACAAAAAGCACCTGGGCATTCTCACAAATCTTTAGAACTTCAGAGTCACCGAGCACCCCGCATACTCTTTCTTGCTCCTTGAGCCACTCCCGGCCTAGCTGAATTAATTCGCCCTCTCCAACTTTAAGTTTTGGCAAGAGATACAGAGACTTCTCCATATCTCCAGAGGCTAGAACGCGCTCGGCTCTATCAACCAGCTCTTCCGAAAACGGAAAATAGCTGAATATACGTCGAAGCTCCTCGGAACCACTGTGCGCTTTCAACAATCCCAAAAAGTGAGATTTATCGAAGACTGCCCTGCCTTCACAGAAGGCGCACCAGTCGGACAATAAAGACTTCATACCTATTTCCCTCCAGCCTTTGGTAGAGGTGGTAATAAATTAGGATCTATTTTCCACCTACTTTGAAGGGAAAGAATTCCCAAATTAAACTCATCAAGAGATTTACTGTTATCGATAACGGCTTTTAATTCATTATGAAAAGTACCAGAAGCGTAACCGCCATGACCGCCAGGCTTACCGTCGATAGGACTGATCCATTTCAATTCAGTCGTCTTGGTTCTGAACCTCTGGATCTCGTCCATCGGCACTCCCCATTTTTTGAAGTCAGGAGCCCGACACACCATACACCACTCATGCAATCCACCTGGTTGTCTTATCCTTGCTTCTATCGCGTCACGAGCTGCCTTGTTTTGCCACAAAACGTCCAATTCTGCCGAAGATAATCCATCGAACCAACGATTGAACTCCCCTCCCCGGACGCTCGGAACCTTGCCATCAGGCAATAACTGCTCCAAGGAACGAACGGGCTTATCTACTGTTGCTTTTGCTCCAACACTGTACTCCCCAGGGTTCTCGACAACCTTCCCATTAACCGTCGTCGTGCCAGGGCCATACCCCCCCTCAAGTTTCTTGCTATACGCCCCCTCCACGCTGCTCCACTGCAGCGGCTTACCAGCCGACACTTCAGCTTTCGCAATTTTGGCCATATCGGCCATCTTTTCAAGCCCTTCCGCCCCCACCTTGATCCCGGTCTTCGCCAACGCCACGCCGCCCTTGGCCGCCGTGCCGACGCCCGTCGCGATGCTGCCGACCTGCCAGACGAGTTCGCCAATGTCCTGCCCCAGTTGCACGGCGCGATCATCACCCCCGTTCTCCAAAGCGTCTTTGACACGGTCAAGTTTGGCGTTGAGTTCGTTGACCACGCCATCGCCGAACTGCTTGCGGGCCTCGGGGTCGTTGATCAGGGCCTTGAGGCCGTTGATTCCATCAACCGGATGGAGGAGGAACTGCGCCAAGCCTTCGACGTCGCTCCAACCCGCCTGCACCAAGCCTTTGCCCACGCCGAAGCGGGTCAGGACGTCTTGTTTCTGATTGATGTACGCCCACTTGGCGATCACTTGCGCCTTGGCCCCTAAGCCGTCAGCTGCGTCGTATTCCTTCTCCGCCTGAACCAGTTGCTGGGTCGCCAGCCAGTTGTTGTCCACCGCTGCGCCGGCCGCGCTGTTGGCGGTAGCCGGGTCGAGCGAGGAACTGGTGGCGGCCAATCCGGTGACAATGCTGACGATCAGGTTGCGCTTGGCTTCGCGCTGGGATTCGCTTTCATCGGGGCTGGCTTCGGAGAACAGGCCGGTGAGCAGGCTCGACGCCGCCGCGCCTGCGGCACCGCTGCCACAGCTCTGGCTGCTGGCGGCGGCGCCAGCGCAGGCGACGATGCCGTGCAGGGCGGCGTGCAGCGGCGAGCCTTCGGTGAGTTTGCCGTCCGCCACCAGGTCGCCGATGTAGCCGGCACCTTGCTGCTGCACGTAATTGACCACCAGCCCTTGAACGAAGGCACTGTTGCCGCCGCTGATGTTGCCGCTGGCCGCGCCCACCAGGGCGGTGGTGATCTGCCGGTAGGTACCGCCCGCGCCCCACTTGTCGGCGATGCCGCTGGCTTCGGCGTTCAGGCGCTGAGCGCTGCCGAGCAGCGCCAGGCGTTCGGTGTCGGTGAGTTTGGCGTTGGGGTCCAGAGCCGCTGTCTGAGCCGCCTCGGCCTGTTTGCGCTTGAGGTCGACTGTATGCGATCCATAAACCCCACCTACCCAACAGTGGATTAACGGTTTACCGTGGCATTTCTGGCGAGCAGTTCCACGGCAGCAAGGCTTCATAATCTTCAAGCGACGAAGCCTGAGGCAGCCGCTCCAGTACGTGGCGCAACCACGTATAGGGCTCTTGGCCGTTGACCTTGGCGGTCTCGACCAGGCTGTAGATCTTTGCGCTGGCAGTGGCGCCGTTGACGGTATCGCTGAACAGCCAGGCCTTGCGTCCAATGACAAACGGCTTGATCGCTCTTTCGGCCGGGTTGTTGTCGATGGGCAGATAACCCGCTTCGACATAGCGCTCCAGTCGGCTCCAGTTATTCGCCAGATAATGCACCGCCTTGCCTAATGCACTTTGCGGCGTCACCTGGGATTGGGTTTTATCCAGCCAGACTTTCAGCTGCCCCAAGATCGGCAGGCTCTTTTCCTGGCGAGCGATAAACCGCTGTTCATCACTGGCAACCTTAAGTTCACGCTCGACTCCATACAGTTTGTTAATCATCGTCAGCGCGATATCCGCACGTCCCGTCTTGCCCTTGGGTTGCACTTTTTGCGCGTCCACGAACTTACGTCGTGCATGGGCCATGCACGCCAAGCGCTCCACGCCCGGTTGCAACGCCAAGGCGTTATAGCCAGCGTAATCATCGGTCATGACATAGCCACGATAGCTTTCCAGCAAACGCAACGGCACCTCCTGCGCACGGCTGGACGTGTAATCGAATAGCACGACTTTTCGATCCGACGGACCACTGGCTTGCACCCACATCCAGGATTGACTGGTCGGGTCTCGATCCGGCTCTTTCAACACTTGGACGCGGGTTTCATCGCAATGGATCACCGGACTTTCCAGTAATCGGTCGCGCATCAAATTCAACAGTGGCTGAAAGTGCTCGCTGCACTGGATGATCCAGCGCGCGAGAGTCTGGCGCGGAATATCAATGCCATGTCGGCTTAGCACCGTTTCAAACCGGTGCAACGGCAAGCCATCAACATATTTGGTGGTCAGCAGCATCGCCAACACGCTAGGGCTGGCCATGCTTTTTTCGATCAACTGGGCCGGTTTGTCGACGGTGACCGGTGCAGTTTCGCAGCCTCGGCAAGCGTAGATCTTGCGGATATGTTTGATGACGCGGATCTGCATCGGCACGATATCCAACTGCTCGCTGGTTTCCTCACCAATGGCATGTTTGCGGCAACCACAGGCACAGGTCAGCTCGTGTTCGGGCAGTTCATGGATAACTTCGATACGTGGCAGCTCAGCCGACAACGGCTTGCGTTTGCCACGGCGAGGTGTCGGTGCAACGACTTCTTCATCAGCGTCGCCAACTAGCGGCATGGGTTCGCTTTCAGGCTCGTTGAACAAGGCCAATTGCGGCGTGTTGGGCTCAACAGTTTGCTCGGACTTGCGCCCAAATAGACGGTCGCGCAACAGCTTGATCTGTTCTTTCAGGTCGACAATATGGGTCTGATAAGCTTGCGCCGATTCTTCCTGGCGACTGAGTGCCTCAAGCAGCAATTGCTTGAGCAAAACAGGATCATCAGGAAGGTCGTCGGGTAGAGAAATCATGGCCCGGATTATACCGAGTCACGCCACGTAGCGCGGCGTCAAAACTTGATGAGGACGGTTACGCCAGAGATCAAAACCGTCGAGCAGCCAGTTCAGCTCCTGGACGCTGAGGATAATCGCCTCGTCCGTGGCATCGGGCGACGTTTTGAAGCGCTCGGATTCTAAGCGCTTGAGCCAAAGACAGAAGCCGTTGCGCTCCCAGTACAAGATCTTCACGCGGTTGCGGGACTTGTTGAGAAAGACGAAAAGTATTGGATCGAATACCGCCACTTTTATATCCAGTTCGACCAACGCGGCGAGGCCGTCGATAGATTTTCGAAAGTCCACCGGCTTGGGGTAGAGGTACACTTTTTCGACTTTGGCGTCGGGTCGCATCATGGCGGGGCTGGCTCCAGAAAGAGATCGGGAGCGAAGCATCGGGGATCAAATGCGGGCTTGGAATGTGGGGGTCATGGATCACTTACGGTCGACTTCCTTGGCCTTGTTGGCGAGCAAGGTGCTGGCTTCGTTGGCGAACGCCCCGACGATCTCGAAACCGGCACGGATTTCGTCTTCGTCGAAGATCGGCTTGAGCGTGTTGGTGGTGTCGCGGTCGCTGGAGACATCGCGGTTGAGGCTGGCGATAGTTTGCTCGCCGTTCTTGCCGGTGCGCTTCTGTTGCTCGGCGTCGTTGCTGATGACGATGGTGCCGCCACTGATGCCGCTGCGGGTGACGCTGCTGGCGTTGCCTTGCTGGTCCTTGCCGACTCAAAAAAGGGGATTTATTTGGAAATCTAAGAAATTAAATCATCCGCCCTTTCCAATAAATAAATCCCCTTTCTCAGTCGTAAGTGTGATCCACCTGACGCAACTCATCGGCAAGTTGTGTGCGCTGATAGAGAGCATTGGCACACCTGAATGGTACTCGACGTCCCGGACCACCGCGCGAGCATCATTCGAGATGCTTGTCCATCCTGATGTGAATGTTGCTGTAAAAGTCGCATCATTTGCTGTTGGTGCACCGTTCCCCGTCACTTTGATTTCACCAGACAGTTGTCCAGTCGCAGGTCCTTTTGCACCATCTAAACCGTCAATTTAACCCAAATAAAATCTGCCTGAGAGCACATTGTTTTTCTAGGGTTGAACCATCAAAAAAAACCTTATCAGACGCTACAACTTTAAAAAAACCACCACAATCATAAACTTTGAATCCTTGGCTTTCCAACAACGAAATACTGGAAAATCTATCCATACTAACTCTCTCCCAGAAAAGATTACCCAGCCACATAGTGCTTCCAATCGCCTCAATATATCCTTGTCTGAGCACGTTACGCCCAGGATTCCCTGATGTATCAATTTCCATCTGATCCAAGGGAGGAGGCAAGCCATTAGACTTCATTGGAAGACCTGAAAGAGAGCGACCCGCGCATTCATACTCTAGAGGGTCTGTAGCGTTCTGCCAAAAATCATATTCGACATCAGAAACCCACGCTTGAATAAAACCTTCCGCACCGAGAATAGGCCCTATTTCCTCTTCCAACTCAGTATTATTATAGTTCTCTGATTCTTCTAGCACTAAAAAGCTATAACCCAGTGCTGGAAGCAACCCGAATCGGAGCTCATACCCACCAGACATCAATCCACTAGGCCATGATTTTTTTTTCAATATTTTCTTTTCAAGCGTTTTGATATCAACCTTGTCCCCATGTAGAAAAAACACCAAAGGGGAAGAAAACTTATTCAAAACCTCTTCAACCAGGGCCAGCATCTGCAAACCACTGATCGAATCAACATCAAAAACAAACTTGAATCGCTTCATCTTTTCAGATCTCACTTAAATTCTTTAACAACCACTTTGACATTATATTCACGGCCGAATTCGATAAGCGACTTAGCAGCAGCCGAACCACCGGGCTGAACTCGCAGATCAAGCACCATATTTGCTGGTACACCATTGACTTTCGCGCCATTTGTCCCTAAATCGATAATATGATCTTGCATCCGGCCTAACCACGTACTTCCTGCCGTATCTACTGACTTCAGACTAACGAGCGTATTACCATTCTGAAAATCAACAAGCGGGAAATATCCATTTTTTTCGGCCCCTACGTTATACCAGCCGCTCTGCGGTGAATACTCAGTTTTAGCAAGGTATGACTCAATCTCTACCCCTCGTTGAGTCGGTTTAAGAGTCCAAACCTTTGAAGGACTTGTTGTGAGTTCTTTTGCCCCAACACTGTACTCCCCCGCATTCTCGACAACCTTCCCATTAACCGTCGTCGTGCCAGGGCCATACCCCCCCTCAAGTTTCTTGCTATACGCCCCCTCCACGCTGCTCCACTGCATCGGCTTACCAGCAGCGGCTTCAGCTTTGGCAATGTTGGCCATATCGGCCATTTTTTCAAGCTCTTTGGCACCCACCTTGATCCCGGCTTTCGCCAGCGCCACGCCGCCCTTGGCCGCCGTGCCCACGCCCGTGGCGATGGTGCCGACTTGCCAGACCAGTTCGCCAATATCCTCGCCCAGTTGCACGGCACGTTCGTCGCCGCCGTGTTCCAGGGCGTCTTCGATACGTGCGATTTTGGCTTTGGCGTCACCGACCATTTCATCGCCTAATCTCTGGCGGGCCTCGGGATCGTCGATCAAGGCTTTGATACCTTTGATCCCTTCAACCGGATTAAGGAGAAACTGCGTCAAGCCTTCGACATCGCTCCAACCCGCCTGCGCCAAGCCTTTGCCAATGCCGAATCGGGTCAGTACTTCTTGTTTTTGGTAAATGAACGCCCACTTGGCTACAACCTGAGCTTTGCCCGTCAGGTCAGCCGCGCTGTATTCCTTCTCCGCCTGAACCAGCTGCTGAGTCGCCAGCCAGTTGTTGTCCACCGCTGCGCCGGCCGCGCTGTTGGCGGTAGCCGGGTCGAGCGAGGAACTGGTGGCGGCCAATCCGGTGACAATGCTGACGATCAGGTTGCGCTTGGCCTCACGCTGGGCTTCGCTTTCATCGGGGCTGGCTTCGGAGAACAGGCCGGTGAGCAGGCTCGACGCCGCCGCGCCTGCGGCACCGCTGCCACAGCTCTGGCTGCTGGCGGCGGCGCCAGCGCAGGCGACGATGCCGTGCAGGGCGGCGTGCAGCGGCGAGCCTTCGGTGAGTTTGCCGTCCGCCACCAGGTCGCCGATGTAGCCGGCACCTTGCTGCTGCACGTAATTGACCACCAGCCCTTGAACGAAGGCACTGTTGCCGCCGCTGATGTTGCCGCTGGCCGCGCCCACCAGGGCGGTGGTGATCTGCCGGTAGGTACCGCCCGCGCCCCACTTGTCGGCGATGCCGCTGGCTTCGGCGTTCAGCCGCTGAGCGCTGCCGAGCAGCGCCAGGCGTTCGGTGTCGGTGAGTTTGGCGTTGGGGTCCAGAGCCGCTGCCTGAGCCGCCTCGGCCTGTTTGCGCTTGAGGTCGACTTCCTTGGCCTTGTTGGCGAGCAAGGTGCTGGCTTCGTTGGCGAACGCCCCGACGATCTCGAAACCGGCACGGATTTCGTCTTCGTCGAAGATCGGCTTGAGCGTGTTGGTGGTGTCGCGGTCGCTGGAGACATCGCGGTTGAGGCTGGCGATAGTTTGCTCGCCGTTCTTGCCGGTGCGCTTCTGTTGCTCGGCGTCGTTGCTGATGACGATGGTGCCGCCACTGATGCCGCTGCGGGTGACGCTGCTGGCGTCGTCGCTGGCACTGATGGCGATCGGCATCGTGGCGCTGAGGTCGTTGTCATTCTTCGGCAGGTCGGTGCCAGGGGTTTGCGTGCCGCCGCTGGTGGCGTTGCCCTGCTGGTCCTTGCCGACTTCGCGATAGCCGCCACCGACGCTGACGGTGCTGGCGTCGTACTCGGCCTTGTTCTTGATGTCGCGGCTGGTGAGGCTGGCGGTGACCAGGCGATTCTTGCCGTCCTGCACGGCCTTGTCGCTGCTGGCGATGACGGCGCCGACCAGGTCGGTATTGCCACCCACGCGAATGTCGAACCCGTCGTCCCCAGCCTTGATACCCGATTGCTCGGTCACGCTGGCGTAATTGGAGTCGATATCCGTGGCGCCGAAGCTGCCGCTGACGCCGTTGACCGAACTCATGCCGTAGCAGAACGGCGGAATGCACAGACTGATGCCAACGCCCAGGCTCTTCTCATCGACCACATAGGTGTTGGTATCTTGCAGGCTTTCGATGTTCAGGTCGCCGCCGATATCGGCCAATACCTGCTTGCCGCTGGCCACCGCGCCCTTGATGTTGGTGTCACCGCCGGAGGACAGCAGCAATTGATTGCCCGCCTGGACATGGGTATTGGTGTGGGTGAGCCCATCGCCATCCGCCTGGCCGCGGCTGCCGGAGGCACCCAGATCCAGGGTGAAGCCGTTGCGAGCGCCGAGGGAAAAGCCGATGCCGATACTCGCGCTGCTGCCTTTGCTGTCGGTGTTCTGCTTGTCGATATTGCGGGCGGCGAGCAGGTTGATGTCACCGTCCGCCAGCAGGCTGGCGTTGCGGCCAGCCTTGATATCACTGCCTTGCACGGTGATGTTGCTGGCGGCACCCGCCCCCGTGGCACGCAGGCGAATGTCGTTGCCGGCGGTCATGGTCGAGCCGGCCGCGCTGTCGCTGGTGTAGGTGGTGGTGCTTTCGTTCTTCTTGGTGCCCAGCGACAGGCTGATGTTGATCCCGCCCGCCGCGCCCGGGTCCATCGCCACGGCAGTGGCGGCATTGTTGGCCGCCAGCACGGCAGTGGCGGCAGCCAGGGCCTTCATGCGCCCGTCGTCGGTTTTCTCCGACGCCCGTTTCATTTGCTGGGACGTCTGGATCGCACTGATCACCGGGTTGGTCACGGTGAGGGTGAACCCGGTCTGCTTGAACAGGGTTTCACGCTCGCGCTCGCGGGTGTTGCGCGCCTCGACGACGTCGATGGTCTGCGCCGTGACGTCGATGTTGCCTTGTGGCGCCGACACCTGGCTGCCCACCTGACGGTAGCCCTTGCCCGCTTCGATCAACACATCGCCAGCGGTCGAGCCGACGGTGCTGGCCACGGCCGTGTGCTCGGTGGTGAGGTCCTTGACGCTTTGTTGCTGGCTGCCCAGGGTGACGGCGATGCCACCGCCGCTGAACAGGCCGCTTTTCTTCACGGACTTGTCATGGCGTTCGCTGCTGCTGGCGGTGTCGGCTTCGATGTTGACGTTGTTGTCCGCCACTAGCACCGTCTGGGTCGTGGACACCACGTTGCTGCCCTTGAGGTTGATGTCGCGACCGGCCTGCACATAGGTCTGCTCGCCACTCAGGGTGGAGCCTTCGACCGAAGTCTGGCTGATGGTGTCACGGGTGGTGGTGGTCTTGCTGGAGAACATCCCGTTGCTGCCCTTGACCTTGTGGGCTTCATCGGCGAACTGGTAGTTCTGGCCGGCGGTCAGATTGACGTCGCGCCTGGCCTCGGCAAATACCGCGCCTTGCTCGCTGGTGACATGGGCGGCGCGGGCGTTGAGGTCCTGGCCGGCGCTCAAGCGCACATCGCCCTGCCCTTGGACCTGCGAGCCGACTTCGGTCTGGCTGGCGTCCTTGCGCCAGTTGCTGCTGTTCCAGGCCAGCGCTTGCTCGTGCGCTTCACCGACGGTGGCCAGGTTGATGTTCTTGCCCGCCTCCAGCAACGTACTGCCGCCCTTGCCAGCATTGACCACCTGGGCCCCGGTGAGGTTGAGGTCGTTGCCGGCGCTCACCCCCATCGTGCCCTGGGCACCGCTGACGAACAGCCCGGCCACCCGCGACAGGTTGGTGCGGGTGCCTTGGGCGCTGCTGCTGTCCCGGCTGCTGGAGATGACGTTGATGTCCTGCCCGGCCTTGACCGACAGGCTGTCCACGGCACCGATCAGGCCGCCGAGGTTGTTGAGGTTTTCCCGCGCGGCGAGCGATACCTTGTCGGCCTGGATGCGCCCACCGAGGTTCTCGATGTTCTGCGCGGTGATCGCCATGACACTGCGCCCGGCCAGGCTGCCACTGTTGACCAGGTCGCCGGCGATGTTCAGGTTCAACTGCTGCCCGGCAATCAGGGCACCGGAGCCGTTGAGGTCGCCTTCCTGGACCCGTACGTACACCTGCGGCACCAGCACGTTGCGGGTGTCACCATTGGCGAGGGTGACTTGCTTCTGCACCAGCCAGACGATGTCACTGGTCAACTGAGCCATCTGCTCGGAGGTCAGGGCCACGCCGGGCACCAGTTGCCATTGGCTGGCGACGGTCACGGCGTTGTCGATCAGGGCACGATATTGCGCTTCGTCATTGGCGTAGCCGTCGAGGAAACGTCGGCCGGTGAGTTGCGCGATCTGTTCACGAATCAATTTCTGTTCGTAGAAGCCGTCGCCCAGACGTTGTTGCGTCAGGGCTGGGTCGACTTGCAAGCGCTGCAACATGTAGTCCGACGACAGCCAGGTGCGATAGCTGGCAAAACGCGGGTCGGTTTCGATCAGGTAGCTGCTGGTGTTCTGCGGATTGGTGGTGAACAGGCTGTTGTTCGGCAAGGCCAGGGATGGCCCGCCACTGCGAATCTGCTCGGCCACGCCCTTGTTGTTGAGGGTGGTCTGGGCCGCGACCTGAACGATAGGCGCCACTTGATAGGTTCTGCCGACCGGGGCGCTGACCGTGCCCGTGGCGGCTATCTGCTCGCCGACGCCCTGTGTGGCGCGGGCGCTGATCTGGGTGCCGGTACCGTTGCCGGCGGCGTTTTGGGCGAACACGGTCGGCTGCAGGGTGATGTCCTGGATCAAGGGGGCTGGCGTGTAGGCCGTGACGGCCGTTCCCTGATGGTCCCGGCCCTTGCGCTGGATGCGATAGAAATTGCTGACGGTGCCGCTGTCGGTAGTGGTGCGCTGGCCGGTCAGTTCGGTGTTGGTCAGGCTGGTAATGTTGGCCTGCAACAACCCACCGGCAATGATGCGGCTCTTGTCGTTGAGCACATCCCCTGCATTGATCTGCATCGTCCCGCCAGACAGGATCTGCGCCGGTGCCGAAGTGGCGATCTGGGTTTCCTGGACCACGCGGGTGTAGTCGTAGCGGTTCCAGTTGTCTTTGCGACCCTCCGGCGTGTAGAGGTACAGAACTTCATCGTTACGCAAGGAAATCTGGTCGCCCTGGTAGCGGTTCGGCGAACCGCTGAGCTGGAATTCCTGCAAGGCGGTGCGGCTGACTTCCACTTGCTGGGTACTGAAATGTTCGTTGGTGTTACGCACGCTTTGCACATCGAGCGACAGGTTGCCGAGGGCTTCGATGGTCGCACTGGCGTTGGTCAGCACTTGGGCCCGGTCCTGGGCCTTGTCAGTCGCGCTCAGCGCACCACCGATGGCGAGGTCCCCGGCACTGAAGATCAGCGCCTGCTCGCGGTTATCCAGGGTGCCGGTACCAATGTCCAGCGACTCACGGGCGGCGATGGTCGCGGCGCTGCCGTTCTCATCACGGTTGCTCAACGCCGAAGTAGCGATCGCCAGTCGATCACCATACAGACGTCCGGTGCCCAGGTTGTTGAGCGACAGCGCTTGCACACGCACTTGCTGGCCGTCGATCAGGCCACGGTTGGTCAGGCTGTCGTTTATGCTCAGGCGAACCTGGCCGGCGCTGATCTCGCCGCTGGCGGCGTTGTCCAGCGTCTGCGAGCGCACCAGCAGGAGATTGCCTGCCAACAGTTTTCCGCTGTTGTTGAAAGCGCCCTCGGTGCTCAGGTCGATCTTGTTATTGGCCTGGATCTGTCCACTCAGGTCCAGGCCACTTTGCAGGCTGAACGTCAGGTCGCCCAGGCTCAGGGCTCGACCGGTGCCTGCGTAATAGGCCGCGTTAAGGGACAACAGGCTGCCAGCGAGCAAGGTCCCGTCGAGGTTGTGCACTGCCTGGCGACGCTGCGCCGGATCGCGATCAGTGATGGTCAGGCCGGCTCCCGCGGAAATCAGGCCGCCCTGGTTATCCAGCGTTTGGCTGACGCCGATGGACAATCCTTGGTCGGCGCGCACGGCACCGGCCTGGTTGCCGAAGGTGTCGAGCGCCAGGCTCATGGCACGCCCTTCAAGGCCCTGGTTGGCACCTTGGGTGGCGCTGTTGTCGAGCACGCCGGCAATCACGCCCAGCGTTCCCGCGCTGCGCACCAGTCCGCCCTGGTTGTTGAGCGTATCCCCCAGTACCAACTGGACATCGCCGAGGCCTTGCAATTGACCGCCGCGGTTATCCACCCGGGCACCTTCGACCCGTACGGTTTTCTCGCCAATGATCTGGCCGCCGCTGCCGTTGGTAAGGTCGGTGGCCTTGAGCACCAGCGCGCCTTTGGCGCCGAGGAAGCCGGCATTGTTGTTGAAATGGGCGCTGTGGATTTCCACCGCACCCTGGCCGCTGATGCCTTGGGTGGTGCCAGACTGAAGGTTGTTCAGCGCCTGGCTGCCGGTGTCGATGAACAGCTTGCCCTTGGCCTGGATCAGGCCTGCCGCATTGCGCAGTTCACCGCTGCGCAGGTCGAGGGTCGCACCGGCATTCAACGTGCCTTGGCTGTTGTCCATCAGCAGGCCGTGGCTGTTCAGGTCCAGGGCCTGGCCACTGATCACCCCGCCCTGGTTATTCAAGCCCTGGGCCGACAGATCGATATCGCCCAGCGCTTCAAGGCGCCCGCCGCTGTTGTTCAATGCATCGGCCGAGACACTGACCAGCAAGCCGGACTTCACCGAACCCAGCACGCCATCGGTGTTGTTCAACTGCCCGGCGATGATCTCCATGCGCTGGGTGGCGGCGAGCGTGCCGCCGATATTGTTCAAGCGATCGAACGTCGCGTACAGCTCACCGCCAGCACTCACGGTGCCTTGGGTGTTATCCAGCGCCTCGCCGCTGACCTTTGTCGTCCCGCTGGCGGCCAGCGTCCCGCCGTCGTTATTGACCTCTTTGTCGGCCGTGACGGTCAACGCACCGTTATCGGTGGCGAGGACTTTGCCGTCCTGGTTGTTAAACGTCCCGACCTTCAGGACCACCGCCCCTGGACTGCTGACTTGTCCGGCCTGATTGTCGAAGCGTTCACGGGCGGTGACCTGCAAGGGCTGCGCGCCGGTCTGGAGAATGCGTCCGCGCTGGTTGGACAGGGTCGTGGTGTCGAGCGTGATCTGTTGGCCTTGGGTCAGGCCATCATCGACCACCACCTCGCGGGCCTTGACGCTCAATGTGCCATTGCTCGCCAGGGTACCTTTGCTGCCAGCCAACTGGCTGGCCTGGATGTCCAAGGTACCTTTGCCGGCGTGCTCGACCTTGCCCTTGCTGTTGTCGAGGCGATCGGCGCCAAGCTTCAGGTTGTTGCCGTTGGAGGCAATACGGCCACCGCTGTTGTCGAGCGTGGCAGTGGCTTTGATCGACGCGTCGGCGGTGCCGGTCTGCACCAGCTCACCGCCGACATTGGCAACATCCCGCGCGCCCAATTGCAGGTTGCCAGCGGTGACCTTGGCCCCATTGGTGCGCAGGGTATTGGTCGCTTTGGCAGTCAGCACCTGGGTCGCATCGACTTGACTGCCACTGAGGTTGGCATCGCCGCCGCTGGCCGTCAGGGTGACGTTTTGACCCAGGGTCTGGCTGCTGCTCAGGTCCAGGTCAGCGGCCTCGACGCTGACATCGCCGCCGGCAAGGTTCTGGCCTTGCGCCTTGACCGTGGTGGCCCGAAACGCGAGGTTGCCGCTGCTGCCCAACTTGCCGTCCGCCCCGACGCCCGCCGCCAGGCTCGAGGCCGTGGTGCTGCGAATGTTCTTGGCGGTCAGTGTCGTGTGGTTCTGGCTGGCAACGGTGCCGCTGTTGTCGATGTCACCGGTACTGTCGAGGCCCAGGTCGCCCTTGGCGTAGAGTGTGCCGCTGTTTTCAACACTGGCGGCATTGATTCGGGTCGCTGTAGCGCTGCTGATCGCACCCTGGTTTTGCAATTTGCCGTCGGCGCTGATCACGACCTCGCCAGCCATGGCGCCGATCTGCCCGGCGTTGCGCACACCCACGCCGGATTCGGTGCCCACCAGCATGATCTTCCCGGCATACATGCCGCCGAGCTTGGCAACGTCGATGGCAACGGTGGGTTTGTCTCCCTCGGTGCCTGGCAGCGGCGTGGCCTGGGTGTTGTCGGCATTGACCTGATTACGTCCGGCGGTGACCTTCAAGTCGTTGGCCCACACCCCGGCGTTGACCTGCACCGAGCGGGCAATCAGGTCCGTGTAGTCGGTCTCGCGGGCATCCAGGCCTTTGCCTTCGATATTGATGGTGCCGCCCTGCACGGTGTAGCCGGTGATGCGACCGTTCTCCAACTGCGCCCGGCCGGTGCTGAGGGTGGCCCGGTCGGCGTTGATGAAGCCGCAACCGTTGCAGGTGATGCCGGCCGGGTTGGCGATCACCACTTCGGCGCGCTGGCCGGCGACTTCGACGTAACCGCGCAGTTGACTGGGATTGCTGGCGTTGACTTCGTTGAGGATGACCCGCGCGCTGCCATTGCCCAACATCGGGTTGCCTTCGATCCAACCGCCCAGTTTCGTCTGGCTATTGCCCGTGCCGTTGTTGAGGATCACCCCCCGGCTATCGACGTCGAACTGGTTGTAAGTGTTGCGCGAGACACCGCCGGCGCTGGGGGCCTGGATATTGACCTGCGGCGTGCCGTTGGCGCTTTGTATCACCATGGGTTGCTGGCCGGCCGGAGCGCCAGGATCGGCGACGATGGTTCCAGCCCAGGCCGGCGCCACGCTCAAGGACACCAGGCCAATCGCGGTCATCAAGGCAAAGCGCAACGCCCCGAGTGTCGCCGTGCAAGCCGCTGCGCTCGTCGTCGGCCCGGAGCGGGTCCCCGGCGCCTTGACTTGGCTGGTGACGTTCTCGGCCACGACCATCAGCAGTCCGCGGGCCTTGTTGAAAACGATTCGGTACAGATGCTTGTTCATAGCAATTCCATTTGCGGAGCCAGCCCGCACGACCAGTGGTTGGAGTTACGCTTCGATTGCCAGTGGGTGGGCGGCGAACCAGGCCTGGGCCTGTTCGGGAATGACCCCGATCCCTTGGAATGTCTTGACCCGCAGGCCGCGCTCATCGCCTCGGTGATAGAGCGCACGGGCGCAGCGATCGATGAAAAGGTGACGTTGCAACAAGCGGCTCAATGCCGCCGTGTGACCAAAGGGAGCGACCCAGTCGTTGAGCCAGAGGCGCTCGCCGCTGTTCCAGTCGTCTTGGGTCAGCGCCAGCGGCGACTGGCGCAGGTAACGTTGCTCTGCCGCCTCGTCGAGGTTGAGCCAGGACAGGTAGAACACCGGCTTGCCGTGCTCGGAGCCGAGCACGAATTGGCGATGCTTGAGGGCCGGCAGCAGCAGCGTCGGCAAGGTGTGCAACGGCGCATCGCGATGGGCCTTGGAATGCATCCACAACCAAGTGGCAGAGCCGAGCACCGCGGCTTCGCTCCAGGGTTCATCGATCAGGCCGGGGGCGATAATGTCTAGCGTCTCGAACTGCATGGGATCACCTCAGAATGACCAGATGACGGTGAAGGCGCTGGTCACGTTGGCCGTCTCGAAACCATCGGGTTTCTTCAACGGCGTGCCCACCGACCAGTCATAGGACAGGCCCTTGTAACCACCGCGAATGCCCACCACGGCCCCTGCCAGGCGCTGGCCGATCAGGAACTCACTGGATTGACCGCTGACTTCGCCATAGTCGATACCGGTGTAGAGCTCCTGGCCGGTCTGCCCCAAGGACAGGCCGACCTCGTTGCGCAGGGTCCAGCCACGGTCGGCGGAAAGAATGTTTTCACCATCGAAGCCCCGCACGCTGTAGCGCCCGCCAATCGAGAAACGATCCTGGGGTACCAGCGGCGTACGGTTCCATTGCGCGCGCCAGCCGCCGATGTAGCGCAGTCGCTGATCACCGACCTGGAACGGCACCTGCAATTGGGCATCGGCGGTGATGATCTGCGAGCGAGACGTGCCGGCATCAAAATCTTCCTCGGGTGCCCTGAGCGAATCATGGGCACCGGTGCCGCGACGATAGGCGACGCCCAGGTCAAGAATCGAAGCGCCAATGAACTCCCGATGATCCAACCCCAACTGCCAACCGGCCATGCGGCGTTTCTGGTTGCCGACTTCGGTGTCGTCGATGAAGTTCTCCGACGAACGCGTCCAGAGGCTGCCCCAAGCGGTGGTCTTGCGAACGGCGTCGCGGTACAGCAGGCGTGACAGGCGCACCTCGTTGTTACGACTCTCGCCCCGGTACTGATAGGTCTGGTTGGCGCCAGCGACAGACTGTTCGTAGTTGTATTCGCTGCTGGTGAACCCCAACTGCCAGTAACCGAACGGCAGCGAATAATGCAGCGTGCTGCCATCGGAACCGCGGTGCCCGGACTCGCCGCCGCCCAAGTCATGGTTGACGCTGGCATAGAACAAATCGTTGAGCGACAGCAGGTTGTCCAAGGACAGCGACACGTTGCCCTGGTATTTGCCTGTGCTCTTGCTGCCCGAATTGTCCACCGACAGACTCACCCGGGCGGGGAACCGTTGGCTCCAGGCAATCACCACGTCGCTCTCACCGGGTCTGGCGTCGGCGGCACGGGCTGGCGCGATCTTGATGTCGGCCTCGGCGGTCGGAACGCGCTTGAAGTTCTCCAGCGCCTGTTCGATGTCGCGCAAGTTGAGCAGATCGCCAGGATTGGCCGGCATCGCGTTCCAGGCATTGGCGCGGGAGCTGGTGCCCTCCTCGAAACGAATCTCGCGGATGCGCCCCGGCACCAGGGTCAAGACCAGCACACCGCTGTTCAGGTCCTGGGCTTCGGCGAGCACGCGAGTGGTGACGTAGCCGGCCTCGATGATCGCGTTCTGCATACGCTTCATCGTCAGGTTGATCCCACCGCCACCAAGGCAACGGCCAATGGCGGGGTCCTCCTTGGGGTTGGCGGCGCGCAGCGCCCACTGAAATTTCTCCGACGCCTCGCCAATCAGACGGATGTCATTGATGGCAAAGCAGGGACTTTCCTTGGCCGGCAAGCGATCGGCGCCTTCATCCACGGGTGCTGCCTGCAGGCGCACGTCGGGCCGGGACTCCAACTGATCGCGCAAAACCCGTTCGCGCTCTTGCTGGCGCAGCAGTTCTTCTTCAGGCCCAGCCGCCTGCGCAGCGCTCCACGCCCCCGTCATCCACGCAGCCATCAACAGCAGCGCGAGACGCTTGGCGTTCTGTGCAGATGAACGGGTTCGGTCAACACAACGGCGAGCGTTGCTCGGGTTACGCGTTCGGCAGGGTGCGGCTGGGTGCATGTCACATCCTTGTGGCCTGAATCAAAGACACAATGGGCCAGGCCAGCCGAACATGGCACTGGCGCTGACACAGATAAAAAGAGGTATGGATTCCGTCGGAAATGAAGGAAAAGTCCTACGGCGTACCGAGACGGTCAGATGGCAGAGAGGGGAGAAAGTTTCGCATTACCGAAATATCCTCGATACAAATAGGTAGAAATGGGCAGTCGGTCACAGCATTGAGGGGAGAAATGGCCGTGCAAGGCCTGAACAGCGCGCTCAGGCCGGAGTTGATCGTTCGGAGATGGGGATGGGAGCAGGAAAAGTCAGCGGAAATTTCGCTAACTCATTGTTTATAATGGTGTCCCAGGGCAGGTTCGAACTGCCAACCTTCCCCTTAGGAGGGGGATGCTCTATCCAATTGAGCTACTGAGACACGAGTCGACCACGAGAGACGCGGTGCGCAGGACGGCGTGCATGTTAACGACCTGCCCTGCGTTTGTCATGTCGCCCATGGCTTTTTAAGTGTAGGCAAATAGTACGCCCTGTAGACGGCAGGTCCTGGACGCCGAGTTTTGGCCGCCATTCATCCGCCCTGGCTCGCTGAGCCTAGTAAATCGGCCATTTGCCACTATCCTGTACAAGACAGGGACGGCAGGCGTTTTTTGTCCATTTCCGTTATCCGCCAGACGGTATGGCACATAGACACAATCCGACGGTCACAGATGCGAACCTGTTGTTTTTTTACCAACCAGTCCGCATTTTTTGATGAAGGGTACTGGCAGAACGCCTTTACCCGGATCAGAATTTGTCACAGAATTGGCGCCAATGATCTGGCAATTTTGAGGCATGATGCGGGCCTCTTAACAATTCAGGTTGAACATTTGGCAATGGAGCTTGTCCTATCGACATCCTGCGGCCAATCCCGAGAACCGCTCCCCTGAACTAACCGGTTAAATATATGCGCCCATTGAAACAGGCAATTTATTCCAGCCGCACGGCTGACAAGTTCGTCGTACGTCTGCCAGACGGAATGCGGGAACGCATTGCCGAAGTGGCTCGCAATCATCACCGCAGCATGAACTCTGAAATCATCGCGCGCCTTGAGCAAAGCCTTATTCAGGAAGGCGCGTTGGGTGAAGAGTTGAGCATGCGCTTGGACAGCCCGGAGCTGTCATTGCATGAGCGCGAGCTGCTTCAACGCTTCCGACAACTCTCCCACCGCCAGCAGAACGCCCTCGTTTCGCTGATTGCCCATGACGCAGAAATGGCCGCAGACGCGACCTGATCACCCCCAAATACTCAAGCCAGCCTTGCGCTGGCTTTTTTTTGCCTGGCATTTGGCCCAAGCCTGCTTTTCAAGCACTCATCAGAGCCATCGAACCAATACCACTGCTGATCCATGGCAGTGATGCTAAATTGATCCGCTAAAAAGTATGGGCACGGAGGCCTGCATGACAGGTCACGCATTCAAGATTCAAAGGATCGCAGGGCTGGGCGTGGAAATCGTCGAGGCCGATTCAGATCGAACGTTTGTCCGGCATATGCACGAGCATTTTGGCATTGGCTTGCTTGTGCGCGGGGCGCAACGCTCGGCCAGCGGCCGAGGCCTGGTAGAAGCGACGGCTGGCGACCTTATATCGGTCAATCCGGCCGAAGTGCATGACGGCGCTCCCATCGGAAACGGAACGCGTCGCTGGCAGATGCTGTATTTCGACCCGCCGCTGATTGCGCTGGCATTCAAGGACACGGCGAACGATGGGGGCATCTGTGCCCAGGAATTCGCCTATCCGGTGCTGCAAAGCCCGCGTGCGGCAGAATTGTTCCGCACTTTATACCAAACCATCGCTCAAGCCGAGGAGCTTGGCGATCAGCTGAAGATCGAAGAAACGCTCGCGCTTTTGCTCGAACATTTGCTGGATCGCTCCATGCCGATATCGCCTTTACCGGAGGCCGGGGCAAACCGCGCGAAAAACCTGATCGACGACGATCCGCAGTCGTCCATGTCGCTTGCCCTGCTCGCCAGGGAGGCCGATTTAAGCCGCTTTCAACTGGTACGTGCCTTCACCCGCCTGACCGGTTTGACACCCCACGCCTACCTGCTGCAACGACGTATCCACCGAGCACGACAGCTGATCGCTGCAGGCATGCCGCTGGCTGATGCGTCCCTGGCCAGCGGTTTCGCCGATCAGAGCCATATGACCCGATGCTTCGTGCGCAGCTTTGGATTCTCACCCGGCATGTACGCCCGGCAAAGGCACCCGTAGCGACCTGCAATTTCGTTCAAGATGCGCCTCCTTATCGCAGGCAGGCTGGAGACTTCATAACTCCTAAGGCCAGCATTGCATGAACCTCGAATTTTTTGTCACTTCCCTGGTCGTGGCGGCTTCGCCTGGTACTGGCGTGATCTATACGGTGGCAGCCGGCCTGGCCCGGGGCTGGCGCGCAAGCGTAGTCGCGGCATTGAGTTGCACCCTGGGGATCGTGCCGCACATGCTGGCAGCCATCACAGGCCTCGCTGCCCTGCTGCACGCCAGCCCATTGGCCTTCGAGACCATCAGGTACCTGGGCGTCGCTTACCTGCTGTGGATGGCATGGAGCACGCTCCAGAGCCATGGGGCATTGCATATTGATCCGCACAAGACCCCGCGTTCGAACGGCGCGGTGATTTTTTCGGGCATCTTGCTCAACCTGCTGAATCCAAAGCTGTCGATTTTTTTCCTGGCCTTTCTACCGCAATTTTTCGCGCCAGGAGAAACGAATGCCATGTGGCGCATGCTGCAACTGAGCTTCATCTTCATGGCGATCACCTTTGTCGTCTTCGTCACCTATGGCGTGTTCTGCGCATCGATGCGCCGTCATGTTCTGGAGCGTCCATCCGTGTTGCAGTGGTTGCGCCGCCTGTTCTCGGCAGCCTTTGTGTTACTGGCTGTACGACTGGCGTTGATGCAGTGATGTACGGGGGATTTTGCGTGATGAACTCGTGGTTAACAGGGCGCCAAGATCAACGTCCACCGCGAGGCGGCCTTGTAGCCGACCTGGTTCTTGGTGAGACCGCGTTTCCCTGTGGGAGCGGGCTTGCTCGCGAAAGCGGTGGTGCAGTTGCATAGAGGCTGGACCTGCCTGCAGCTCTTGTCTTGAGTTCTTGACATCCCACAAACCAAAAGAAGCGCAAAAAAAACGGCGCTTCCCATTTCTGGAAGCGCCGTTTTTTTCTAAGTGGACAGTATTACGCCAAACAGGCGGTTTTCTTGATGAGCGACTCAGAGCAAGAAAATCGTCGCCAACCCCAGGAAGATGAAGAACCCGCCGCTGTCAGTCACGGCAGTGATCATCACACTGGCGCCCATGGCAGGGTCACGCCCCATGCGGGAAAGGGTCATGGGAATCAAGACCCCCATCAATGCCGCCAACAGCAGGTTGAGCGTCATCGCGGCCGTCATGACCACCCCCAGCGACCAACTGCCATAAAGCAGGTAAGCCACCACGCCAATCACCCCTCCCCAAACCACGCCGTTGATCAAGGACACAGCCAGTTCCTTGCGCATCAATCGCGAGGTATTACCGGTACTGACTTGGTCCAGCGCCATGGCGCGGACGATCATGGTGATGGTCTGGTTGCCAGAGTTACCACCGATACCGGCAACGATAGGCATCAGCGCCGCGAGCGCCACCAGTTTCTCGATGGAGCCTTCGAACAGGCCGATGACCCGGGAGGCAACAAACGCAGTGATCAGATTGATCGCCAACCAGGCCCAGCGGTTACGCAGGGACTTCCAGACCGAGGCGAAGATATCTTCCTCTTCGCGCAGACCGGCCATGTTGAGGACTTCGCTTTCGCTTTCCTCACGAATCAAGTCGACCATTTCATCAATGGTCAGACGGCCGATCAGCTTGCCGTTCTTGTCGACCACCGGCGCCGAAATCAAGTCATAACGTTCGAACGCCTGGGCCGCATCATAGGCGTCTTCGTCCGGGTGAAAGCTCACCGGATCGCTGGCCATCACCTCAGCCACCTGCTTTTCCGGATCGTTGACGAGCAAACGCTTGATGGGCAGAACGCCCTTGAGCACGCCGTCGTAGTCGACCACGAAAAGCTTGTCGGTATGCCCCGGCAGTTCCTTGAGGCGACGCAGGTAGCGCAAGACCACTTCAAGGCTGACGTCCTCGCGGATCGTCACCATCTCGAAGTCCATCAGCGCACCGACCTGCTCCTCGTCGTAGGACAACGCCGAGCGCACACGCTCACGTTGCTGGCCGTCGAGGGCTTCCATCAGTTCGTGGACAACGTCCCGCGGCAGTTCGGGCGCAAGGTCGGCGAGTTCGTCGGCGTCCATTTCCTTGGCCGCCGCCAGCAACTCGTGATCATCCATGTCGGCGATCAGGGTTTCCCGAACCGAGTCCGACACTTCGAGCAGGATGTCACCGTCGCGATCAGCCTTGACCAACTGCCAGACCGTCAGACGTTCTTCCAGTGGCAAGGCTTCAAGAATGTAGGCGACGTCGGCGGAGTGCAGGTCATCGAGCTTGCGCTGCAGCTCGACGAGGTTCTGCCGGTGGACCAGGTTCTCGACCCGGTCATGATGGGGACCTTCCTGGCGATGCGTCAGGTCTTCGACGACCCGCTGGCGCTGCAGCAGCTCAATAACTTGAGCGAGGCGATCCTGAAGGCTTTCCTGCGTTTTTTTTACTTCTACTTGGGTCATAGGCGAACTCCACTCCCAGCAGTGGAGCACGCCGGAAGGATCAATCAGTCAATTCATGATTGGCAAAACTAAATATTGAGTAACTACTGGGTAAGTCCATGGAGATATTCCAAAGCCCCGGCGGGGCTGACGGGCGCAATCATACACCGCTTGACGCTTTAAAACGCTAAAAAATCATGGCAAGAACAAGCGCTTGCGAGACAAACCTGAACACAGGCTGAACCTGTTCCTTTACGACGACTTATCCAGAAAAGAAAACACACGCCGCGGCAAAAATGCAGCGACTACCCTTCTCTTCTGCACCGTCAAGGAGGACGACCGGATGCATCCAAACCACTGCCTTTTCCTGCTCGCCTGCTTGCCCTGCCTGCCTTTGTGGGCTGCCGGGCAGACCGTGCATCGCTGCGAAAACATCGCAGGGCACGTGACATTCACCACCCTGAGCTGCGGCCCGGGAGAAGCCCTGTCCCTACAACAGATCCATCCATACCGGCCAGGTTCGACCGAACCGAGGAGCGAGGCGATGCTGCCCGAAGCGGAGCGCGGGCAAACATCCGGCAACAAAATCACGCGCAAGGAACCGACCGTGGTCGGCCAGTTCCAGGACCACTGCGGGAACCTCATCGACGCCAGGCAACGCCGCGACGCCATCCTGGACCGACGCATCATCGCCGGCATGAGCCAACAGGACGTAGAGAGCGCCCTGGGCAAGCCAGACTCGATCAAAATTCGGAATTCGAGCACACGGTATACCTACAAGGCGAAGAAAGGTCGCAGCGCAGAGGTCGTGTTCGATGAGAGGGGGTGCGTGAAAGGCAAATCGTAGACAGCAAAAAGCCCGCGTTAAACGCGGGCTTTTTGGTGTTTGGTGCACTCGACAGGATTCGAACCTGTGACCGCTCGGTTCGTAGCCGAGTACTCTATCCAGCTGAGCTACGAGTGCAGGTTGTGGTTTTATACCAGATCACAACTGGTTGAAGCCAAGTTATTTGCATCACTGCAAACAACTCTTAAATGGTGCACTCGACAGGATTCGAACCTGTGACCGCTCGGTTCGTAGCCGAGTACTCTATCCAGCTGAGCTACGAGTGCATTTGTTGCCGCGCATTATAGGTCGTCAATTCCTTTTGTAAAGCGCTTTTTTCAGTAATTTCAATCACTTACCGAACAAGCCAGGTTTTGACGCACTAAACGAATAATGGCGGAGAACGGGGGATTCGAACCCCCGACACCCTTTTGAGGTGTACTCCCTTAGCAGGGGAGCGCCTTCGGCCACTCGGCCAGCTCTCCGCAACACGGGGCGTATATTAACCACCTTCATCCCCGTTTGCAAACATAAAAATCGATAAAAATTAATGGCTTGGTTCGTCGTCCTTCTCTTTCTTGATACGCAGGTAAATTTCCTCGCGGTGTACAGCAACCTCTTTCGGGGCGTTGACGCCGATACGCACTTGGTTTCCTTTGACGCCAAGCACGGTCACGGTGATTTCGCCATCGCCAATAATCAGGCTTTCTGCACACCGACGGGTCAGAATCAGCATACCTTTCTCCTCACGCAATTCACTTAAGGGACAACAGTCTGCAAAAAAAAGGCATTGGACCTACAACCGGAACGGTCGAAGCCTACAGGCCTAGTATTGACCAGCGCGGGCAAAAGAACAGTTTTGGGACGCGCCATTCAGAAAACAAAGGGCGCAGTCTAACCGCGCCCTCCGAACAACGCTTTACTCGCCCGGCTGGGCAGGAGCGTCGAGTTCGAAAGCCGTGTGCAGGGCGCGCACGGCCAGTTCCAGGTATTTCTCTTCGATCACCACGGAAACCTTGATTTCCGAGGTCGAGATCATCTGGATGTTGATGCTTTCCTTGGCCAGGGATTCGAACATGCGACTGGCAACGCCCGCGTGGGAGCGCATGCCGACACCGACGATCGAGACCTTGGCGATCTTGGTATCACCCACCACTTCCCGGGCACCAATCTCGTCTGCGGTTTTTTTCAGTATCGCTTCGGCAGACTGGTAGTCGTTGCGGTGCACGGTGAAGGTGAAATCAGTGGTGTTATCGTGCGACACGTTCTGCACGATCATGTCGACTTCGATGTTCGCGGCACTGATCGGGCCGAGAATCTTGAACGCCACGCCGGGGGTGTCTGGCACGCCACGGATGGTCAGCTTGGCTTCATCGCGGTTGAAAGCGATGCCGGAAATGATCGGCTGTTCCATGGATTCCTCTTCATCAATAGTAATGAGGGTGCCCGGACCCTCTTTGAAGCTGTGCAGGACGCGCAGCGGAACGTTGTACTTGCCGGCGAATTCGACCGCCCGGATCTGCAACACCTTCGAACCGAGACTGGCCATTTCCAGCATCTCTTCAAAGGTGATCTTGTCCAGGCGCTGGGCCACTGACACTACCCGTGGGTCAGTGGTGTAGACACCGTCCACATCGGTGTAGATCTGGCACTCGTCGGCTTTGAGGGCCGCTGCCAGGGCTACACCCGTGGTGTCGGACCCCCCACGACCGAGGGTGGTGATGTTGCCGTGCTCATCCACGCCTTGGAAACCGGCGACGACCACGACACGGCCAGCCTTCAGGTCGCCACGAATCTTCTGGTCGTCGATCTGCAGGATACGCGCTTTGTTGTGCGCGCTGTCCGTCAGGATACGCACCTGGTTGCCGGTATAGGACACCGCCGGCACGCCACGCTTGATCAGCGCCATGGCCAGCAAGGCGATGGTCACCTGCTCGCCGGTGGAAACGATCACGTCCAGTTCCCGAGGAACCGGTTGCTGGTCGCCGCTGATTTGCTTGGCCAGATCGATCAGACGGTTGGTCTCGCCGCTCATTGCCGACAGCACAACCACCAGGTCATCGCCCGCCTCGCGGAATTTCTTAACCTTGTCGGCGACTTGTTCGATTCTCTCGACAGTGCCGACCGAGGTGCCTCCAAATTTCTGTACGATCAAAGCCATTTCAAAGCCGCCTCTGCCCATGAAGGGCGCCCAATAATCACTCAACAGCGGTCGGGCCCGTGACTAGACCACGAGCCCGCGGCGCTGCCTTAAATACCCTGCTCTACAAATGCAACGGTCTGGGCCAGTGCCGCGTCCAGTGCGCCGACGTCGGTACCACCGCCTTGCGCCATGTCCGGACGACCACCGCCCTTGCCGCCCACTGCCGCAGCGGCTTGCTTCATCAAATCACCGGCTTTGAGTTGGCCAGTCAGGTCCTTGGTCACGCCTGCGACGAGAACGACCTTTTCCTCATGGACACTGCCGAGCAGGATCACTGCGCGGCCGAGTTTGTTTTTCAGTTGATCGACCAGCGCCAGCAGCGCCTTGCCATCCTGGCCATCCAGACGCACGGCCAGCACTTTCACGCCCTTGACGTCCACGGCCTGGGCCGACAGATCGTCGCCCGCGGCGCTGGCGGCCTTGGCCTGCAACTGCTCGAGTTGCTTTTCCAGCAGGCGGTTGCGCTCCAGCACAGCCGACAGCTTGTCGATCAGGTTGTCGCGGCTGCCCTTGATCAGGGTTGCCGCTTCCTTGAGTTGTTCTTCGGCCGCGTTGAGGTACGCCAGGGCCGCCGCGCCGGTGACCGCTTCGATCCGGCGCACGCCGGATGCCACGCCACCTTCACTGATGATTTTCATCAGGCCGATGTCGCCGGTCCGATTGGCGTGGATACCACCGCACAGCTCAACGGAGAAGTCGCCCATGCTCAGCACGCGCACGCTGTCGCCGTATTTCTCGCCGAACAACGCCATCGCGCCCTTGCGCTTGGCAGTCTCGATGTCGGTTTCTTCGGTTTCCACCGGGGAGTTCTTGCGAATCTCGGCGTTGACGATCTCTTCCAGCGCCTTGAGTTGCTCAGGCTTGATGGCTTCGAAATGGCTGAAGTCGAAGCGCAGGCGCTGACTGTCCACCAACGAACCCTTCTGCTGGACATGCTCGCCCAGCACTTGGCGCAACGCCGCGTGCAGCAAGTGCGTGGCGGAGTGGTTCAGCGACGTTGCATGCCGAACGTCGGCGTCGACATGGGCCGCCACCGGGGCTGCGATCATCAGGCTGCCCGAAGCCAGCACGCCGTGGTGCAGGAAAGCGCCGCCGGTCTTGGTGGTGTCACGCACGTCGAAACGCGAGCTGCCCGCCTGCAGGTAACCGCTGTCGCCGATCTGGCCGCCGGATTCGGCGTAGAACGGGGTCTTGTCCAGCACGATCACGCCTTCCTGGCCTTCGCTCAGGATGTCGACCGATTGCCCGTCCTTATAGATGGCAACGATCTTGGCCGAGCCGGTGGTGCCTGCATAACCGGTGAACTCGGTGGCCACGTCAACCTTGACCAGGCTGTTGTAGTCCATGCCGAAGGAACTGGCGGAACGCGCACGCACCCGCTGGGCGTCCATCTCGCGCTCGAAACCTTCCTCGTCGAGGGTCAGGTTGCGTTCGCGGGCGATATCGCCGGTCAGGTCCATCGGGAAGCCGTAGGTATCGTACAGCTTGAACACCACATCGCCCGGCACCACGTTGCCCTTGAGCTCGGCCAGGTCCTGCTCGAGGATCTTCAGGCCTTGCTCCAGGGTCTTGGCGAATTGCTCTTCTTCAGCCTTGAGCACGCGCTCGATATGCGCCTGCTGGGACTTGAGCTCCGGGAAGGCATCGCCCATCTCGGCCGCCAATGCCGCGACGATCTGATAGAAGAAGCTGCCCTTGGCGCCCAGTTTGTTGCCGTGACGGCAGGCGCGACGGATGATCCGGCGCAGCACATAACCGCGGCCTTCGTTGGACGGCAACACGCCGTCGGCAATCAGGAAACCGCAGGAACGGATGTGGTCGGCCACCACTTTGAGCGAAGCCTGGTTGTCGTTGGTGCAACCGATGGCCTGGGCCGACGCGCTCAGCAGGCTCTGGAACAGGTCGATTTCATAGTTGGAGTGAACGTGCTGCAGCACCGCACTGATCCGCTCCAGGCCCATGCCGGTGTCGACCGATGGCGCTGGCAGCGGATGCAACACGCCATCGGCGGTGCGGTTGAACTGCATGAACACGTTGTTCCAGATTTCGATATAGCGGTCGCCGTCTTCTTCCGGCGAGCCGGGTGGGCCGCCCCAGATGTCGGCGCCGTGATCGTAGAAAATCTCGGTGCACGGGCCACATGGGCCGGTGTCGCCCATGGTCCAGAAGTTATCGGAGGCGTAAGGCGCGCCTTTGTTGTCGCCAATGCGCACCATGCGTTCAGCCGGGACACCGACTTCTTTGGTCCAGATGTCATAGGCTTCGTCGTCGGTGGCATAGACCGTTACCCAGAGCTTCTCCTTGGGCAGGTTCAGCCACTTGTCGGAGGTCAGGAAGGTCCAGGCGAAGGTGATGGCGTCGCGCTTGAAATAGTCACCGAAGCTGAAGTTACCCAGCATTTCGAAGAAGGTGTGGTGACGAGCGGTATAACCGACGTTCTCCAGGTCGTTGTGCTTGCCGCCAGCACGCACGCACTTCTGGCTGCTCACCGCACGGGTGTAGGCACGTTTTTCCTGGCCCAGGAAGCAGTCTTTGAACTGGTTCATCCCCGCGTTGGTGAACAGCAGGGTCGGGTCGTTGCCCGGAATCAAAGAGCTGGAGGCTACTCGGGTGTGGCCTTGCTCTTCGAAGAAGCGAAGGAAGGCTTCACGGATTTCTGCGCTTTTCATTAGGTTCTTCCACGGAGGCTGCGGCCAAAGGCCTGTGCAAAACGTCAACAGACGAAGCAACGGCAAAGGGCCGCATTATATCGGCCCTTCGCGTGGGGTACAGCGTGTTTATGCGATAGAAACTGTCAATTGACCCGGTTGACGGGTCACTGGCGGGAAAATTCGACGAAAGCGCTGATCACCTGTTCGATTTGCGCCGCGCTCACGTCCATGTGCGTCACCATTCGCAGGCGCGGCG
Organism: Pseudomonas brassicacearum; assembly: GCF_009601685.2. Classification (NCBI taxonomy): domain Bacteria; kingdom Pseudomonadati; phylum Pseudomonadota; class Gammaproteobacteria; order Pseudomonadales; family Pseudomonadaceae; genus Pseudomonas; species Pseudomonas brassicacearum. The sequence continues at coordinate 5,037,524 of NZ_CP045701.2, forward strand.
CCGCGCTGAGCTTGACGCCCCGTTCATCGGCAAATGCCTTGATTGCCTCGGCCCGCTCGCCCATTTGCACGTAGACCATGTTGGTCTGCACCGGCTCAACCTCGTAACCCGCCGCACGCAAACCCTCGGCGAGCCGCTGGGCATTGGCGTGGTCATCGGCCAGGCGCTGGACCTGATGTTCCAGGGCGTACAGCCCCGCCGCCGCGAGAATTCCCGCCTGGCGCATGCCGCCGCCGACCATCTTGCGCAGCCGGCGGGCCTTGCCGATCAATTCGGCGCTACCACACAAGACCGAGCCCACCGGCGCGCCGAGGCCCTTGGACAGGCACACCGACACCGAATCGAAGTACTGCGTGATCTCCCGGGCATCGACATTCAGCTTGACCGCGGCGTTATACAGCCGCGCCCCGTCCAGGTGCAGGGCCAGGCCATGTTCCTGGGTGAAGCGCCGGGCCCGAGCCAGGTATTCCAGCGGCAGCACCTTGCCCTGCATGGTGTTTTCCAGGGCCAGCAGACGGGTGCGGGCAAAGTGGAAGTCATCGGGCTTGATCGCTGCGGCGACGTGCGCCAGGTCCAGGGAGCCGTCCGCCTGCACCTCAAGGGGCTGCGGCTGGATAGAACCGAGCACGGCCGCACCGCCGCCTTCGTATTTGTAGGTGTGGGCCTGCTGGCCGACGATGTATTCGTCACCACGTTCGCAGTGGGCCATCAACCCCAACAGGTTGCTCATGGTGCCCGTGGGCACGAACAGTGCTGCGGCAAACCCCAGGCGCATGGCCAGTTCGGCTTCGAGGCGATTGACGGTCGGGTCTTCCCCATACACGTCATCGCCGGTAGGCGCGCTGACCATGGCATCCAGCATGCCGGCGGTGGGTTGGGTGACCGTGTCGCTGCGAAGATCGATAACACTCATGAATCTGGCCTCGGGTTCAGGTGGAGGGGGAATTCCCTTTCGAAGGGCAATTACTGCGGTCATGGCGAGGAATAATCAAGCTTGATCGACGGAAAGGGCAACACCCCCCTTGTGTGCTTTGCTCCCACGGCTCGCTCCCACAAGGGGTTATGTGTTAAAAATTGTCCGCCGTCACAAAGCGTGGCGGCAAAACGTTCTCAGGGCGGGGTGTAATTCCCCACCGGCGGTAATTGCACGCAATGTGCATAGCCCGCGAGCGCTTGATGGTGCACCGCTTTTTGGGGTGTAGCGACAAGGTCAGCAGACCCGGTGTGATTCCGGGGCCGACGGTCATAGTCCGGATGAAGAGAGAACGGGATTGGCACCCAAGGGCCGTCTGCGACTGTCTGCGCGCGGCGTACCCTCGAATCCCCTTCGATTCATGACGCCCTGTTTTTCACACAAACAGGAACCAGAACATGCAACCCACTGCAATCGACAGCAAAAGCAAAAGTCATCCAGGCGAGCGCGTCGCGTTCATCCAGGCCTGCTGGCACAAGGAAATCGTCGACCAGAGCCGTAAAGGCTTCGTCGCCGAAATGATCATCCAGGGTTATCAGGAAAGTGACATCGACTTCTTCGAAGTTGGTGGCGCCTTCGAGATCCCGCTGCATGCCAAGCTGCTGGCCAAGTCAGGCCGCTACGCCGGCATCGTCGCCGCCGGCCTGGTGGTGGACGGTGGCATCTACCGCCACGAGTTCGTCGCCCAATCGGTGATCAGCGGCCTGATGCAGGTTCAGTTGGAAACCGAAGTGCCGGTGTTCTCGGTCGTGCTCACGCCGCATCATTTCCATGCAGGGGAAGAACATCAGAAGTTCTTCTTCGAGCATTTTGTGCACAAGGGCCAGGAAGCGGCGAAGACCTGCGCCGATACGTTGCACAAGACCCGGGCGTTGCGCCGCAGTGAGCAGCGGGCGGTAGCGGTCTAAAAGCCGCTTGAAAAACCTGTGGGAGCAAGCTCGCTCCCACAATGGTTTTGTGAGGACGTTAGATCAGGTTTTCGTCGGTCGCCGGCACGATCAGGATCCCGGCCCGCAAGCCATTCTTGACCTTGGGGTTCGGAAAGATGATCCGGGCACCGTCTTCTTCGATCACCCAGCGGGTCTGGGCGATGTCTTCGGCCAGCACGTAGCCTTTCCCCAATTCCGAGAAGTTCTCGACGTCCGCCGGCAGGTTCAGGCGGAAGCTGTCGCTGTGCTTGATGATTTCCCGGGCGACGCTGAACAGCTGCAGGCCATCGAGCCCTTCATCCAGCTCCGGCTCGTTGCCCTCGATGATCTGTTGCAGGCGGGTTTCCAGCAGGCTGACGTTGACGCCGTCGTTCTGCCCGAATGGCCGGGCCTTGCCCAGTTCCAGGGTGAAGGACTCGGCACCGAGTTGGTCGTAGGTATAGGCGCTGAAGACAATCGACGGTTTGTTCTGCAGCAACACCGCCTCCATGCCCGCGGCGCGCAGGCGCGCCAGCTCACGACGTGAATGCGCGCGGCCTTCCTTCCACGGGTACAGGGCAAATTGCTCGATCTTCGAGCCGCGAATCGCGGTGTGCAGGTCGTAATGCAAGCGGCTGCGTTCTGGCCGGCTGAAGAAACTGGCGGCCAAGCGCTCCAGCTCGCAGGCCCGTAGCGCTTCAGAACCGCCGCTCAGCTCGTGGCGGCCATTGAACAGGCGGTTGACGTCCTGTTCGACGAAACGCTCACCGCGCCGGATGGCCTCGGGGTTGCCGAACAGGAACAGAATGCGTGCCCGCGGTTTCAAATGACCACGGGCAATGTCATGCAACAAGCGGTCGAGCAACTCGATCGGCGCGGTTTCGTTGCCGTGGATACCGGCCGACAGCAGCAGGTCAAGGCCATTATCCCGGGCTTCGGGCGGCTTGACCTCCAGCGCGCCCTCGCTCAACCAGCGCATCCGTACGCCTTCGACAGTCAGTTGAGTCTTCTCCGCCGGTTCACGGCCAGCGAGGGTCAGTTCAAGCAGTTTGCCGAGGGCGAGCATAGCGCGGTTTCCTTAATGGTCGTGGCCGCAATCCGGGCCATGGACATGGTCATCGTCGCCGACGTCCGCCGGTTCCATTTCCAGTTGCAGGCTGACCAGGTTGGTCGCCAATGGACGCAACAACAGGTTGGCGTATTCCTCGTCCCCTTCCTCGACATCGACACCGATCAGCAACTGACCGCGGCCATCCTGCTGGATCCACAACTCCTTGCCTTGCCACATCACCGCGACGCGGGTGCAGGAGGTTTCCAGTTGGGTGCCGTCGGTGTCTTCAAGGATCAGCTGCAGGGTATCGCTCATGTCTTTACATTCTCGTCTGGGGATAAGGCAACGCGCCCTGCTTTGACTGTAGTCAGGTCGCGCGCGCTTTCAATTGATCTGGAAAGGATAAACCGAGCCAAGTTTAAGGATTTGTGTCAGTTCATCCAGTGCCGCACGGCATTCGAGCAGCAACTGCGGGTCTGCCAGATCGTTTTCGGTCATGCGGTCGCGGTAGTGCCGCTCAACCCATTGGGTCAGCGAATCGTACAGCGACGCGGTCATGATAACCCCTGGGTTGACGGCCGCCAGTTCGGTTTCATTAAGTGCCACGCGCAACCTCAGGCAAGCCGGGCCACCACCGTTCTGCATGCTCTGCTTGAGGTCGAAGACCTTCACTTCGCGGATCACCCCGCCAACGCCCGTCAGGCCTTGCAGGTATTGCCAGACACGTTCGTTGCTACGGCATTCTTCCGGCACGATCAACAGCATCGAACCGTCGGGACGCGACAGCAACTGGCTATTGAACAGGTAGGAACGCACCGCATCATCGACGGTGACCGCCGAACGCGGTACGCACACCGATTGAAATTTCCCACCGACCTTGGCGAGTTTGCTGCTCAACTCGGCCAGCATCTTGTCGGTCTCGAGAAATGCATCCTCGTGATAGAACAGCACTTCGCCATTGCCCACCGCGATCACGTCGTTGTGGAACACACCCTGATCGATCACCGATGGGTTCTGTTGGGCGTACACCACGCCCTCCTCCCTCAGCCCATGCAGGCGGGCAACGGCCTGGGAAGCTTCCAGGGTCTGGCGCGCCGGGTATTTCTGCGGTGCGGGGTAGCGGGTGTCAAAAGCACTGCGACCAAAAACGAAGAACTCGACACCGGCCTCGCCGTAGGCGCGGCAGAAACGGGTGTGGTTGGCCGCGCCTTCGTCACCGAACTGCGCCACCGCAGGCAGGGCGGCGTGGTGGGCGAAGTGTTGCGGATTGGCGAACATCGCTCCCAGCACGCGACTGGTGGTCGGATGTTCGATGCTGCGGTGGTATTTGCAATTCAGGTTGGCGGCGGTGAAATGCACGCGGCCATCGGCTGTGTCGGCGCTCGGGCTGACCGTGGCGGCGTTGGCCACCCACATGCTGGAGGCCGAGCAACTGGCAACCAGCAGCGGCATCGCTTCCTTCGCGGCCTGCTGGATGACCTGGGCATCGCTGCCGGCAAAGCCCAGCCGGCGCAGGGCCGCCACGTCCGGGCGTTCCTGTGGCGCCAGCACACCTTGCTGGAAACCCATGTCCATCAGCGCTTTCATTTTCGCCAGGCCCTGCAACGCCGCTTCCTTGGGGTTGGAGGACTGTTGGCTGTTGCTCTGGGACGCGACGTTGCCGTACGAGAGCCCGCCGTAGTTATGGGTCGGCCCCACTAGACCGTCAAAGTTGACTTCATAGGATTTCATCAGCGAGGCTCCACGAGAATCTGTTTTTTTATAGGCATCAATAACAACCGAGTCGCGGCTATCGCGGGCAAGCCTTGCTCCCACAGGCCCGATGCAGGACTTGTGAAAGCAAGCCTTGCTCCCATAGGCCAGGTACAAAACCTGTGGGAGCAAGGCTTGCCCGCGATGGCGGTCTCAAGACATGCGCACGCCGGGGGTCAGGGCAGCCGGCATCACAAGGCTCGGGGTTTCCAGGGAAGCCACCGGGTACGCGCAATAATCTGCAGCGTAATAAGCACTGGCGCGGTGGTTGCCCGAAGCGCCGACACCGCCGAACGGCGCGCTGCTGGCAGCCCCCGTCAGCTGTTTGTTCCAGTTGACGATACCGGCGCGGCTTTGCAGCCAGAACTGCTGGTAACGCTCCTGGGAATCGGACAGCAACCCGGCGGCCAGGCCATACTGAGTATTGTTGGCCTCGGCAATCGCCGCAGGAAAATCCTTGTAACGAATCACCTGCAGCAACGGCCCGAACAACTCTTCGTCAGGACGCTCGGCCACCGCCGTCACGTCCAGGATACCCGGCGTCAGCAACGCCGCCTGGGCCTGGGGTTGGGTCATGGCCAGCAGCGCCACGGCCCCCAGGCCGAGCAAATGGTTTTGCGCGTCCATCAAGGCCTTTGCCGCACCCAGGGAAATCACCGAGCCCATGAACGGCGCCGGTTGCTGGTCGAAGGTACCGACTTCAAGGGTCGAGCTGACCGCCACCAGGCGCGCCAGCAAGGCATCGCCCCAGGCGCCTTCCGGCACCAGCAGGCGGCGCGCACAGGTGCAGCGCTGCCCGGCAGAAATGAAAGCGGACTGGATAATGGTGTAGACCGCCGCATCGACGTCCTCGACCTCATCCACCACCAACGGGTTGTTACCGCCCATTTCCAGCGCGAGGATCTTGTCCGGGCGCCCGGAAAATTGTTGGTGCAACAGATTGCCGGTGCGGCTGGAGCCCGTGAAAAACAGCCCGTCGATGCCAGGGTTCGCCGCCAGGGCGATGCCGGTTTCCCGCGCGCCTTGCACCAGGTTCAGTACGCCCGCCGGCAGACCGGCCTCGACCCAGCACTTGACCGTCAGTTCGGCGACTTTCGGCGTCAGCTCGCTCGGTTTGAACAACACGCTGTTGCCGGCCAGCAGCGCCGGCACGATGTGGCCGTTGGGCAAATGGCCGGGGAAGTTGTAAGGGCCGAACACCGCCACCACACCGTGGGGCTTGTGGCGCAGCACGGCGGTGGCGTCGCCCAGGGGGCCGCTCTTCTCACCTGTTCGCTCGCGGTAACTCTGCACCGAGATAGCGACCTTGTTGACCATGCTGGTCACTTCGGTCGCTGCTTCCCACAACGGCTTGCCGGTTTCTTCACCGATGCAATGGGCCAGTTCGTCCGCATGGTTTTTCAGGGCAGCGGCAAAGGCTTCCAGCACCTGGATGCGTTCATCCAGCGAGCGCCGTGCCCAGTCCGGGAACGCCTGGCGCGCGGCCTGCACCGCCGATTCCACTTGCGCGGCGGTGGCACCGTTGCCCGCCCACACCACCTGTTGGGTCACCGGGTTCAACGACTCAAAGAGGTCGCCCTGGCCTTCCAGCCAACTTCCTGCGATGTACAGCGAATTCATTATTTGGACTCCCGAGCGGCAGACAAGGCGACGGCACGTACCTGATCACCGGCGTTGAGTTGAAGACGTTTGGCGGTCAGCGGGTCGACCACCAGGGTGCCTGCAGCCAAGCGCGCCGGTGCCGCGGTGATGCGGCAGTCTTCGCGCTTGCGGTTATGAATGAGGAACGGCGTGGCATCGTCGCCCGGCGTACCGATGGCCAGGACCAGCGCCTGACTGTCGCGAATCGCGCGGATCTTGCCGGTTTCGCACTCCACCGCCGGGCCGGCGTCGAAGATGTCGACGTAACCCTGGTAGCTGAAACCTTCGCTCTTGAGCATCGACAATGCCGGTTCCGTGTCCGGGTGAACCTGGCCGATCACGGCCCGGGCATCTTCAGACAGGAAGCAGGTGTACAGCGGGAACTTGGGCATCAGCTCGGCGATGAACGCCTTGTTGCCCACCCCGGTGAGGTAATCGGCCTGGCTGAATTCCATCTTGAAGAAGTGTCGGCCCAGGCTTTCCCAGAACGGTGACCGCCCATTGTCGTCGGACATGCCGCGCATCTCGGCGATGATCTTGTTGCCGAACAACTGTGGGAATTCGGCAATGAACAACAGCCGCGCCTTGGCCAGCATCCGGCCATTGAGGCCACTGCGGAAATCGGCATGCAGAAACAGCGAGCACAGCTCGGAATTACCGGTCAGGTCGTTAGCCAGGAACAGGGTCGGGATTTCCCGATAGATGTTCAATTCCTGGGAAGCGCTGACCGTCAGGCCGACCCGGAAGTTGTACCAAGGCTCGCGCAACCCCACGGCACCGGCGATGGCGGAAATGCCCACCACGCGACCGTCGTCGTCTTCGAGCACGAACAGGTAGTCCGCGTCACCACGCCCGGCTTCGCCGCGAAAGGTCTTCTCGGCCCAGCCGACCCGATGGGCCAGGCGCTCTTCGTTGGCCGGCAAGGTGGTCAGGCCGGTGCCGGTGCTGCGGGCCAGGGCGATCAGAGCGGGTAAATCGCTGCTGCGTACGGGACGAACGATCATGCTATCTCCTCAAACGGGTCGCTCACGCCACCCGCGAAACTCAGCGGTAAGGCGTTAAACGGCTACCAGGCGCACGCTGGCACCTTCGCCAACGCCCAGGGCTTCGGCCGCTTCCATGTCCAGGGTCACCGGTTTGCCCGGCGCGTAGTCGAGCTCGAGCAGCACGGCGCGGTAATCCTGCAATTGGGCATTGGCCACCAGGTATTGGCGCCCGGCACCCTTGACCGGTTCGCCGATCTTGACCGGCACCACACGGCTCTGGGCAATCGAGCGAATGCCCGAGACACGAGCATGCAGGGTCGGGCCGCCGTCGAAGATGTCGATGTAGTGATCGGTCTCGAAACCCTCGCGCATCAAGATGTCGAAGGTGATCTGCGCCCGCGGATGGACCTGGCCCATGGCTTCCTGGGCAGCGTCCGGCAGCAGCGGCACGTAGATCGGGTAATGGGGCATCAGCTCGGCGAGAAAAGTACGGCTTTTCAGCCCGCACAAGCGCTCGGCGGCGGCGTAGTTGAGGTCGAAGAAGTTGCGACCGATAGCGTCCCAGAACGGCGAGTCGCCATGCTCATCGCTGTAGCCGACGATCTCGGTCACCACCGAATCGGCAAACCGCTCCGGATGACTGGCGACGAACAGCAGGCGCCCGCGGGAATTGAGTTCCGACCACGGCGAGCCCACCAATTCCGGCACCACGTAGAAGCTGGTCAGCAGGCTGTTACCGGTCAGGTCGTGGCACTGGGAGAGCACGTGGATCTTGTTGTGGATCTTCAGCTCACGGGAGGCGTGAACGAAGGTCTCGTTGCGAAAGCTGTAGAACGGTTCGGAATAACCGGCCGAAGCGACGATGGCCGAACAGCCCACCAACTTGCCGGTCGCGGTGTCTTCAAGGACGAAGAAATAACTCTCTTCACCGTTGAAGCTGACTTCGGCGGCGAACGAGGCTTCGCTTGCGGCGATCTTGTCGCTCAGGCGTTCCACGTCATCCGGCAAGGAAGTGACACCGATCGGACTGTCCGCAGCCAGACGCTGTACCTCGCCCAGATCAGCCATTTGCGCAGGGCGCATCACCAGCATGGTGTCACTCCTTAACTTGAAATAAATGGGTCGACCACTGGGTCGATACACAGAGAAAAAATACCGGGACCAACTTCCCTACAGACTCAAATGTGGGAGCGGGTTTGTGGGAGCAAAGCTTGTGGGAGCAAGGCTTGCCCGCGATGCAGGCGACGCGGTCCTTGGTGAACTGAGGCACCCGCATCGCGAGCAAGCCTTGCTCCCACAAACCCGCTCCTACACAAGCCCGGCTCCCACACTGGAGCCGGTCAAGGCTCAAATCAGGCTTGCGTCAACTTCGCCGCAGCCCGCTCGAAGCGGTCCAGGCCTTCGTCGATGTCGGCGTCTTCCACCACCAGGCTCGGAGCAAAGCGAATCACGTCCGGGCCGGCTTGCAGGATCATCAGGCCTTCCTGTTCGGCGGCGTTGAAGATGTCCTTGGCCTTGCCTTTCCAGGCGTCGTTCAACACGCAGCCGATCAGCAGGCCCAGGCCGCGCACTTGGGTGAACAGGCCGTACTTCTCGCCGATCTGCTCCAGGCGAACCTTGAACTTGTGATGCTTGGCTTTGACACCCGCGAGCACTTCAGGGGTATTGACCACATCGATCACCGCTTCACCCACCGCGCACGCCAGCGGGTTGCCGCCGTAGGTGGTGCCGTGGGTGCCGACGACCAGGTGCTTGGCCAGCGCTTCGGTGGTAAGCATCGCCGCGATCGGGAAACCACCGCCCAGGCTCTTGGCGCTGGTGAGGATGTCGGGGACCACGCCGTAATGCATGTAGGCGAACAGATGACCGCTACGGCCCATGCCGGTCTGCACTTCGTCGAACACCAGCAATGCGTCGTGGGCATTGCACAGGTCGCGGGCGCCTTGCAGGTAGGCCTGATCGGCCGGCAGCACACCGCCCTCGCCCTGGATCGGCTCCAGCACCACGGCGCAGGTCTTGTCCGAAATGGCGGCTTTCAAAGCGGCCAGGTCGTTGTAAGGAACGTGGGTGATGCCGGTAATTTTAGGTCCGAAGCCATCGGAGTACTTCGACTGCCCGCCAACGTTGACGGTGAACAGGGTGCGACCGTGGAAGCTATTGAGCGCGGCGATGATTTCGTACTTCTCGCTGCCGAAACGATCGAACGCGACGCGACGGGCCAGCTTGAAGGCGGCCTCGTTGGCTTCGGCGCCGGAGTTGCAGAAGAACGCGCGCTCGGCAAAAGTCGCGTTGACCAGCTTATGGGCCAGGCGCAGGGCCGGCTCGTTGGTGAAGACGTTGGACACGTGCCACAGCTTGTTGGCCTGTTCGGTCAGAGCGCCGACCAGTGCCGGGTGGGCATGGCCCAGTACGTTGACTGCGATACCGCCAGCAAAGTCGATCAACTCACGACCGGATTGGTCCCATACGCGGGAACCGGCGCCACGCACAGGTATGAAGGCTGCAGGTGCATAGTTGGGAACCATAACCTGGTCGAAATCGGCGCGTTGTACCGCGGCTTGCTCAACGGACATCGGAGTCTCCTGATGAGGAACACCCGCCTGGAACTGGCGGGCTTGGTAAGGATTGTAAGGACAGTTTTCAGCCCGGCCTTGCCGCCAAGCGACAACTTCTTATAGCGCCAACCCACGTTTTTCGCGGGTTTACGGCAATGCGACAAATAGCGTCGCAAAGGCGCAGTTTAAACGTTGTCGGTGTATTTGAGGTGCCTGCATCCACATTTCCCTCGCCATGCAAAACAGTTGTGCCGAGGGGTTTTATCTGTGGGAGCAAAGCTTGCTCCCACAGAAGCGTGTTGTGCCACTTAGCCGCGCTCGGACGGTACCGAGGACAATTCGAACGGGCTGCTGCTGCGTCGCTGGTTGCGGTCTTCGCGCGGCGTGGCGCCGAAGAAGTTGCGGTAGGCGCTGGAGAAGTGCGGCCCCGAGGAGAAGCCGCAGGACAGGCCGATCTGGATGATGGATTTGCTGGTCTGCATCAGCATCTGCCGGGCCTTGTTCAGGCGCAGCTCCAGGTAATACTGGCTGGGCACGCGATTGAGGTACTGCTTGAAGATCCGCTCCAGCTGTCGACGGGATACACAGACATGCTGGGCGATCTCGTCGGTGGTCAGCGGCTCTTCGATGTTGGCTTCCATCAGCAGCACCGCCTGGGTGAGCTTTGGATGGCTGGAGCCGAGACGGTTCTGCAACGGAATGCGCTGACGCTCGCCGCCCTCGCGAATGCGCTCGACCACCAATTCTTCCGACACCGCACCGGCCAGCTCCGCGCCGTGATCGCGAGCCAGCACCGCCAGCAACAGGTCGAGCACCGACATGCCACCGCAAGCGCTCAGGCGATCGCGGTCCCAGTCAAACAGATGGCTGGTGGCGATGACCTTGGGGAAGCGCTCGGAGAAATCGTCCTGCCAGCGCCAATGCACGGCAGCACGGTAACCGTCGAGCAAACCCAGTTGGGCCAAGGGATAGACACCGGCAGACAAACCGCCGATCACACAACCGGCACGCACCAGTTGCTTGAGGGCGCTGCTAAGGGGCGAGGCCAGCGCAGCCGGCGGCTCATCGGCCAGCAAAAACAGCTTCTGGAAGCCTTCGAGCTTGCCCGCCCAAGGCTCGCCCGGCAGTTGCCAGGCGCCGTCGGCCGGCGGTTCGGCCTGCAAGAACGACAGCTCGTAGACCACATCCGGATGCACCCGTTGAGCAACACGCAAGGCCTCCTCGGCCAGCGCCAGCGTCAAGGCTTTAGTGCTGGGCCAAATCAGGAAACCTATTCGATGGGCAGTCATGGCGGGCGATCCGAAGCGAAAACAGTGTTAAAGCCAAAAGCGGCTGCAACCAAATTAGACCATCTGGCGCGCGGCGCGCAGCATGACCCAAATCAGGTGCGTAACGGGAGCGATTACTTGAGGCTGCCCGACAGAAATTGTTGCAGGCGCTCGGATTGCGGATTGACCAGCACTTCGCGCGGGTTGCCGCTTTCTTCGACGATGCCTTTGTGCAAAAACACCAGTTGGTTCGACACTTCACGGGCAAAGCCCATTTCGTGGGTCACCACCACCATGGTCCGGCCTTCCAGGGCCAGGGCCTGCATCACCTTGAGCACGTCGCCTACCAGCTCCGGGTCGAGGGCCGAGGTCGGTTCGTCGAACAGCATCACCTCTGGCTCCATCGCCAGCGCACGGGCAATCGCCACACGCTGCTGCTCGCCGCCGGACATATGGCCCGGATAGGCGTCCTTGCGATGGGCCACGCCGACCTTGTTCAAGTAGTGCTCGGCTTTCTCCCGCGCTTCAGCCTTGGCCACGCCCAGCACATGCACCGGCGCTTCCATGATGTTTTCCAGCGCAGTCATGTGGGACCACAGGTTGAAATGCTGGAACACCATCGACAGCCGCGAACGCATGCGCTGCAGTTGCTTGGGGTCTGCGGCCTTCAACGCGCCATCCTTGCCGGCAACCAGTTTCAGCTCTTCGTTGTTGAGCAGGATCTTGCCAGCGTGAGGTTGCTCGAGCAGGTTGATGCAACGCAGGAAAGTACTCTTGCCGGAGCCACTGGAGCCAATGATGCTGATCACATCGCCGGCGGCGGCCTTCAGGGACACGCCCTTGAGCACTTCGTGACTGCCATAGCGTTTATGCAGGTCTTGGACTTCAAGCTTGTACATGCGGTCGGTTCTCACAAAACGTCAGTCGTTGAGCAGTCGATCGGATCGATGCGTTATCAGTGCTTGCGCGGGGCCAGGTAACCCAGCCAGCGGCGCTCGGCCAGTTTGAACAGGCGCACCAGGATGAAGGTCAGGCACAGGTAGAAAACGCCGGCCGTGATGTAGGCCTCGAACGGCAAGTAGTACTGCGCGTTCACCGTGCGCGCGGCACCGGTGATGTCGATCAGGGTCACGATGGAGGCCAGGCTGGTGGTCTGCAACATCATGATCACTTCGTTGCTGTATTGCGGCAGCGCCCGACGCAAGGCCGATGGCAGCAGGATCCGGCGATACAGTTTGTAGCGCGACATGCCCATGGCCTTGGCCGCTTCGATCTCACCGTTGGGCGTGGCCCGCAAGCTGCCAGCGATGATTTCGGCGGTGTAGGCACTGGTGTTGATGGCGAACGCCAGGCACGCACAGAAGGTCGCGCTGGACAGCCACGGCCAGAGGAAGCTTTCGCGCACGCTGACGAACTGCGCCAGCCCGTAATAGATCAGGAACAGCTGCACCAGCATCGGCGTGCCGCGGATCACGTAGGTGTAGAGCCAGGCCGTCATGTTGACGACCGGCTGCTTGGACACCCGCATCAGCCCCAGGGGCAACGCCGCCAACAGGCCGAAGAACAGCGACAGGGCCAACAGCTTCAGGGTGGTCAGCAAGCCACTGAAATACAGCGGCAAGGCTTCATAGATGACGTTGTAGTCGAAGATCATAGATCAGCCGCCCTTACGCCTACCGAGTAGCGCTTCTCAAGGTGACGCAATGCCAGCAACGAGACACTGGTGATCACCAGGTACATCGCCGCCACTGCGAGGAAGAAGGTGAAAGGCTCGCGCGTGGCATCCGCCGCCTGCTTGGCCTTGAACATCATGTCTTGCAGGCCCACCACCGAAATCAGCGCGGTGGCCTTGGTCAGCACCAGCCAGTTGTTGGTGAAGCCCGGGATCGCCAGGCGAATCATCTGCGGCACCAGCACCCGGAAAAACACCTGGAACCCGTTCATGCCGTACGCCATGCCCGCCTCGGCCTGCCCCTTGGGGATCGCCATGAAGGCTCCGCGGAAGGTTTCCGACAGGTAGGCACCGAAGATGAAGCCCAGGGTGCCGATACCGGCCGCCAATGGGTTCAGGTCAATGTAGTCGTCGTAGCCGAGCATCGGCGCCACGCGGTTGAGCAGGTCCTGGCCGCCGTAGAAAATCAACAGGATCAGCACCAGATCGGGAATGCCGCGGATGACTGTGGCATACAGGTCGCCCAGCCACGCCAGCCAGCGTACCGGAGAGAGGCGCAACGCAACGCCGATCAACCCCAGGACGATGGCCAGGGCCATGGACGACAAGGCGAGCTCAAGCGTCAACCATGCGCCATCGAGGATGACAGCCCCGTAGCCTTTCAACATGATTCAGGTCCTCGAAAGTGGGATGAAAAAATGGCGCAAACCGCAGAGATCCTGTTGCTTGCGCCATTTCGCACGAGTGGCGGGACGTCGTTACTTGCCGTAGATGTCGAAAGCGAAGTATTTGTCCTGGATTTGCTTGTACTTGCCATTCTCGCGGATGGCGGTGATCGCGCCATTGATCTTGTCTTTCAGGGCATCGCCCTTGCGAACCGCGATACCGATACCGTCGCCGAAGTATTTCTCGTCGGTAAAGGCTGGACCTACAAATGCAAAGCCCTTGCCGGCATCGGTCTTGAGGAAGCCGTCATCCAACAGCGTAGCGTCTGCCACGGTGCCGTCGAGGCGGCCGGCGGCCACGTCCAGGTAGATCTCGTTCTGCGAACCGTACGGCTTGATCTCGGCGCCCAGCGGGGTCAGGACTTCACGGGCGAAACGCTCGTGGATCGAACCGCGCTGCACGCCGATGTTCTTGCCCTTGAGCTCGGCCAGGCTGTCGCTGACCTGGGTACCGGCCTTCATCACCAGACGAGCCGGGGTGTTGTAGTACTTGTTGGTGAAATCAACCGACTTCTTGCGATCTTCAGTGATCGACATGGAGGACAGGATCGCGTCGATCTTGCGAACCTTGAGCGCCGGGATCAGGCCGTCGAACTCTTGCTCGACCCACACGCACTTGACCTTCATCTCTTCGCACAGCGCATTGCCGATGTCGTAGTCGAAACCGACGATGCTGCCATCCGGGGCTTTCGAGGCGAACGGAGGGTAGGCCGCTTCGATACCAATCTTCAGGGGCTTCTCATCAGCGAAAGTCGGCAGGGACAGCACGGACAGTGCCAGGGCGCCAAGCAGCACAAGTTTCTTCATCTTGGAACTCCATCGGTAAAGGGCAAAAACGGCAGAGTGAGCAACAGCCCAATATGCGAATGGTGAAACGAACTTTGGTGCTGCGTCCTAGGAAGCTCACGATTATTTCAACGCAAGCCACGACGAGCGAGTGATCGGCATTCTAACGACAGGCCCGAAGTCGATATTTCTTCAATGCGACAACAAATTACAGAAGCACCGAGAAAGCGGTTCGAGCGCATTGACAGCCCAGCAAATTCATGCAAGAGCAAAAGAAGGGAAACCGATCTATGCTGCAAATAGCGGGCCCATTATTCGCAAACCCTTCTAATCCGGCAAGCACAGCGTGTCGGCTTATTTCAGGAGACGCCTGGCGCCGCTCTGTAACGGGGCTTGGCGTTTCACATCGCCCCGTTGTGGCGCCTTTGGTTACACATTTCGAAAAACCGGTAACGTTCAGACACCTCCTACTTTAAACGCCGATATTTATTCGCAGATTGCTCCAGACTCGCTGAGTTGTGGGAGCAAAGCTTGCTCGCGATGCAGGCGCCTCGGTTTCTGAAGGACCGCATCGCCTGCATCGCGGGCAAGCCTTGCTCCCACAAATCTGGAATAAATCCCTCTCCCCAAGGGGCCACGCCGCACCCATAAAAAAGCCCCGCTCGGCACTGCCGGGCGGGGCTTTCGGTTTTACGGGTTACCGTCAGGCAACGTTCATGGTCTTGTGCGTCTCGATCAGATGCGCCACCACGCTCGGGTCGGCCAGGGTGGAGATATCACCCAACCCGTCGTACTCCGCCGTGGCGATCTTGCGCAGGATGCGGCGCATGATCTTGCCGGAACGGGTTTTCGGCAGCCCCGGCGCCCACTGGATCACGTCTGGCGAAGCAATCGGACCGATTTCCTTGCGCACCCAGTTCTTCAGTTCCAGGCGCAGGGCCTCGCTGGTTTCTTCGCCGGCATTGAGGGTGACATAAACATAGATGCCCTGCCCCTTGATGTCGTGCGGCACACCGACCACCGCCGCTTCGGCGACTTTCGGGTGGGCGACCATGGCGCTCTCGATCTCTGCCGTACCCATGCGGTGGCCGGACACGTTGAGCACGTCATCCACCCGACCGGTGATCCAGTAGTAGCCATCCTCGTCGCGACGCGCACCGTCACCGGTGAAGTACATGCCACTGAAAGTCTTGAAGTAGGTGTCGACAAAACGGTCATGGTCGCCGTACAGCGTACGCGCCTGGCCCGGCCACGAATCGAGGATCACCAGGTTGCCTTCGGCGGCGCCTTCGATCAGGTTGCCCAGGTTGTCCACCAACGCCGGCACCACACCGAAGAACGGACGCGTGGCCGAACCTGGCTTCAACGCCGTGGCGCCTGGCAACGGGCTGATCAGCACGCCACCGGTTTCGGTCTGCCACCAGGTGTCGACGATCGGGCAACGTTCCTTGCCAACATTCTTGTAGTACCAGTCCCAGGCTTCCGGGTTGATCGGCTCGCCCACCGAACCCAACAGGCGCAGGCTGCTGCCGTCAGCACCTTCGACGGCGGCGGTGCCCGAAGCCATCATCGCGCGGATGGCGGTCGGCGCGGTGTAGAGGATGCTGACCTTGTGCTTGTCGATAACCTTGGCCACCCGAGTAATGTCCGGGTAGTTCGGCACGCCTTCGAACAGCAGCGTGGTCGCGCCATTGGCCAACGGGCCGTAGACGATATAGCTGTGGCCGGTGACCCAACCTACGTCGGCGGTGCACCAGTAGACCTCGCCTGGCTTGTAGTCGAACACCCGCTCATGGGTCAGCGCCGCGTACAACAAGTAGCCGGCCGTGGTGTGCTGCACGCCCTTGGGCTTGCCGGTGGAACCGGAGGTGTAGAGGATGAACAGCGCTTCCTCGGCGCCCATTTCCTTCGGCGCGCAAACGGTGCCGGCCACTTTCATCAGGTCTTCGTACCAGATGTCGCGGTGCGGGTTCCACTTGATGTTGCCAGCCGTGCGCTTGCACACGATGACTTTCTGGATGCTGCTGGTTTCCGGGTTGGTCAGCGCGTCATCGACGTTGGCCTTGAGCGGGATCTTCTTGCCGGCGCGAACGCCTTCGTCGGCGGTGATCACCACTTTGGATTTGCAGTCGATGATCCGGCCGGCCAGCGCTTCCGGCGAGAAACCGCCGAACACCACCGAGTGAATCGCACCGATCCGGGCACAGGCCAGCATGGCGACCACGGCCTCAGGGATCATCGGCATGTAGATGGTCACCACGTCGCCACGGTGCACGTCCTGGCCACGCAGGGCGTTGGCGAACTTGCAGACTTCCTCATGCAGTTCGCGATAGGTGATGTTGCGACTCTCGGCCGGGTCATCGCCCTCCCAGATAATCGCAATTTGATCGCCGCGCTCGGCCAGGTGACGGTCGAGGCAGTTGTAGGAAACGTTCAAGGTGCCGTCGGCGAACCACTTGATGTCGACATGGTGATCGTCGAAGGACGTCTGCTTCACCGTGGTGAAAGGCTTGATCCAATCGAGGCGCTTGGCCTGCTCGCGCCAGAAACCGTCGGGGTTGACGACCGATTGCTGGTACATGGCCTTGTAGGTCGCCTCGTCAGTCAGCGTATTGGCCGCAACCTCGGGACGAACGGGATACACAGAAGCCGCACTCATCTTTCTTACCTCGGTGAATAGTTGTTTTTGTATGATCCCGTTGTAGCCCGGGGCGGGCCTATAGAACCATTCGACGATGGTAGTAACAAGTCCCTACAAAATGTCGGTACTAACGTGCAAGCCTCTGCCTGCCGGCATTTTCCTGTGTAAGAGCCGAGCCTGCGGGAGCCGAGTCAGTGGGAGCCGAGCTTGCTCGCGATGACGGCAGCACATCCAACATAGATGCACAGCCCCCCATCTGCAGCGATTATTACCAGATCAACCAACAGTGTTTATCAAAACCACGGCTTTTTGCGCCCACCCTCACCTTCTAAAATCCACCTCGCCAACCGGCAAACACGATTAGCGCAACACAGCCCCCACGAAGGCCGTTAATCAAACTTCCAAAATCAGCTCCACACGCAACCCTAAAAAGGTTGCGTGACCCCACTCGACCTCAAGAAAGGTGAATTAGATGAAAGCTTTATGGGTTCTGGTCCTCGGCAGCCTTTGCGCCACCGCGATGGCAGACGAGGCCCCGACCGATGCTGCACAGCAAAAACCGGCCATTGAGGAGTACACCTACTCCACCCACTTGGACATCGCCAAAGTCATCTCCATGAGCGAGATCCCGAACGTCTGCGAAGTGGTCCCGGCGAAGATGGAATATGAAGATTCAAAAGGCCAGCGCCACATCCTGCGCTACAGCATCATGGGCAACGGCTGCTCCAACGGCTGATTGACTTAATAAAGGAATTTGGAGCAACCACCATGAAAACCAACCTGATCCTGGCCTTGACCCTGTCCGTACTGGCCGCCAATACCTTCGCCGCCGACGGGTTTGATCGCACTGGCTCCGCCGTCGCCGAAGACGGTTACGACCACACCGGCTCCGCTACCGTCGCAGAGGACGGCTACAGCCGCACCGGCTCTGCTACCGTTGCCGCCGATGGCTACGATCGCACCCGTTCAGCCCGCATCGGCTGATCATTACTGACATTTTCCATGGCCCGGTTTCGATCGGGCCTGGTTGTGTCTGGAACCGCCGAAAACCCTCCACAAACACAACATGTAGTGCAAAACCGCAAAAACCGCTGGTTTTTTGATCAAAAAAAACCGCGATCCGCTCCATGCAAAAAAAATCTTCAGCGGCCAAAGCCTTGTAAACCCTCGCTCCCACGCGGATATGCCGCCCGCGCCCCCTTCTGTGAGCTATTTCGTCGCAGCACGTAGGCAAAAAAGTCCTTATAATGCCGCCTTAAACGGGCCTGCAATATTCCCTTACAGGGGATCACGCCAACCTGGAGCCCACGCAGAGGCCAATCGCCTCCTCGCGTTCACAGCCGCTCCGGAATGACCCGTACATTTTTCTGTTTATTGCCTGCGTCAGCTGCTGCAACAAACGATTTTTCCAAGATCCACCGCGGCCAGTAGGCCTTCATCGGGCATCTGGCCCTCACGCAGGAGACGACACGTCATGCTGAGCTGGGACGAATTCGACAAAGAAGACGGCGAAGTTGCTGTAAAAGGCGCCAACGCCGGCCACGCTTCTGAAGCCAACATGGACCGCCTCGACAGCGCCGGCGGTGCCGCCGCCCTCGAAGCACGGGCCGTGACGGCCAGCGACTCGGCCGCGATCATTCGCGCCAAGGCCGCCCTCGACAAACTCGACGTTGCCGAAGGCCTCGCCGAACTCGAAGGCGCCTCCGCCCGTGTCGCCGTCGATGAAAAGCGCATGATCAACTGCCGCGCCGACCTCAACCAGCTCGTGCCATTCAAATATGACTGGGCCTGGCAGAAGTACCTGGACGGCTGCGCAAACCACTGGATGCCGCAAGAAGTCAACATGACCGCCGACATCGCCCTCTGGAAAACCCCGGAAGGCCTGACCGACGACGAGCGCCGCATCGTGATGCGCAACCTGGGCTTCTTCTCCACCGCCGACTCCCTGGTTGCCAACAACCTGGTCCTGGCCGTGTATCGCCTGATCACCAACCCGGAATGCCGCCAGTACATCCTGCGCCAGGCGTTCGAAGAGGCGATCCACACCCACGCCTACCAGTACTGCATCGAATCGCTGGCCATGGATGAAGGCGAAATCTTCAACATGTACCACGAGATCCCATCGGTCGCGAAAAAAGCCGCCTGGGGCCTGAAATACACCCGTTCGATCTCCGATCCGAAGTTCGAAACCGGCACCCCGGACACCGACAAAGAGTTGCTGCGCAACCTGATCGCTTACTACTGCGTCCTGGAAGGCATCTTCTTCTACTGCGGCTTCACCCAGATCCTTTCCATGGGCCGCCGCAACAAAATGACCGGCGTCGCCGAGCAGTTCCAGTACATCCTGCGCGACGAATCCATGCACCTGAACTTCGGCATCGACGTGATCAACCAGATCAAAATCGAAAACCCACACCTGTGGGATGCCGAGATGAAGGAAGAAGCGACCCAGATGATCCTGCAAGGGACCCAACTGGAGATCGAATACGCCCGCGACACCATGCCTCGCGGCGTGCTGGGCATGAACGCGGCGATGATGGAGGACTACCTCAAGTTCATCGCTAACCGTCGTTTGTCGCAGATTGGGTTGAAGGAAGAGTATCCAGGTACGACTAACCCGTTCCCTTGGATGAGCGAGATCATGGACTTGAAGAAAGAGAAGAACTTCTTTGAGACGCGCGTGATTGAGTATCAGACCGGTGGGGCTTTGAGCTGGGATTGATCCGAAAGAAAAATCCTAGGCTCCACGCATAACTAAAAACCCCGTGAAAACGGGGTTTTTGTATTTCTACAGGACCAAAACTGCGTTTAACTCTGGGACCGGCACACTACCTTTACCCTACGAAAAACTCAGAATCTTTCCGCATTGACGCCGTATCGTCTCGTTACCTATCTTAGTCGCAGGTGCCTAAGAAACGCCCAACGTAGTAGCTAATCGCCAAACATAGAACCGCGTACTGTCTAAGGACATTAGTCATTCTGTGCAGGGCAATAGCTTGTTGGGATTTTTCTTGCATCCTCTACGTCGGGCTCGCGCCGCTAACCTTCGAACGTAGAGGTGGTTATGCCCACAAGAACGCTGCTCTGCTCTCCGTATACCTCGGAGACCCATCATGCCTGATGCTTACATTCCGGCGGTTTTCACCCGTCACAACCTCCATCTGCATACCCTCTTGGTTGAAAACCAAGCTTGGTTCAGTGCCTCAGATTTGGGTCGCTTTATGAGCAAGCACCTTGATGAGCGCATGACACGCAAGCTTGACCCTGATCAGCGCCGGATGATGCTCGTGCATGTCCACGGTTTGACTGAAGAGCGTCTGATGCTGAGCGAGTCGGGCGTCTATGCATTGCTGGTTTATCACTACTGCCCTGAGTATCGATTGCTGCGTGAGTGGATCACGCATCAGATAGTGCCAACCCTGCGGGATGAGCGCCACTCGCATAAGGTGGAGCGGCCGACGTTGAGCGTGTTGGATTGGCCAAAGATGTCGCTCTGCATGTTGCACTGGCAGGATGAGCCATGGATTCGCTTGCGGGATATGCCGGCGGTGCTGGTGGATGATCCGTTTAGTCAGCATGAATCCTGGTGGCGGAGAGCTTCTCGTATTTTGCGAGGGTTCTGAGATTCAATCGGAAGCCGTCGTCCGTGTTCGGGCGGCGGTTTTTTGTTGGGAATATTGAATTGGGGCTGCTGCGCAGCCCAGCGGGAGCAAGCTCCCTCGCCACAGGTGTCAGGTCATAGGTTGGTGTAGGACTTGGTTGCTGCGTTGTTTTGCGAATCGCGAGCAGGTTCGCGCCGCTTTGGCGGTGTGGAATAGTGGTTTCGGGAAACAGCTAGTTTCTGTTGGACGAAAAAATATATGGGGATATGTAATGACGAAAAAAATCAGAAGTGAGGCCTTCAAGTCGATCCACAGTTCGGCCGAAGCACTGCTGAAAATCGGTACTATCGACAAGGCCACCATGCGAGAGTTTGACGAGGCCTGCATGGCTGAGGTGCCTGCTGAAATCTCAGATCAGGAAGACTCGTCTGCACTCAGAGCCGGCCCTCAAAACCCTCGATGATGTCCTCGGGGGTGCGGTCAAAATCCGCTGGCATCCGAATCTTTCCCTTCAACCGCCCAGGCTTGCGCGCCTCCAGATAAGGCTTGCCGGTCTTGGTGATCACCACTCTAATGATTTCCCTGCGCCGTTCACCGATGCTCTCTTTCATAGAAGTTTCCCATTTACTGCTTCCGGCAATATATTGCCGGTTATCTGAAAGGTTGAGCTATAACCGGCATTATGATACCGATTTATCCGAGTTTGGGGCCGTAAAACCGGGGCTGCTACGCAGCCCAGCGGGGATAAATCCCCTCGCCACAGGTTGGTGTCAGGGCGCAGGTGGGTGGCAGGCTTGATGGTTGGGTTGGGTTTGGGAATCGCGAGCAGGCTCGCTCCCACAGGGGGGTTGTGGTGTGTTGAAACTTTGGGTGCAGCCCGTCGCGTCCTTCGGTATTAATACACTTCCTCTCATGGACCCGAGCCCCGATGAAATTCGACACTGCCCACTGCCTCAGCCTCGATACCAAGCTTTCGATCTATGACGTTCGGGATCTGAATTTCGACGAGACCATGGCCTTCGATTCGGCCAAGGAGCGCTTTCAGTGCCCCAATGATGCCTGTCGGGCGGCGTTTGATGAGGACAATCGGCTGACGACGTTCAACGCCAAGAACGTCAATTACATCCGCACGCCACATTTCAAGAATCAGCCAACTACCCGGCATATCGAAGGCTGTCCTTATGTCAGTCCGAAAACGCCGGGGCTGGATGCGGAAAGTGTTGAGGCGGAAACGGATGACGACCGTGAGGAGCATTTTCCGTCGGAGCTGTTGCTGACTCGGCGTCAGTACATACGTAAGCCGTCCGATCCGTCGAAGGATGTTGAAGCAGCGACTCGGCCTACGTCCCCCTCCGTATCGTCCCATGGTGATGACGCCCACTCCGCCCATGATTCGACACCCGACAAGACCAGCGTCTTCGCCCACCCGGTGGAGTGTTTTGTGTCGAACTTCACAGACAAGGACCTGCTCAAGCGCAAGCTGTTGAAGATTGGCGAGCACACCGCGCCCTATGGATCGTTCTTCAAGAAGATCGAGTACTTGCAGGACAACAAGGGCTTGATTTACTGGGGCAAGATCAAGGAGATAAAGGATTACACGCAAAGCTTTCGCATCGATTTCGAAGCAAAGATCTGGTTCAAGCAACCGGACGAGGCGAAGAAGAAGCCTTACTCAGTCAACGTTTACCTGAGCAAGAAGCTGATCGATAACTACCGCAAGCGCAAAGCGTTCCTGGAAGAGATCAAGCATGCCGTCGACAGTGACGCGCCGTTGTATTGCTTCTTTTATGGCGTGACGCCGGAGTTGAAACAGGTGCCGAGCAAGAAGAACCCGGAAGAAACGTTCGGGGTGTTCAGTGCCAATATCGAGAACCTGGATCACTTCATTATTCGGGAAGCGCCGGGGTTGGTAGGTAAATAGCAACCCTATCCCAGCGACATTCCGCCCATTACCACCAGCAATAACCCCACATACACCCACGCATGCAATTGATCGGGTATCCGCCCGATCCACGGCGTTGCCAGACGAATCCCCACTAACGCGCCGAGTGTCAGCACAGCGAAGGCCATCAAGTCGACGTAACCGACAAACCACGGTCCCAAATCAAACTCGGTAAAACCGGCCATGGCCATGTAAGTCAGCGTCCCGGCCACCGCAACCGGCAAACTTAGTGGATTAGCCATGGACGTCGCGCGCGACATGTTCAGCCCGCAACGACGCAATAACGGCACGGTCATGACACTGCCACCCACGCCCAGAAAAGTGGCGATAGCGCCGATGCTGATTCCGCCTACTGAGACCTCTGCCCTGCCCAATCGCCGTGGGATTACAGCGTCAGACTGTGTCAGAAAACCGCGTCTGAACAAGCAATCCAGAATGGTCACGCCCAGATAAACGATGAAGGCATAGCGAATGACTTCGCTACTCGCCCACATCGCTGCAATGGCGCCGACAATAGCGCCCAGGCCGATGAAGCCGCCCAACGGCCACACGTAGTGGCGAATGAGGTTACCAGCGCGCTGATGTTTCACCGTGGCGATCAGCGCGTTGACGATCATCACGCAGGTCGAGGTGGCCACGGCAATATGCATCGCCGATTGGCCGATAGGGTCGTCAGCGCCGTGGCTGGCGGTGAGCATGCGGTATAGCAAGGGCACCACAACGAATCCGCCGCCGAAGCCGAACAACACAGCCGTCACACCACTCAAGCAGCCGAAGCAGGCAAGCAATACATAGAACATCGAGGAGAATCCGTGGAATAGGAGGCGCCCACGATAGGTCAGCGAAGCTTGGCCAGCTGTAGCAAACAGGCCAATAATGTTCGCGTTTACGCCAGACACGAGTGGCTCATCGATGCGCAACACTTCGATCGATTTATTGGATGCGACACCCAGGGCCGTCGTTGCCATTGGCACCGATTACGCTCACGGACAAGTGTTGCCATCGCATCGCCATCGCCGCGCGCAGTTGCTCTATGGCGCCACCGGGGTGATGCAGGTCAGCACGGCGGACGGCAATTGGGTGGTGCCGCCGCAACGGGCGGTGTGGATCCCGCCCGGGGTTGCCCATGAGGTGCTGATGCTGGGCGTCAGCACTCGAAGTTTGTATATCGAACCGGCTGCGGTAACGGCCATGGACGCCCGTTGCCAGGTCATCAGCGTGTCACCCCTGATGCGCCAGTTGCTGATGGAAGCCGTGGAGCTTGCGCTGGACTACGACGAGGTTGGACGCGATGGCGCGTTGATCGATCTGCTGCTGCACGAACTGCTGCGCAGCGCCCATCTGCCGTTGCACCTTCCACTGCCCCAAGACCCGGGCCTGCTCGGCCTGTGCCAGGCATTTCTGAAACGCCCGGACGCCCACGTCTCGCCCGTGCAATGGGCGGCGCAGTTGCATATCAGCTTGCGCTCATTCAATCGCCTGTTCAGCCAGCAAACCGGGTTGAGTTTCAGTCGATGGCGACAACAAGCCTGCGTGATGTCGGCATTGTCCCGATTGGCCATCGGCAACTCAGTGACCAGAATCGCCCTGGACCTGGGCTACGACAGCCCTGCGGCTTTCTCCACGATGTTTCGTCGCGTACTGGGCCACGCCCCCAGCGCCTGGCTGGATAAGACCGCCGGTCATTGATCAAAAAAATGAGATTGATCGGGATTCAAAACAACTGTACAAAAACACAGTGTTTTTTTAATCCCACAGCTTTGGAGCCCCCCATGGCCTCTCTTGCAATCAAAACCACCCTGGAACGCATCGCTGTCTATCAATTCACCCCTGCTCACAGTGCACAGGCGCGCGCCATGCTGGGCTGGAGCGTCGAGGAGCTGTCCCGCCAATCCGGCGTCTCGGTCCAGGCCATCCGCCGCTTCGAGGCCGGAGGCGAGTTGCTCGATGTGACTCGCCTGGCCCTGGCGTTTCGCCTGGAGGCCGAAGGCCTGGTGTTCTTCCCCGGCTTCGCACCGGGGCGCGGCATGAACATCAAGGGCGCGACGCCGGACCCGATGGGGCGCTCCGATTACGCGATGATTGAATAACGCCAATCCTGTGAGTGCTAGGCGATACCAGCCTGGTCCTGGTACGCCGAGGGTTCCACGTCCAACCACCAGGCGCGGCCACGTTGCGGCTGCGTCAGGGTGAATGCCTCGCCCATTTGTGGCGTGGCAATGCAAACATTGCGCTCCCAGGCCAGGGCCAGGATGCGATCGAAGGGTTCATACCAGGCATGCATCGCCAGGTCGAACGTACCGTTGTGGATCGGCAGCAGCCAACGGCCCTTGAGATCGATATGAGCCTGCAGGGTCTGCTCCGGCTGCATGTGGACGTGGGGCCAATCGACGTTATAGGCGCCGGTTTCCATCAGGGTCAGGTTAAAGGGGCCATATCGCTCGCCGATGCGTTTGAAACCCTCGAAGTAGCCGGTGTCGCCGCTGAAGAAAATTCGCGTGGCGCCATCGATCATCACCCACGAGGCCCACAAGGTGCTGTTGCTGTCGAACAGGCCACGCCCGGAAAAATGCTGGGAAGGCGTGGCAACGAACTCGATACCGTCCACCTCGGTACCTTGCCACCAATCCAGCTGACGCACCTTGCTGGCGTCGACGCCCCATTTGATCAGGGTGTCGCCCACGCCCAGGGGCGCCAGGAAGTGGCGGGTCTTGGCTGCCAGATTGAGGATGGCCTGATAATCGAGGTGATCGTAATGATCATGGGAAAGGATCACCGCTTCGATCGGCGGCAACTCTTCCAGGCTGATGGGCGGTTGATGAAAACGCTTAGGGCCGGCCCATTGAACGGGTGAGGCGCGGTCGGCGAACACCGGGTCTGTCAGCCAGAATTTGTCCCGCAGCTTGAGCAATACGGTGGAATGACCGAGACGGAATACGCTGTTGTTCGGCGCCGCCAGCAGCGCCGCGCGCGTCAGCGCTTGAACCTCGATGGCGCCCGCAGGCCGGGTGGTGCGCGGCTTGTGGAAGATCATGTTCCAGATGATGCGCAGGGTGGTGCCAAGACCTTCCCGAGGCGTGAAGGCATGATTGCGATATTTACCCTGTTCATGCAGGGATGCGTCATGGGCAGATGGATTGTCGGTAGAAAGAGAAGGAATGGTCATGGTGCGATAACTCCAGGGACGTCGTCGCAATTGCGCTTCGCCGTTGTGGGACGCTGGATGGCCGTTGCATGCACGCTCAGCCGCTTGACTCGAAAACTACACCACTCGGTGTAGTTTCTAGATTGCATGAATCCCGGGAGCAAGTAAACTTCCGAGTGCAAGTTCTCTCCTTTCAACCGACGAATTGCCCATGACCGTACCGCAGCGCCTTACCGAGCGAAAACGCGAAGCCATCCTCCAGGCGGCGATTGCTGAATTCCGTAGCAGCGGTTTCGAGATCACCAGCATGGACAAGATCGCGGCGACTGCCGGCGTATCGAAGCGCACGGTGTATAACCATTTCCCGAGCAAGGAAGCGTTGTTTGCCGAAATTCTGAATCGGTTATGGAACAGCATTACTGCAGAACAGGACCTGCCCTACAGCCCGCAAAAGCCGCTACGGGAACAGCTTCAAACGTTGCTGCAAGCCAAACTGAACATGCTGGCGGACGAGAACTTCCTCGACCTGGCGCGCATCGCCATCGCCGCAACCATCCACTCTCCCGAGCGAGCCCAGGACATGGTGTCGCGCATGGGCCAGCGTGAAGAAAGCCTGACGACCTGGATTCGCCAAGCCCAGGCCGATGGCCGCTTGAAACCCGTGGAACCGGCATTTGCCGCCCAGCAAATGCATGGGCTGCTCAAGACGTTCGCCTTCTGGCCGCAGGTTTCGATGGGGCAACCCAGCCTGACCCAGGATGAGCAGGCCCAGGTGATCGAATCGGCCCTCGACATGTTCCTGAGCCGTTACCAGGCCTGATCAACAAGTCCAGGAATGAAGGGCTACTGCATTGATGGGTTGTGCACGACCTTCTTGTGCATTTCAGTGGTCAAGTTGTCGATACGCTCGGTCAATACCTTGGTCATTTCCGTCAGACGGGTGTTCTGCTCCAACAATTCGAGCAACTGCGCGGTATTCTGCGCGGCCTGGGCCTGACGCTCGCTGTTGGCAATGGCCAAGGCCTCACGATGCAGGGCATCGGCTTCCGCCTGGGCTTTGTCCCGAGCGGCCTGGCGAGTTTGCGCCAGCAGAATCAACGGCGCGGCATAGGCCGACTGCAGGCTGAACGCCAGGTTCAGCAAAATGAACGGGTAAGCGTCGAAATGAAAGACGCCCACCAGGTTCAGGCTGATCCATATCAGCACGATCAAGGTTTGCGCGCCGAGGAACATCGGCGTTCCGAAAAAACGCGCGAACGCCTCCGCCCTCAGCGCAAAACGGTCATTGCCAAAGGTCGGCGCCAGATGCGCGTGAGGGCGATGAAAACGCAAATGGTCAACGGGGTTGGGGATGGAAGACTTCGTCATCGTGGTGTTCTCTGCCAAGGGCGGGTGCTCAAGGCACTATAACCGTTGGGGACCGTCATCCATTGCGTCATGCACACCCTGCCCGTTGAAAATCAGCGCCAGCGCAGATGGCGCCCCAGCTCATCGAACAAGGTCACCACCGAGCGCAAGGCCCGGCAGTCGGGGCGGGTCAGGAGCCACAGGGCCGTGTCGTACCCCTCCAGCGGTTCGCCAAGGGGCATCAGGCCCTGGTGTTCATCGATCAGAAAGTCCGGCAGCGCCGCCACACCCAAGCCGGCTCGCACCAGTTCGGTGACAGAGAGCATGCTGTTGCAGCGATAGGCGGGCACCACGCCGGGTAGATGCTGGCGGCACCAGGCCACGGTGGGGTGGTCCGGGAGGAAATCGTCCGGCGCGATCCAGGTCATGGCGGCCAGGTCAATCGCATCCGCCGAACGCAGGTACGTGGCACTGGCACATACCCGGTAAGCCACGTTGCCCAGCTTTCGACCGACCAGGTGTTCCGGCGGTGTACGGGTCAGGCGCAACGCAATGTCGGCATCGCGGCGGCTCAGGTTGGCGAAGTCGTTCGAGGTGCTCAGCTCAAGAGTCAACGCCGGATAAGCGGGCATGAAGCGCGCCAGCGCAGGCAGCAACAACGCTTGCAGGACCGAGTCGCTGCACGTCAGGCGTACCGTCCCGCTGATGACCTCGCCGCCCTGCTCCACCCCCACCCGCGCCGCCTCCAAGGCCTGCTCGGCGCGCTCGGCTTGTTCGGCCAATGCCTGGGCAAGACTCGTGGGCAAGTACCCGGAACGGCTTTTTTCGAACAAAGGCTGACCCAGGGCCGCCTCCAGTCGACGTACCGAACGAAACACCGTGGACACGTCCACCTGCAGCAGTCGAGCAGCTCGGGCCAGTGAACCGCCACGAACCAGCGCGAGGATCAGGGACAGGTCGGGATAGTCCAGACGATAGTGCGTCGCTGCATTGATCACTTGGATAAACGCCAATATTGATTGCGTGAGCGCCAATCTATAGTGGCGACCAGGAATCAACAAGTGGCGAGCCTCTCATGGAAAAACAACGTCCTTTAAACATCGCCCTGGTCGGCGACCACGACCCACATATCACCGCTCACCGCGCGATCCCCATCGCAATTGAGCTGGGCGGCGGGCAAACCGGCCATGCCGTTCACGTCCAATGGCTGGCAACGCCGCTCATCGCCGACAACGCAGTGCTGGAGGATTTCGACGGTATCTGGTGCGTGCCCGGCAGCCCCTACCGAAACGAAAACGGCGCCTTGCAGGCGATTCGTTTTGCCCGCGAACAGCGTCGCCCTTTCCTGGGCACCTGCGGTGGTTTTCAACATGCCGTGCTGGAATACGCCCGCAACGTGATGGGTTGGGCCGACGCCGCCCATGGCGAAACCGATCCCGAGGCTGAACGGGCGCTGCTGACGCCGCTGAGCTGCGCCTTGGTCGAAACCATCGACAGCCTTCAGCTCGAGGCGGACTCGTTGATTGCCAAGGCCTATGGTCGCCTGATGGTATTCGAGGGCTACCATTGCCGCTTCGGGGTCAACCCGGATTTTGAAAAGGATTTGTTCAATCAGCGCCTGCACGCCGTGGCCCGGGACTCGGCCGGCGGCCTGCGCGCGGTAGAGCTGCCGGACCATCCGTTCTTTGTCGCCACGCTGTTCCAGCCTGAACGTGCTGCGCTGGAAGGGCGCGTGCCGCCGCTGGTCAGCGCGTTTGTCGAAGCCTGCGCCAGGACAACGTCATGAGCGCCCCCTACTACGCCGTGATTTTCACCTCACTGCGCACTGAGGGGGACCAAGGCTACGCCGAAGCCGCCGAACGCATGCTGGCATTGGCTAGAGAACAACCGGGGTTTCTCGGCGTCGAATCGGCGCGCGGCGAAGATGGCTTGGGCATCACCGTGTCCTACTGGAACAGCGAAGCGGCGATCCTGGCCTGGAAGCAGCATCCCGAACACAGCGCGATCCGCGAGCGCGGCCGCTCCACCTGGTATACCCATTGCCATACGCGGGTGTGCAAGGTCGAACGCGATTATGCGTTCCGACGCCAAACCTGATGCCAGGATACAAAACCTGATGGGGGAGCTGGGTGTTCGCAGAACCTACCTTCAGCACAAATCCTCTGTGGGAGCTGAGCTTGCTCGCGATGGCGGTGGGTCAGCTTGCTGCGATGTTGAATGTGCCGCCGCCATCGCGGGCAAGCCTTGCTTCCACACTGAATCTCGGGGTGCTCACAGACCCTGTCTTCAGCACAAATCCCCCGTGGGAGCGGGCTTGCTCGCGATGGCGGTCGGTCAGCTTGCTGCAATGTTGAATGTGCCGCCGCCATCGCGGGCAAGCCTTGCTCCCACACTGAATCTCGGGGTGCTCACAGACCTTGCCTTCAGCACAAATCCCCTGTGGGAGCTGAGCTTGCTCGCGATGGCGGTCGGTCAGCTTGCTGCGATGTTGAATGTGCCGCCGCCATCGCGGGCAAGCCTTGCTCCCACACTGAATCTCGGGGTGCTCACAGACCCTGCCTTCAGCACAAATCCCCTGTGGGAGCTGAGCTTGCTCGCGATGGCGGTCGGTCAGCTTGCTGCAATGCTGAATGTGTCACCGTCTTCGCGGGCAAGCCCGCTCCCACACTGAATCTCGAGGTGCTCACAGACCCTGCCTTCAGCACAAATCCCCTGTGGGAGCTGAGCTTGCTCGCGATGGCGGTCGGTCAGCTTACTGCGATGTTGAATGTGCCGCCGCCATCGCGGGCAAGCCTTGCTCCCACACTGAATCTCGGGGTGCTCACAGACCTTGCCTTCAGCACAAATCCCCTGTGGGAGCTGAGCCTGCTCGCGATGGCGGTCGGTCAGCTTGCTGCGATGTTGAATGTGCCGCCGCCATCGCGGGCAAGCCTTGCTCCCACACTGAATCTCGAGGTGTTCACAGACCTTGCCTTCAGCACAAATCCCCTGTGGGAGCTGAGCTTGCTCCCACACTGAATCTCGAGGTGTTCACAGACCTTGCCTTGCCTTCAGCACAACTCCCCTGTGGGAGCTGAGCTTGCTCGCGATGGCGGTCGGTCAGCTTGCTGCAATGCTGAATGTGCCACCGCCATCGCGGGCAAGCCTTGCTCCCACACTGAATCTCGAGGTGTTCACAGACCTTGCCTTGCCTTCAGCACAACTCCCCTGTGGGAGCTGAGCTTGCTCGCGATGGCGGTCGGTCAGCTTGCTGCGATGTTGAATGTGCCGCCGCCATCGCGGGCAAGCCTTGCTCCCACACTGAATCTCGAGGTGTTCACAGACCTTGCCTTCAGCACAAATCCCCCGTGGGAGCGGGCTTGCTCGCGATGGCGGTCGGTCAGTTTGCTGCGATGTTGAATGTGCCGCCGCCATCGCGGGCAAGCCTTGCTTCCACACTGAATCTCGGGGTGCTCTCAGACCTTGCCTTCAGCACAACTCCCCTGTGGGAGCTGAGCTTGCTCGCGATGGCGGTCGGTCAGCTTGCTGCGATGTTGAATGTGCCGCCGCCATCGCGGGCAAGCCTTGCTTCCACACTGAATCTCGGGGTGCTCACAGACCCTGCCTTCAGCACAAATCCCCTGTGGGAGCTGAGCTTGCCCGCGATGGCGGTCGGTCAGCTTGCTGCAATGTTGAATGTGCCGCCGCCATCGCGGGCAAGCCTTGCTCCCACAGGGGCTCTTGCTCAATTCGAGATTGCGGCTCAGCCTTCCACCAACTGCCGCACCGCCACGATTTCCGGCAGGTCGCTGCGGGCCATGTACACCCGCAAAGGTTCGCAAAGGTTGATCCGGTCGTCGATGTGCTGGTCCAGCAACAACTGGATCCGCTCACGCTTGAGGGCCATGGTGCCGTCCGCCACGGGAGCCCAGACAAATTCGCAGGTGGGGATGATGCCGTCGTCGGCCACGTCCATGCCGAAGGCGTCTTCGCTGAAACGTACGATGTATTGACCGGTCTTGCGGTTCAGGCCGACAAAACCCTTGAGCTGATCGGCGGCCTGGCAGATGAATGTCGAAGTGGTGCGCATGGTAAACCTCATGGATGCGTCCCTCAGGACGTCTGATCGATGGTTTACACGCAGGGCAAGCGGAAAAGGATTTAAGGTTTCCCTCTGCCGGGGAAACTGATGCGGGCAAGGGTACTGCAAAGCGGCCTGGAAATGCGTGGGAAAAATCTTCTTTGCACAAGTTTATGTCGGTATGGCGATAGCGCCGACAGCGTTCAGTTGTTAAAAGATAGGTTTTTGCATACACCTACGAAAGGATTTCGAGCATGCCTGTCACCTTCACCCGCACCGCCTTGATGCTGAGCCTGTTGCTCGGCTTCGGCCAGACCCAAGCGTCCGAGCCCCCTAGCCCCAAGGCCCTGGCGGCCCTCCAGGGGATTCCGCACCCCGCCGTGATCGCCCATCGCGGCGCCTCGTTCGACGCGCCGGAATCCACCGCTGCCGCCTACAAGCTGGCCCGCGACCTGGGCGCCGACTACCTGGAACTGGACCTGCAACGCAGCAAGGACGGTGTGTTGTTCGTCCTGCATGACGACAGCCTGCTGCGCACCACGGACGTCGCGGTCAAGTTCCCCGAGCGCAAGGACAGTACCGCCAACGAATTCACCATGGCGGAGCTCAAAACCCTCGATGCTGGCAGTTGGTTCAACACCGCTTACCCGGACCGCGCGCGCCCTTCGTTCACAGGCTTGAAAATCCTGACCCTCGACGAAGTGATCAACATTGCCGAAGGCAACCCGCTGCATAAACCGGGGCTGTACATCGAAACCAAGGAGCCGAAGCTGTTCCCCGGTATCGAACGCGACCTGAAGGACAAATTGCAGGACCGCGGTTGGCTGAGCCCCGCCGGGTCCAAACTGGCCAAGCGCGCCACCGGTGTTGGCCAGGGCAAGGGCAAAGTGGTCTTGCAGACCTTTGAAAAGAGCAGTCTCGAACTGCTGCACAAAGAGATGCCGAAGGTGCCGAAAATCCTGCTGTTGTGGGTGGGCGAAGGCAACATCGAGCCCAAGTCCAAGGTGCCTTTTGCCGAGTCCGGCGAAACGGACAAAGCCGCCTATTACGCCAAGCAGGAACCCAAGGACAAGGCTGAATTCGAAAAATGGATTCAGTACGCCAAGGCCCAGGGCGCCATCGGCACCGGTCCTTCGGCGATGTTGACCCATGGCGGCAGCCAGAGTTATTCGGACCTGGTGCAGCCGTGGATGAACCAGTACACCCATGACCAAGGTCTGCTGGTGCATGTCTACACTGTGGATGAGCCGGTGGACTTCAAGAAAGTGATGGATGCCGGCGTGGATGGCATTTTCACCAACCGTGCCAGTGAGTTGCTCAAGTACTTCAAGCGTCCCGAAACAGGCAGTGTGGCGCAACTATTGGAGGAGAACGGTTACTGAGGAATCAGGGCCGGAGCGGTGCAGTCGCTGCAAGTTTTCCGAATTAAGGGTGAATTAAGTTGCCACAGATAATCTGAGCCCACTTAAACGACTCACCCTTAACGACACCCAGGAAAGAACTTATGAAAACGTTGACTGCCTTGTTTACCGCTGCTGCCCTGACCCTGACTGCCGGCCTGGCCCAGGCGGATGTTCGCGTCGATCAGATTCCTCAATTGGTCAAGGAAGGCAAGATCAAGTCCCTTGAATCGATGAACGAAGAAGCCCTGAAGTTGCACCCGGGCGCCACCATCACCGACACTGACCTGGATAACCACTTCAACGGTTATGAATATGAAGTCGAATTGAAAACCGCCGACGGCAAAGAGTTCGATGTTGATTTCGATGCCACGACCGGCAAAGTCTTGAGCAACAAGCAAGACACCTGATGCATTAATAAAAAGAGCCGCGCAACCTTAGGGTTGCGCGGCTCTTTTGCGTTTATCCATCACTGTCGCGAACGACCGTCAGGCACTCAACCGCGCCGTCACTTCATTCAACTGCCCCGACAAGCCATGCAGATCCCGACTGGCGGCTTCGGTGCGCTGCACATTGTCCAGGTTAGTGCTGGCAATACAGGTGATTTCAGTCAGGTTGCGGGAAATGTCTTCGGCCACGGAAGTCTGCTCTTCGGCTGCGGTGGCGATCT
Organism: Pseudomonas brassicacearum; assembly: GCF_009601685.2. NCBI lineage: Bacteria > Pseudomonadati > Pseudomonadota > Gammaproteobacteria > Pseudomonadales > Pseudomonadaceae > Pseudomonas > Pseudomonas brassicacearum. The sequence goes on from NZ_CP045701.2 coordinate 5,070,648, forward strand.
GGCGGTTCATGTCGCGAATCGCTTCGACAGCCTGGGTGATGCGTTCGAGCATCACACCGGCCTGGGTCACTTGCTCCACACTTTCTTCGCTGCGCGACTGCCCGCTCTCAATGGCTTGAGCGGCGTCCACCGCCCCCGTTTGTACAGTCTGGATAATCTGGTTGATCTCGATGATAGACGAGGCCGTGCGTTGTGCCAGGCTGCGTACCTCATCGGCGACCACCGCGAAACCGCGACCCGCCTCCCCGGCCCGCGCGGCTTCGATGGCAGCATTGAGGGCCAGCAGGTTGGTCTGTTCGGCGATCCCGCGGATCACCTCCAACACCTTGCCGATGCGCCCGCTGTCGGTTTCCAACTGACGGATGACCGTGGCCGTGTTGGCGATCTCGCCGCGCATCCGGGTGATGGTGTGGATGGTCCCCTGCATGACCTTCTCGCCCTGTTGCGCCGATTGATCGGCGTCATCGGCTGCCCGCGCCGCGTCGGCGGCATGACGGGCCACTTCCTGGGCCGTGGCGGACATTTCGTTCATCGCCGTCGCCACCTGATCGGTGCGTTCGAATTGCTCGCTGGTGCCCTGGCTCATCAGGCTGGCGATGGCATTGAGCTCACCGCTGGCACTGTCCAGCTCCGTGGCACTGCGTTGCAGGCGAGTAAAGGTTTCGGCCAGGAAATCGCGCAATGTGTTGGCCGCTACTGCCAGGTTGCCCAGCTCGTCCTGACGGTTGCTCGTCACACGTTCGGCGAAACGCCCATGACTGAGTCGGGTCACGTAGTCGATCAGGTTACGGATCGGTTGAACCAGGTTGCGATTGACCAGCCACAGGCTGAACAGTCCGATCAGTACGCCCGACACCAGCATGATCACGGTGCCCAGCATAATCGTGCGATCGGCGCTGGCGCTGATCAGCGTCGATTGCTCGGTGCCCAGCTTGCGCAGTTCTACCACCAGCGTACTCATTTGCTCACTGGCCGCGCGGTCCACGCCCTTGACCGCCGCATCGCCCGCCGCCGCATCGCCACCGGAGGCGACAAATGCGTCACGGCCCTTTTGGTAGGCAGCGCCCAACTGATGATGCTCATCGCGCAGGGCCTCGATGCGCGTCTTGATTGCCGCCGGCACACCCTCACGCCCGCTCAATTGGCCAAGGATGTCTTGGACATCACGCTGACGCTCCTCGAACTGCTTCCAGTATTTATCCAGGTCCGCCGGCTGCTTGCCGCGCAGCAGGACGTTTTTCCATTCCTGCACCTGCACCTTGAACTGCAGGTTGGCCTCATCGATCAACTGCGAAGCACGCAACGGTCCATCGATCAGGTTGCGATAGCTCTGGACACCATTGGAAAGGAAATGAAAGGACGCCAAGGCGATCAGCAACATCGCCAGCAAGCTGCCGCTCAACAGAGCGAGAATCTGGGCTCGAAGGGATTTTTGTAGAATCATGGGGAGCAATCTCTAAGCAAGGAGAACAGGAACGACGTCCCGACCTCCATGTCCGCAACACACCGCGTCGCAACCCGAATACGGGGGGGATATGCACATACCATCGGCCTGTCTGGGGCATTCTTGAGCCTTGGCGACCGCCGGTAGCACCCGCTTGGCGGCGTGAAGGGAACTGTCACAAAACCATCAAGAAAGCTTGCGAAGATGACGTTCAAGTGAACCTGTAGCCGCGACAGGCACTTCCCGCCAGCGAGATTTCATGAACCACAGCATCGATCAAAGCCACCGCGATCCGGATCTGTTCGGCCTGCTTTATGGTTTTCGTTTCAACCCCGGCGAGCGCGGCCAGGAGATCGATTCGGCCCAGGCCTTACGGAGCCTGCAACACCCGCAAGACACGGATGAGTTCCTCTGGCTGCACCTGAACCTGGCCCACGCGGCGTGCGAGCGCTGGATGAAAAGTCACCTGGCCCTACCCCAGGAGTTTTTCGAAGCCTTGCACGAAGGCTCGCGCTCGACCCGCATCGAGCATGTCGACTCGGCGTTGCTGGCCGTGGTGAACGATGTCGTGTTCAACCTCAGCAACCTGGTGTCCTCGGATGTCTCCACCTTATGGGTTTGCGTGCACAGTCGATTGATTGTCAGCGCGCGCCTGCAACCTTTGCACTCGGTCGACAAGCTGCGCTCGTCGGTGAAGGCCGGCGAGTGCTTTCGCTCGCCAGTGGAATTACTCGTGCACTTGCTGCGCGACCAAGGCGAAGTGCTGACCCAGATCGTGCGCAAGACCAGCCTGAGCGTCGATCAGGTCGAAGATCAGTTGCTGTCCTCGCGGCTGTCCACCAACCGCGCCGAGCTGGGCAGCAACCGCCGGGTACTGGTGCGCCTGCAGCGCTTGCTGGCCTTGGAGCCGGGCTCATTGCTACGCCTGCTCAACCGCCCGCCGCAATGGTTGCAGAAAGAAGATGTCAAGGAACTGCGCAAATCCACCGAGGAATTCGCCCTGATCATCAACGACCTCACCGCGTTGAGCGAACGGATCAAACTGCTCCAGGAAGAAATCGCCGCCAACCTCAACGAACAAAGCAACCGCACCCTGTTCACCCTGACGGTGGTCACGGTATTGGCGTTGCCCATCAACATCATTGCCGGTTTCTTTGGCATGAACGTCGGTGGCGTGCCGCTGGCCAGCGATCCCGAGGGCTTCTGGATCCTGGTGGCGCTGGTCGCCACCTTCACGTTGATTGCTGGCCGCTGGGCATTTCGCAAGCGAGGCGACTATTGAACATGACCTGTCCAGACAACCCCTTTTGTCGGCACAGTGGGATTTAAAAGTCTTTTTGTCATTTCTCCTGAGGTATCCTGCCCAGGCTTTTTAAAAGCGCGGATCTACCAGATCTATCCACAGACTTTGCGAGGAGCGCGATATGCACGAGATCCCTAATCTCCCCTTCCCAAGCCTGCACGACACTGAGCAGACGACCACGCTACAAGCCGGGGGCCAATCCGACGCCCAGCAACCCGAGCCCAAAGAAGCTACTGAACGCCGCCAGGCCGACAGCGAAGACTGATTGACCCGCACCACCAGACCGTGTGGAAAGCGCTAAGATGCGCTTTCCACACTGCCTGAATCCCGAGCCCTCCATGACCGATGACACCCCTCCCTTCAGCGAAGCCCAGGCCAGCGTGCTGATCGGCACTGCCGAAAAAATGGTCGAGATCTGGACCCGCCTTCCTGCCGAGAAACAAGCGGCCCTGCTGGCGCGCTTTGGCAGCGAAGAAAACGCCATCGCCGCGCTGGTGACCACACGCCTGGTCAGCGATCAGAACGACAGCTGAGCCACCATTGGGCAAATAGTTTTACTTTTCCCCGCCCTGGGCCCACGGTCGCCGTTATCATAAGCAGCCTATCTATCCTGCTGCTCCGTGGACCTCTTCCCATGTCAGATTCCCAGCGCCCCCTGGCGGTCACGCTGCAAGTCGTTTCCATCGTCCTGTTCACCTTCATCGGCTACCTCAATATCGGCATTCCCCTGGCCGTGCTGCCCGGGTTCGTCCACGGCGAACTGGGCTTCGGCGCAGTGATCGCCGGGTTGGTGATCAGCGTGCAATACCTGGCCACCCTGCTCAGTCGTCCTTACGCAGGGCGAATCATCGATAACCTGGGGAGCAAGCGCGCGGTGATGTTCGGCCTCGCCGGCTGCGGCCTGAGCGGCGTGTTCATGCTGGTGTCTGCCTGGACACCGCACCTGCCAACGTTCAGTCTGATCAGCCTGCTGATCGGTCGCCTGGTGCTCGGCAGCGCGGAAAGCCTGGTGGGCTCCGGTTCGATTGGCTGGGGCATTGGCCGGGTCGGCGCGGCGAATACCGCCAAGGTGATTTCCTGGAACGGTATCGCCAGTTACGGCGCGCTGGCGATTGGCGCGCCGCTGGGGGTGTGGCTGGTCAATGCGCTAGGGCTGTGGAGCATGGGCGTGAGCATTATCTTGCTCGGTTTGCTGGGGTTGGCATTGGCCTGGCGCAAAACCGCCGCGCCCATCGTCACTGGCGAACGCCTGCCATTCATGCACGTGCTGGGGCGCGTGCTGCCACACGGCTGCGGCCTGGCGCTGGGCTCCATCGGGTTTGGCACCATCGCGACCTTCATCACCCTGTACTACGCCACGCAGCACTGGGATAACGCGGTGCTGTGCCTGAGCCTGTTCGGCGCCAGCTTCATCGGAGCGCGCCTGCTGTTCGGCAACCTGATCAACCGTCTGGGCGGCTTTCGTGTGGCGATTGCTTGCCTGTCGGTGGAAACCCTGGGGCTGTTGCTGCTGTGGCTTGCACCGGATGCCCATTGGGCCCTGGCGGGCGCGGCGTTGAGCGGTTTCGGCTTCTCTCTGGTGTTTCCGGCGCTGGGCGTGGAAGCGGTCAACCTGGTGCCGGCCTCCAGCCGCGGGGCGGCGGTGGGCGCTTATTCGCTGTTCATTGATTTGTCGCTGGGGATCACCGGACCGCTGGCCGGTGCGATTGCCGCGGGTTTCGGCTTTGCCTCGATCTTTCTGTTCGCCGCACTGGCGGCCCTGGGCGGGTTGGCATTGAGCGTCTACCTGTACCGACAGGCGCCGAGGCATCGCCAGGAACGGGAGAAAGGCTAGAAGTCCACCTTGCCGCGCCCGGCCTTGATCGAGCCACGCTTGGTCTTGGATTCCAGGCGACGCTTTTTCGAACCCAGGGTCGGCTTGGTCGGGCGGCGCTTCTTTTCGACCTTGGTGGCGCTGAGGATCAGTTCGGTCAGGCGCTCCAGGGCATCGGCGCGGTTCTGTTCCTGCGTGCGGTATTGCTGGGCCTTGATGATCAATACACCGTCGCTGGTAATGCGACTGTCGCGCAGGGCCAGCAGCCGCTCCTTGTAGAACTCGGGCAGCGACGAGGCCGGAATATCGAAGCGCAAATGCACGGCACTGGAGACCTTGTTGACGTTCTGCCCACCGGCCCCCTGGGCGCGGATGGCCGTCAGCTCGATCTCGGCGTCCGGGATGTGCACGGTGTTGGAAATCGCCAGCATGGAAAGTGTCCGGTATCAGGACCCACAGGATAACCGAAACCGCTGGGATGAGGCTTGTGAGAGCCTGACCTATGGAGACGTCTGTGGGAGCAAGGCTTGCTCCCACAGACCGTGTTCACACAGGTTTTGTACCTTCTTGAACGACAAACCCGGCACTTGGCCGGGTTTGTTGTATTTCAGGCTTGCTTACTTGGTGGCAGCCGCCACAGCCAATTCATGCCGGGCACTGCGCTTGTTCTTGATCCAATAGCACACAGCCATGAACACCACCCACACCGGAATCGCATAGACCGATATCTGGATGCCGGGAATCAACAACATCACGCCCAGGATGAACACCACGAACGCCAGGCAGATGTAGTTGCCGTACGGGTACCACAGCGCCTTGAACAGCGGCGTCTGGCGGGTCTGGTTCATGTGCTGGCGGAACTTGAAGTGCGAGTAGCTGATCATCGCCCAGTTGATCACCAGGGTCGCGACCACCAGCGACATCAGCAACTCCAGCGCATGCTGCGGGACCAGGTAGTTCAACAATACCGCCACCAGCGTGACCGCCGCCGACGCAAGGATCGAACGCACCGGCACGCCGCGCTTGTCGATCTTGGACAAGGCCTTGGGCGCATCGCCCTGCTCGGCCATGCCCAGCAACATGCGGCTGTTGCAGTAGGTGCCACTGTTGTACACCGACAGCGCGGCGGTCAGCACCACGAAGTTGAGGATATGCGCCGCGGTGTTGCTGCCCAGCATCGAGAACACCTGCACGAACGGGCTGCCGCTGTAGGCATCGCCGGAAGCGTTGAGCGTGGTCAGCAGGCTGTCCCAAGGGGTCAGGGACAACAGCACCACGAGCGCGCCGATGTAGAAAATCAGGATCCGGTAGATCACCTGGTTGATGGCCTTGGGGATCACGGTTTTCGGTTTGTCAGCCTCGGCGGCGGTGAAACCGAGCATTTCCAGGCCACCGAAGGAAAACATGATGATCGCCATGGCCATCACCAGGCCACTCACGCCGTTGGGGAAGAATCCACCGTGGGCCCACAGGTTCGTCACCGAAGCTTGCGGACCACCATTGCCGCTGACCAGCAGATAGCTGCCCAGGGCAATCATGCCGACAATCGCCACGACCTTGATGATCGCGAACCAGAACTCGGCCTCGCCGAAGACTTTGACGTTGGCCAGGTTGATGGCGTTGATCAGCACGAAAAACGCTGCCGCCGAAACCCAGGTCGGGATGTCCGGCGCCCAGTAGTGGATGTACTTGCCAACCGCAGTCAGCTCGGACATGCCCACCAGGATGTAGAGAATCCAGCAGTTCCAACCCGACAGGAAGCCGGCGAAACCGCCCCAGTACTTATGGGCAAAGTGGCTGAACGAACCGGCCACCGGCTCTTCGACGATCATTTCGCCCAACTGGCGCATGATCATGAAGGCGATGAAGCCGCAGATGGCATAGCCCAGGATCATCGACGGGCCAGCTGATTTCAGCACCCCCGCCGAGCCAAGGAACAGGCCGGTGCCGATCGCGCCACCGAGGGCGATCAGTTGAATGTGGCGATTTTTCAGGCCGCGTTTCAGCTCGCCCGAATGCGAGTTTTGTCCACTCATGAAAAGGGTCTCACGCAAGGTTTGATGATGTTCGTTAGACGTTGCCGCTCGAATCGGATCTCAAGCAGCGCCGATCAAACCCCAGCGCAGGCACCAGGAATTCAGCGTTTTTACAACGGTCATGCGTCACCTGTTTGTTTTTATCTGTGACGAAATCGAACCCGACACGCTTGTGGCGTGGCGGAGTGAACAAGGCGGATAACCTTGAAAGTGCGTGGGTACGCGAAGGGTCACAGTAAAACGCGGCGCATTGTACACCGCTGCCCCCCTGCTGCCAGACACCACCGGATCAGCGTGCCCTTTGCCGGGATTGCCTGTGTCCGCCCAGACCATGCGCGGCGGCTGCAAAAATATGTCCAGGCCCTTGCGAGCCCTCGATGGGTGTAGCGCGAAAAACGCCACGACGGGGGGAATGGAACTGAGCTGCGGCGTTCATTGCGCCTCCTTTTTGTTATTCACCTGCACGACAGGCATGGGGCGCATCTCACCCTTCTGGTCGATTGGAAACAAGCGGGGCAGAGCCTTGGAAAGCCCGCCTGGGCAGGCTTCGCGGAAGCTTTTCCTTACATCCCGGAGGAACCGGGTTTGCGGCCATCTCGACGGGCATTTTTCGTCAGCATTTCTTTACAAGCCGTAACGCAGAGTTGCCATGCAGCCATCTTTTGCGGATTGACTGCAAATTGACGGTAGGTAGCTACCTATTTAAAAAAACACCCAGGCGGCTGTTTTTGAATGGGTAATGGTGTCGCTGAAAATGGAACAAAAAGTTCAAACAAAAAAAACAAAATTATTTTTTTGCAATCCAAAAAACCCTCGACTAGGTTTTCATCGACTTGCCAAGGCATCGTGCCGACAAGTTCTGCGGTGCCGTCGCCGGCCTGTTTGCATTCGCCGAATCGAGCCGCAACTTTCCGTAAAAGTCATCTAGGAGATTCACTATGCAAGCACTGGACAAAGACTTGGAAACCGAACTGCAACTGGACGAATGGTTTGAAGCCCCAACCCATGAAGCCGCCGTTGAAATGATGCAGGCCGACGCCGTCGTTCCATTCGGCACGGCGATGTGGCCTCTGTAGGCACTGCCCGGCGGAGGCGATCCGGCCGGTCGACTCCGCCACTCATGCCGGTTGTCAGGGACGTTTAATGAACTTGTCAGGGAAGAATAAGCATGGACACACAACGAGCCATCTCACATTTCCTTTACTACCTCGAACACCATCCCGCCCTGGCCGGCATCCAGCCCGCCAAGGTGTTGCTCGGCCATACCGCTGACTACGAAGCGCTGACCGGCGCCATTGCCGAACAGGCGGGCAGCGGCTCGCCCTTCCGGTTCAGCGCCATGCGCCTGGACCTTGAACCCACGGAACGCCTGTCCAAGGCCATTGCCGACAGCGATCTGTATATTTTCTTCTACGACTCTTCCACCCTGCCCAACCCGCGCCCCGACGGCCCGGACTTTGTCCGCGCACTGCAAGGCGTGATGGCTGACAACTGGAAGAAATCGCTGCTGTTCAAGGACTACGGCGACTACTTCTACGACACCTTCAGCGTGATTCCCCAGCGTATCGCCGGGCTCAACAGTCACCTGATCCGGCGCATGTCCCAGGCGACGACCCTGAGTTACCAGGATGACCATGGTTCATATTTCGACACCGCCCTGGGCAGCGTGAAGAAATGGACCGACATCAACGGCCTCGGCAACTACGACCTGGCCCCCGGTGAAATCGCCACCCACAGCGACACCATCAATGGCCGGGTGAATTTCGTCGGCACCTTCCTGAGCACCATCCCGTTCGCGCGCAAATACGGCGTGCTGCAATCGCCGCTGGAACTGTGGATCGAAGACTCTACCATCCAGAAAATCGCCACCGACGTGCCGGGCCTGGAACACGATTTCAACAAATACCTGGACGCCAACCCGTCCAACCGCCGCATCGAGGAACTGGGGATTGGCACCAACGAAGGGGTCAAGAGCCTGTACGCCCGCAATGCCGGTTTCGAGGAGCGCCATTGCGGCCTGCACCTGGGGCTCGGCGGCGGGGCCAAGGGCAGCCATCACCTGGATCTGATTTTCGAGAAAGGGGTGTTGGCGCTGGATAATGAGCCGATGTTCGATGGGCGGTTTGTGCTTTAGGGGCAACCTGAGGGGAGGTGGTGAGCCTGCTGGCCTCTTCGCGAGCAAGCCCGCTCCCACACTGGATCGCCAGTGATCACAAATGCTATGCCCACTGAAGGTCGAATGTGGGAGCGGGCTTGCTCGCGAAGGCGGACTCACCTGCGCCCCATCACTAAAGCCAGCTCAAAAAAAAACGCCAACCCGAAGGTTGGCGTTTTTCATGGGCGGCTGCCGATCACTCCGGCTTGCGACGCCCAAACCCCGGACGCTGACCCGAACCTGCCGGTGCACCACGGCGTTTACCCGATGGCGCATCGCGATCGGCCAGGACGATACCCGGGCGCTTTTTCGGCGCAGGCTTGGCCGGACGCTTGGTGTCGACCGGACGATCGGCGACTGGCGTACCGCGGCCAGCCGGAGCACCGCGCCCTTCACCCCGTTCAGTCCGACCGTTGGCCGGACGCGGCGAGCGTGGACCACGCTCGCCGTCCTGACGCGGGGCAGGCTTGCGGGCCGGGCGTTCGCCTTCGATCTGCGGCTCGCGCGAAGGGCGCGGACCAATCGGCGCGCCTTCGGCAGCCGGACGCAGCGTACGCACGCGCTCGGTCTTGCCCATCGGGCGCGAGGATTTACGCTGCATCCGCTCCAGCTTGTCCTTGCTCTTGGCGGTCATCTGCGGCATTGCCACCGGCTTGAGGCCCACTTCGGCCGCCAGGATGTCGACTTCGTACTGGCTCATTTCGCGCCAGCGGCCCATCGGCAGGTCGGAATTGAGAAACACCGGGCCGAAACGCACACGCTTGAGGCGGCTGACCACCAGCCCCTGGGATTCCCACAGGCGACGTACTTCCCGGTTACGGCCTTCCATCACCACGCAGTGGTACCAGTGGTTGAAGCCTTCGCCACCCGGTGCCTGCTTGATGTCGGTGAAACGCGCCGGGCCGTCTTCCAGCACAACGCCGGCCTTGAGACGCTCGATCATCTCGTCGTCGACTTCGCCACGCACACGCACGGCGTATTCGCGGTCCATTTCGTAGGACGGGTGCATCAAGCGGTTGGCCAGTTCACCGTCGGTGGTGAACATCAGCAAACCGGTGGTGTTGATGTCCAGGCGACCGATGTTGATCCAGCGGCCTTCTTTGGGGCGCGGCATCTTGTCGAACACGGTCGGACGGCCTTCCGGGTCGTCACGGGTGCAGATCTCGCCGTCGGGCTTGTTGTACATGATCACGCGGCGCACGGTTTCGGCGGCCTCTTCGCGCTTGATCACCTTGCCATCGATGGTGATGGCATCGTGCATGTCGACACGCAGGCCCAAGGTGGCATCTTTGCCGTTGACCTTGATTCGGCCCTGGGTGATCCAGGCTTCTACATCGCGGCGCGAACCGACGCCGATACGGGCGAGGACTTTTTGCAGCTTCTCGCCTGCTGGGCCGATTTCCTGGCTGTCGTTCTGGTCTTGGTCTTTCATTCTGGGCACCTCCCGGTGTGGTCGAGCCAGGCTTGGCCTGACGCTTTGAAAACGGGTCTTCGACGAAGGGATCGCCAAAGGGTCGCGAATCATACGCTCGTTGAGGCGATTGCGCATCAGAGACTAGCTGATCAACCAGCGCCCGACACTTTTTCCGCCGACCGGTGGCGCCCATCTACTTAATGTGAGCGCGGTGTATCAATCAATCGTCGAACTGGCGCCGTTCGTTCTCGATCGCTTCGGCCAAGGCCCGGGCTTCGGCTTCTTCGTCGCTCAGTTCGGGTTCCGGCGGCTGGAGGGCGGCGACAGCGGCCAGCAGTTTTTCCCGGGCTTGGGCAACACCAAGGATGTCCTCTTCCGGCTCAGGCTCAGGCTCAGGCTCGGGTTCCGACTCGCTGTCGGGCTCCGGCAACTCATCCGTCTCGCTGTCAGGCTCCGGCCCCTCACGCAGCAGGTCGTCGAAATCGGTCTTCAAGCCCTCCTCCATGGTGTCCAGCTCCAGCAACAAAGAGTGGAAGCTGGTCTCTTCCTTCGGCTCCTCCGGCTCGGCACTGGCGTCGGCCAGCTCCTGCAGGCCCTGGGGCACCGGGGCGTCGTCGAACTCCAGCATCGGTTCGGGTTCCAGCTCCCGCAGTTCGGCCAGCGGCGGCAGGTCGTCCAGGTTCTTGAGGTTGAAGTGATCGAGAAAGGCCTTGGTGGTGGCGAACATCGCCGGTTTGCCCGGCACATCGCGATAGCCGACGACGCGGATCCACTCACGCTCCAACAGCGTCTTGACGATATGACTGTTGACCGCCACGCCCCGCACATCCTCGATCTCGCCGCGGGTGATCGGTTGGCGATAGGCAATCAACGCCATGGTTTCGAGCATGGCGCGGGAGTAGCGCTGCGGCCGCTCCTCCCACAGGCGCCCGACCCATGGCGCGAACTTCTCGCGGATCTGCAGGCGATAACCGGACGCCACTTCCTTGAGCTCGAAAGCCCGCCCCTCGCAGGATTTGCCCAAGAGTGTCAGGGCTTTCTTGAACACGGCCGGCTCAGGCCGCTCGCCTTCTTCGAAGAGTTCGAACAGGCGCTCCATCGATTGCGGCTTTCCCGAGGCCAACAGGAAAGCTTCAAGCAAGGGGGCCAGCTCGCGGGGTTCAGTCAGATTCATTGATTTGCTCGTTATTCGGCTCGTGCCCGCACGTGGATCGCTGCGAACGGCTCATTCTGCACCAGCTCGACCAAGGATTCCTTAACCAATTCCAGGACCGCCATAAACGTCACGACGACCCCCAAGCGCCCTTCCTCGGCGGTGAACAGCTCGACGAACGGCACGAAACCGCCGCCCTTGAGCCGCTCCAGCACATCGCTCATGCGCTCGCGGGTGGACAGCGCTTCGCGGCTGACCTGGTGACTTTCAAACATATCGCCCCGGCGCAGAACCTCGGCCATGGACATCAGCAACTCTTCCAGGCTCACATCCGGCAGCAACTTGCGCGCCCGCGCCTCGGGGGCATCGAGCTTGGGCACCACCACGTCGCGCCCGACCCGGTTCAAGCCATCGAGGCCTTCGGCTGCGACCTTGAAGCGCTCGTACTCCTGCAAGCGGCGGATCAGCTCGGCCCGCGGGTCGTCTTCTTCCGCTTCGACCTCAGCCGAGCGCGGCAGCAGCATCCGCGATTTGATCTCGGCCAGCATGGCCGCCATCACCAGGTACTCGGCCGCCAGCTCCAGGCGCACCGACTGCATCAACTCGACATAGCCCATGTACTGGCGAGTGATTTCCGCCACGGGGATGTCGAGGATGTTGATGTTCTGTTTGCGGATCAGGTACAGCAGCAGGTCAAGCGGGCCCTCGAAGGCTTCGAGGAACACTTCCAGCGCATCTGGCGGAATGTACAGGTCCAGGGGCATTTCCATGACCGCCTGGCCATAGACCATGGCGAACGGCAGCTCCTGCTGCGCGCCGGCCTGGCTGTCTGCGCTGTCCACGGCGGTTTCCGCGGCGGACATTCAGGCCTCGACCATGAACGGCGTCGGATCGCCACAACCAACACGCACCACCTGGGGCTCGCCATCGGCCAGGTTGATCACCGTAGACGCCGACATGCCGCCAAAACCGCCGTCGATGATCAGGTCCACCTGATGCTCGAGGATCTGGCGCATCTCATAGGGATCGGTCAGCGGCTCGGTCTCGCCGGGCATGATCAGCGTCACGCTCATCAGCGGCTCACCCAGTTCTGCCAGCAGCGCCAGGGCAATGGGATGGCTTGGCACCCGCAGGCCGATGGTGCGTTTTTTCGGGTGCAGCAACAGCCGTGGGACTTCCCGCGTGGCATTGAGAATGAAGGTGTACGGCCCCGGCAAATGCGCCTTGAGCAGGCGGAAGGTGCCGGTGTCGATCTTGGCGAACAGGCCCAACTGCGACAGGTCGCTGCAGATGAGCGCGAAGTTGTGCTTGTCGTCCAGTTGACGCAGGCGTCTTACCCGCTCCACGGCATTCTTGTCGCCGATCTGGCAACCAATGGCGTAGGACGAGTCGGTGGGATAGACCACCACGCCACCGCCACGAATGATTTCCACGGCCTGTTTGATCAGGCGCGCTTGCGGGTTTTCCGGATGAATCTGGAAAAATTGACTCACGTGTTCTACCTGTTCAGACGGCGGCGGTAACGGGATCATGTTTGAATCTACACCATAGTGGTGGCAGATCTTCCGGCAACGGGCGGTATTCGCCGATCTCGGACCAGCCCCCAGGGCCATGGAAATCACTGCCGGCGGTGACCAGCAGACCGAACTCACGGGCCAGGATCGCCAGGCTGCCGACCTGCTCGGCCGGCTGATGGCCATTGACCACCTCGATGGCGTGGCCCCCTGCTTGAATATAGTCGGCGACCAGGCGGCGGCGCTTGCTGCGGGTGAAGTCATAGTGCCACGGATGCGCCAGGCTGACCCAGGCACCAGCGGCCCGCAAGGTTTCGACAGTTTCTTCCAGCGTCGGCCAATGCTGCTTGACGTCCCCCAGCTTGCCGGCCCCCAGCCATTTGCGAAACGCTTCGGCGCGGTCCTTGACGAACCCTTCGCGCACCATCCAGTCGGCAAAGTGTGGCCGGGCCGGTGCGTTGCCGCTGTCGCCCAGCGCCTGCTGGAGCTGCCGGGCGCCGTCCAGTGCACCGGGCATGCCCTTGAGGGCCAGCTTGCGGCTGATCTCCTCGGAGCGTAGCCAGCGACCATCGCGCAGGTCGGCGATGGCCCGGACCAGCGCCGGGGCATTCACATCAAAACCGTAGCCCAGTACGTGGATGGTTGCCCCACCCCAGGTACAGGACAACTCGACCCCGTTGACCAGCTGCATGCCCAGCGCCGTGGCGGCACTGCGGGCCTCGTCGAGGCCTTCAAGGGTGTCGTGATCGGTCAGGGCCAGGACTCGCACGCCGTGCTCGAACGCCCGCGCCACCAGAACCGCAGGCGCCAGGGCGCCATCGGAGGCCGTGCTATGGCAGTGCAAATCAACATTCACGAGAGTTTGTTACCTCAAATCAGCTGGCCCTATCGCGGCCAAGGATGTTTGTTATTATGCCGCCACATCCTGCTTCTGGCTGCCACTGTGAAACAATTCATCGACTTCATCCCGCTCCTGCTGTTTTTCATCGTCTACAAACTTGATCCCCGGGCCGTCGACATCGCCGGTCATTCCTTGACTGTAGGCGGTATTTACAGCGCCACGGCAGTGCTGATCATCAGTTCCCTGGTGGTCTACGGCGCGCTGTTCGTGTCCCAGCGCAAGCTCGAGAAGAGCCAGTGGCTGACCCTGATCGCCTGCCTCGTGTTCGGCAGCCTGACCCTGGCGTTCCACAGCGAAACCTTCCTCAAATGGAAGGCCCCGGTGGTCAACTGGCTGTTCGCCCTGGCCTTCATCGGCAGCCACTTCGTCGGTGACCGCCTGCTGATCAAGCGCATCATGGGCCATGCCGTGAGCCTGCCGGACCTGATCTGGACTCGCCTGAACATCGCCTGGATCGCTTTTTTCCTGTTCTGCGGCGCTGCCAACCTGTTCGTTGCGTTCACGTTCCAGGCCTACTGGGTCGACTTCAAGGTCTTCGGTAGCCTGGGCATGACGCTGTTGTTCCTGATTGGCCAGGGTATCTACCTGTCCCGTCATCTGCATGATGCCGACCCCACCACGCCAAAAACCGAGGACTGACATGCTCTACGCAATCATTGCTACCGACGTCGCCAACTCCCTGGAAACACGCCAGGCCGCTCGTCCCGCGCACCTGGAGCGCCTGCAAAAACTCCAGGCCGAAGGCCGCGTAGTGCTGGCCGGCCCGCATCCGGCGGTGGACAGCAATGATCCGGGCGCCGCGGGTTTCAGTGGCAGCCTGATGGTGGTCGAATTCGACTCCCTGGCCGCTGCACAAGCCTGGGCCGAGGCCGACCCGTTCGTTAAGGCCGGCGTCTATGCCAGCGTCGTGGTCAAGCCATTCAAGCAAGTCATGCCGTAAATCCCCCGGGCGCGATGAGCCTTCGCGGCTCATTGCGTTCAGTTGCTCATTATTCTCGTTTGCCTGCCGATAACCTGTCTAATCTCGATTGGAATTCAGGAGTTGCAATGCGCAAAGGTCCGTTGTGCCTGTTATTGGTCACGTTGGCGATCGGGGCACCCGCCCATGGCGAGGAGAGCACCGAGGGCAATCATTCGACGCCTTTGTCCCTGAGTGCCGGCGGCCAGATCGCCGAACTGCAGCAACGCTTGAAAGACAGCGAACGCCAGCGCGAAGAACTGAGCAAGCAATTGCAAAGCGCCGGCAACGAACGCGAGAGCGCCTTGCTGGCCCGGTTGCGCCAGGAAAACCAGCGCCTGAAGCTGCAACTCAAGGAAGCCCAGGCAAGCCCCCTGCCGCGCCTGTTGACCGATCAACAGCAATGGTTTGTCATCGGTGCCGGGGTAGCGCTATTGGCCCTGCTCTGCGGTATCTTTGCCAGCGGTGGACGTAGACAACGTCGGCAATGGCTAAATTGAGTGAGTCATGAGCGAGCTGTTACTGATAGACGATGACCAGGAGCTGTGCGAGCTCCTCGTAAGCTGGTTAAGCCAGGAAGGTTTTCAGGTCCGTGCCTGTCACGATGGCCAAAGTGCCCGCAGGGCCCTGGCCGAAACCGCGCCGGCGGCCGTGGTACTGGACGTGATGCTGCCCGACGGCAGTGGCCTGGAGCTGCTCAAGCAATTGCGTAGCGATCACCCGGAGCTGCCGGTGCTGATGCTGTCGGCCCGGGGTGAACCGCTGGACCGGATCCTCGGCCTGGAACTGGGCGCCGATGACTACCTGGCCAAGCCCTGCGACCCACGAGAACTGACCGCCCGCCTGCGCGCCGTGCTGCGCCGCAGCCACCCGACGGCCGTGTCCAGCCAGATCGAACTGGGTGACCTGACCTTCAGCCCGGTGCGTGGCGTGGTCAGCATCGATGAACAGGAACAGGCCCTCACCGTTTCCGAAAGCCGCCTGCTCGAAGCGTTGCTCAAGCAGCCGGGCGAGCCGCTGGACAAGCAGGAACTGGCGCAGATCGCCCTGGGCCGCAAGCTGACCCTGTACGACCGCAGCCTCGACATGCACGTGAGTAACCTGCGCAAGAAAATCGGCCCCCACCCCGACGGCCGCCCGCGCATCGTGGCGCTGCGTAGCCGGGGTTACTACTACAGCCTTTAGGGCACTACGCCGCTGGGCTGTGGGAGCAAAGCTTGCTCGCGATGCAGGCGCCTGGGTTCCCTTGGAGACCGCGTTATCTTCATCGCGGGCAAGCCTTGCTCCCACAGGGCTGTGTGTCCGGCCCTGCAGATTTGTCAGGTCCGCACCAAAACGTCTTTACCCAAGCTTTACCCACCCCTGACCGCCGCTGACCTTGATCTCCGTAATCTGTACTCATCCGGAACTGACCGGGAATGAGACAAGGAGACACACCATGCGCAAGACCCTTATCGCTCTGATGTTCGCTGCCGCCCTGCCGACCGTCGCCATGGCCATGCCTGGAGACGCCGGCCCGATGGGTCCGATGGACGGCCCGCGCCACGGCGGCATGATGCATGACAAAGGCCCGTACAGCGAACTGGACCTGAGCCGCGAACAACGCCAGCAGATTCGCCGGATCATGGGCGAACAGCGCCACGAACAACGCGAACTGGTAGACAAGTACCTGGCCAAGCTGTCGCCAGCCGACCAGAAAGCCATGCAGGACGAAATGCAAGCCCGGCATCAGAAGATCGATGCCCAGATTCGCGGCCTGTTGAAGCCTGAGCAACAGAAAGAGTTCGACGCGATCCAGAAGAAACAGGCCGAGCGTCGCGCCGAGTGGGCTGAGTTCAAGGCCTGGAAAGCGCAACAGCCGCAAAAAGCGCAATAATGCACTGAAGCCCCCAGCCCAACGGCAAGTCGCCGTTGGGCTTTCTTTGTTTTCGAGGATTTACCGTGCGTTCATTGTTCTGGCGCATCCTGGCCAGTTTCTGGCTGGCCATCGCCCTGGTTGCAGGGCTTTCACTCTTGATGGGCCACATGCTCAATCAGGACGCTTGGATCCTCAGTCGCCACCCAGGCCTCAACACCCTGCCCGAAGAGTGGACACAAACCTACGAAAGCCAGGGTGAGGATGCCGCCCAGGACATCCTGCAACAGCGCAAGCGCCAGTATCACGTCGACGTCCAAGTGTTCAATGGAAGCGGCGACCCGGTGGTGCGCGGCACCTTCCCACATCGCGCCGCAGCCTTCGAGGCTAGGCAGAACAACAACGAGCGACGCCTGCCCTGGCGGCGGCTGACCGACGAATTCACCAGTGCAAAAACCGGTGACACGTATCTGTTCATCTACCGCATCCCCCATCCCGAACTCGACGCCTGGCACCGCGACAGCCTGCTCTGGCCCATCAGTGCGCTAGGGATCGCGCTGGTGGTGCTGACATTGTTCAGCCTGTTGGTGACGCTTTCCATCACCCGCCCGCTGAGTCGCCTGCGCGGCGCAGTGCATGACCTGGGCCAGGCCGCCTATCAGCAGAACAGTCTCGCCAAGCTGGCCAACCGGCGGGATGAGTTCGGCGTACTGGCCACTGACTTCAACCGCATGGGCGCGCGCCTGCAAAGCTTGATCGCCAGCCAGCGACAACTGCTGCGCGACGTGTCCCATGAACTGCGCTCGCCCCTGGCCCGGCTGCGCATTGCCCTGGCATTGGCCGAACGGGCCAGCCCCGAGGAGCGTGAAAGGCTCTGGCCGCGCCTGACCCGCGAATGCGATCGCCTGGAAGCGCTGATCAGTGAAATCCTGGTGTTGGCCCGGGTCGATGCCGACAACGCCAGCGCCGAAGAGGTGGAACTCAACGGCTTGCTGGTCACCCTGCAAAAAGATGCGCAACTGGCCTCACCGGAACAAACCGTGCAGCTCGAAACCGAGGCGGACCTGACCCTCAAGGGCTGGCCGACCATGATCGAGCGCGCGGTGGACAACCTGCTGCGCAACGCCCAGCGCTTCAATCCGGCCGGGCAATCGATCGAGATGCGCGCGGCGCGCCAGGGCGAACGGATCCTGATCAGTGTGCGCGACCATGGGCCAGGTGTTGCGGCCGAACACCTGGGGCAATTGGGCGAACCGTTCTACCGCGCACCCGGCCAGACCGCCGCCGGTCACGGCCTGGGCCTGGCCATCGCACGCCGTGCCGCCGAACGCCATGGCGGCACCCTGGTGCTGGGCAATCATCCCGACGGCGGGTTCATCGCGACGCTGGAGTTGCCGTTGGTGCCGGGGGCTGTCGTCCAGCCTTAAGGCACCACACTGTAGGAGCTGCCGAAGGCTGCGATCTTTTGATCTTGATCTTGATCTTGATCTTGATCTTGATCTTGATCTTGATCTTGATCTTGATCTTGATCTTCTGATCTTCTGATCTTTCACTCCAGATTCAATTGTCTGGGGCAAGATCGCAGCCTCGTTGCACTCGTCAGCTCCTACACAGCTCCTACACATCTCCTACACATCTCCTACACCGCTCCTACACCGCTGCGACACAGCCCTTCCTACGCAGTGTCAGAATCATGCAGCCTCCTTCAAACCAAACGATAATTCCTCTTATTCAAACTGCCCCGCCCTGTTAGACTTTGCGCCCTCGTTTTCACTCATCTCCCAGGACGCCCGATGCCGTCGTTGCCTCTTCGTTTATGTGCGCTGTTCATGGCCCTGGGCTTGAGCGCCTGCGATGATGCCCCGCGTTTTACCCAGGCCGAACCGGGTGAAGCCCGTTCCGGTGGCGCCGCGACGGTACGCAAGACGGATCAGAACGCCTTTTCCCTGCCCTCGGCCAACCTGCCGCCCTCGCGCCGTGTGGATTTCAGCGTCGGCAACAGTTTCTTCCGCAGCCCTTGGGTGATCGCCCCCGCGACCACCACCGCCCGCGACGGCCTCGGGCCCTTGTTCAATACCAACGCCTGCCAGAACTGCCATATCAAGGACGGTCGCGGCCACCCGCCAGCACCGGACGCGCCCACCGCAGTATCGATGCTGGTACGCCTGTCGATCCCCGACGCGCCGCCTTACGCCAAGGTCATCGAACAACTGGGGGTGGTGCCGGAACCGGTTTACGGCGGGCAGTTGCAAGACATGTCCGTGCCCGGCGTCGCCCCCGAAGGCAAAGTGCGGGTCGATTACACGAAGGTTCCGGTGCGCTTCAAGGACGGCACCGTCGTGGAACTGCGCAAGCCGGATTTGCAGATCACCCAACTGGCCTATGGGCCGATGCACCCGGACACGCGTTTTTCCGCCCGCGTCGCCCCGCCGATGATCGGCCTTGGGCTGCTGGAGGCCATCCCTGACGAGGCCATCCTGGCAAACGCCGAAGCCCAGGCCCGGGAGAAAAACGGCATCGCCGGGCGTCCCAACCAGGTTTGGGACGATGTCCAGCAAAAAACCGTCCTTGGACGGTTTGGCTGGAAGGCCGGACAGCCCAACCTCAACCAACAGAACGTCCACGCGTTCTCTGGAGACATGGGCCTGACGACAAGCCTGCGGCCCTTCGACGATTGCACCCAGACCCAGGTCGACTGCAAGCGCGCGCCCAGCGGCAATGGCCCGGACGGCGAACCGGAAGTCAGCGACAACATCCTGCGACTGGTGCTGTTCTATAGCCGCAACCTCGCCGTACCGGCCCGGCGCGAGGTGAGTTCACCCCAGGTACTGGCGGGCAAGAATCTGTTCTTCCAGGCCGGTTGCCAGTCCTGCCACACACCGAAATACACCACCTCCGCCAACGCCGCCGAACCGGAGTTGGCGAACCAGGTCATCCGCCCTTACACCGACCTGCTGTTGCACGACATGGGCGAAGGCCTGGCGGACAACCGCAGCGAATTCAAGGCCAGCGGCCGTGACTGGCGAACCCCGCCACTGTGGGGCATCGGCCTGACCGAAACCGTCAACGGCCACACCCAGTTCCTGCATGACGGCCGGGCCCGCAACCTGCTCGAAGCCGTGCTGTGGCATGGCGGCGAGGCACAAGCGGCGCAGCGCCAGGTTTTAGCGTTCAATGCCGAGCAGCGCACTGCGTTGCTGGCCTTTCTGAATTCCCTTTAAACGCCTTTTCCAGAAGTGGGAGCACGACATGTTCCGTCCCAAGCTGTTGTTCACCAGCCTCGCCGCCATCGCCCTAGGCGCCTGCTCGCCCCAGGACCCGCAAGCGGTCACCTCGGCCGCCATCGCCAAGCAAGTGATCCTGCCGACCTACAGCCGCTGGGTCGATGCCGACCGGCAACTGGCGACCAGCGCCCTGGCGTTCTGCCAAGGCAAGGAAAACCTGGAAACCGCCCGCGCCGATTTCCTCAAGGCGCAAAAAGCCTGGGCCGAGCTGCAACCGCTGCTGATCGGTCCGCTGGCCGAGGGCAACCGCGCCTGGCAGGTGCAGTTCTGGCCGGACAAGAAAAACCTGGTGGGCCGTCAGGTCGAGCAATTGGTCAACAGCCAGCCACAGATCGACGCCGCTGGCCTGGCCAAGTCCAGTGTCGTGGTCCAGGGCCTCTCGGCCTATGAATACCTGCTGTTCGACGCCAAGATCGACATGGCCGACAGCACGCAAAAAGCCAAGTACTGCCCGCTGCTCACCGCCATCGGCGAACGCCAGAAACAACTGGCCGAAGATATCCTGTCGCGCTGGAACACCAACGACGGCATGCTCGCCCAGATGAGCAAGTTCCCCAACCAGCGCTACGCCGATTCCCACGAGGCCATCGCCGATCTGCTGCGGGTCCAGGTCACCGCCCTGGATACGCTGAAGAAAAAACTCGGCACACCGATGGGCCGCCAGAGCAAAGGCGTGCCACAGCCGTTCCAGGCCGATGCCTGGCGCAGCCAGTCGTCGTTGCAGGGCCTGGAGGCCAGCCTGAGCGCAGCGAAAACCGTCTGGGCAGGCGTGGACAACAAGGGTCTGCGCGGCCTGTTGCCAAGCGACCAGAAGCCACTGGCCGACAAGATCGATGCCGCCTACGATGCCTCCTTGAAGTTGTTCGCCAGCAGCCAGCGTTCGCTGATCGAAATGCTCAACGATGACGCCGGGCGCCAGCAACTCAACGATTTGTATGACAGCCTCAACGTCGTCCATCGCCTGCACGAGGGCGAACTGGCCAAGGCGTTGGGCATTCAACTGGGCTTCAATGCCAACGACGGTGACTGATCATGTTTCGACGTCAGGTCCTGGCACTGGGCAGCTTGCTGCTCGGCGTCGTCACCCTGGGCGGCTGGACGCTGTTCAAGCAAAAGGACAAGAGTCCGCTCCTGCTTTCGGCACGGGACGATGGCGACGGCAAGCACTACGCCGTCGGCTATCGACTGGACGGCACCCGGGTGTTCGCCACCCAGGTCGGCCAGCGTTGCCATGACATCATCAATCACCCGACGCAGCCGATTGCGCTGTTCGTTGCCCGTCGTCCAGGCACCGAAAGCTACCTGATCGACCTGCGCGACGGGACGCTGCTGCAAACCATCACCTCGTTGCCGAACCGGCATTTCTATGGCCACGCGGTGATCCACAAAAGCGGCGAATGGCTGTATGCCACCGAGAACGACACCACCGACCCTGGACGCGGCCTGTTGGGCGTGTACCGTTTCGAAGGCGAGCGACTGGTGCACAGCGGCGAGATGTCCACCCATGGCATCGGTCCGCACCAGGTGTCATGGATGCCCGATGGCGAAACGCTGGTGGTGGCCAATGGCGGCATTCGCACCGAGGCCGAAAGCCGGGTCGAAATGAACCTCGACGCCATGGAGCCGAGCCTGGTGCTGATGCAACGCGATGGCACCCTGCTGAGCAAGGAAACCCTCGCCCAATCGATGAACAGCGTGCGCCACCTGGGCATCGCCAGCGACGGCACCATCGTCTCCGGCCAGCAGTTCATGGGCGCTGCCCACGAGTCGTCGCAATTGCTGGCGATCAAGCGGCCGGGCCAGCCGTTCCAGGCGTTCCCGGTGCCCGAAGAGCAATTGCAGGCCATGGGGCACTACACCGCCAGCGTCGCCGTGCACAGCGACCTGCGCCTGGTGGCCCTGACCGCACCCCGTGGCAACCGCTTCTTTATCTGGGACCTGGACAGTGGCGAAGTACGCCTGGATGCGCCGCTGCCGGACTGTGCCGGTGTGGGCGCGGTGGCCGACGGGTTTGTCGTGACCTCGGGCCAAGGGCGTTGCCGATATTACGATTGCCGGCAGACACAACTGGTTGCAAAACCACTGGATCTGCCAGCAGGGCTCTGGGACAACCATTTGCATCTGGCCTGAGCCAGGGAGCGAAGCACCCTCGGTGCCGAGCTCCCTGTTTTTTCGGAAAAAACCCACGCACCAACCGCCTGCGAACATCTGGAATAGCCCGCACACTCAGGGTAATGTGCCCGCCTGTCTGTATTTTCTCTCGGCTCTTTCCAAGGAAGTGGAACATGCTGCGACGCCGCATGCTGATCATGTTGGGTGTTGTCCTGCTGGTGGTGCTGTTGCTCGCCGGCTACAAGGCCTTCTCCGTCTACCAGCAGATCCAGATGTTTTCTGCCCCCAAACCGCCGGTCAGCGTGGCCGTGGCTACGGTCGCCCAGCGACCCTGGCAAACCCGTCTGCCCACCGTTGGCAGCCTAAAGGCGCTGCAAGGGGTGGACCTGAGCCTGGAAATCGCCGGGACCGTGCAGAAGGTGCAGTTCCAGTCCGGGCAGAAGGTCAAGGCCGGCCAGCCGCTCCTGCAACTGGACAGTGACGTCGAAAGCGCCCTGTTGGAAACTGCCGAAGCCGACCTTGGCCTGGCGCAACTGGATTTCGGGCGCGGCCGACAACTGGTGGGCAGCCAGGCGATCTCCAAGGGCGAGTTCGACCGGCTCTCGGCGCAACTGAAGAAGAACCAGGCCACGGTCAACCAGCTCAAGGCTTCGCTGGCCAAAAAACAGATTCTGGCGCCATTCAGCGGCACCGTCGGCATTCGCCAGGTGGACGTTGGCGACTACCTGGCCAGCGGCACGGTGATCGCCACCCTGCAGGACCTCAGCAGCCTCTACGTAGACTTCTACGTCCCTGAGCAAAGCGTGCCCAGGCTCGCCGTTGCCCAGTCGGTCAACGTCAGTGTCTCGGCCTATCCCGGGCAAAACTTCGTCGCCACCATCAGCGCGATCAACCCCAAGGTGGAGGACAGCACCCGCAACGTCCTGGTACGTGCCACCCTGGCCAACCCCGACGACAAGCTGCTGCCCGGCATGTTCGCCAACCTGGAGGTGATCCTGCCGGATGTGGCCGCCGGAATCGTCGCGCCGGAAAGCGCCGTGACCTACACCCTCTACGGCAACTCGATGTACGTGGTGAGCCAGAAGAAAACCGCCGACGGCACTGTCGAGAAAAACGACAAGGGCCAGCCGGTGCTGATCGCTGAACGGCGTTTCGTAGAAACCGGCGAGCGACGCGACGGGCAGGTGCTGGTGACCAAAGGCGTGCAGAGCGGCGAGCAAGTCGTGATCGCCGGCCAGCTCAAGCTCGATAACGGTACGCCGATCGCCATCAGCGACGACAAGACCCTGACCGAACAGAACAGCCCGCCCCGCGCGGACTGATCAAGGAACCCCCATGGCTTTTACCGATCCGTTCATCCGCCGTCCGGTGCTCGCCACCGTGGTCAGCCTTTTGATCGTGCTGCTGGGCTTCCAGGCCTGGAGCAAGTTGCCCCTGCGCCAGTATCCGCAAATGGAGAACGCCCTGATCACGGTGACCACCGCCTACCCCGGGGCCAACGCCGAGACCATCCAGGGCTACATCACCCAGCCGATGCAGCAGAGCCTGGCCAGTGCCGAGGGCATCGACTACATGACCTCGGTCAGCCGCCAGAATTTCTCGGTGATTTCGGTCTACGCCCGCATCGGCTCCAACAGCGACCGGCTCTTTACCGAATTGCTGGCCAAGGCCAACGAGGTCAAGAACCAGTTGCCCCAGGATGCCGAGGACCCGGTCCTCAGCCGCGAGGCCGCCGATGCCTCGGCACTGATGTACATCAGCTTCTTCAGCAAGGAACTGAGCAACCCGCAGATCACCGACTATCTGTCGCGGGTGATCCAGCCCAAACTGGCGACCCTGCCAGGCATGGCTGAGGCGGAGATCCTCGGCAACCAGGTCTTTGCCATGCGCCTGTGGCTGGACCCGGTCAAGCTCGCCGGTTTCGGCCTGACTGCGGCCGACGTGACCAATGCCGTGCGCCAGCAAAACTTCCTCTCCGCCGCCGGTGAAGTGAAAGGCGAGTATGTGGTCACCAGCATCAACGCCAATACCGAACTCAAGTCCGCCGAGGCCTTCGGCGCGATCCCGCTCAAGACCGAGGGCGACAGCCGCGTGTTGCTGCGGGACGTGGCCCGCGTGGAGATGGGTGCCGAGAACTACGACACCATCAGCTCCTTTGGTGGCACACCCTCGGTGTACATCGGGATCAAGGCTACGCCCGGTGCAAACCCGCTGGATGTGATCAAGGAAGTGCGCAAGATCATGCCGGACATGGAGGCCCAGCTCCCGGCCAACCTCAAGGCCGAGATCGCCTACGACGCCACCCTGTTCATCCAGGCCTCCATCGACGAAGTGGTGAAAACCCTGTTCGAGGCGGTGCTGATCGTGATCGTCGTGGTGTTCCTGTTCCTCGGTGCCCTGCGTTCGGTGGTCATCCCGGTGGTGACCATTCCGCTGTCGATGATCGGCGTGATGTTCTTCATGCAGTTGATGGGCTACTCGATGAACCTCCTGACCCTGCTGGCCATGGTGCTCGCCATCGGTCTGGTAGTGGACGACGCCATCGTGGTGGTGGAAAACATTCACCGGCACATCGAGGAAGGCAAGACCCCATTCGACGCCGCGATAGAAGGTGCCCGGGAAATCGCCATGCCGGTGGTCTCGATGACCATCACCCTGGCCGCGGTGTACGCGCCGATCGGCCTGCTGCAGGGCCTGACCGGAGCCTTGTTCAAGGAATTCGCATTGACCTTGGCCGGGGCGGTGGTGATCTCCGGGATCGTCGCCCTGACCTTGTCACCGATGATGTGCGCCATGCTCCTGCGCCACGACGAGAACCCCTCGGGGTTGGCTCATCGGCTGGACAGGGCTTTCGAAAGCTTGAAGAGCCGTTACCAGCGCATGCTCCATGGCACGCTCAACACCCGGCCGGTGGTCCTGGTGTTCGCCGTGATCGTCCTGCTGCTGATCCCGGTGCTGATCATGTTCACCAAATCCGAACTGGCACCCGACGAAGACCAGGGCATCATCTTCATGATGGCCACCGCTCCGCAACCCACCAACCTTGACTATCTGAACACGTACACCGATCACTTCATTACTATCTTCAAGGAGTTCCCCGAGTACTACTCCTCGTTCCAGATCAACGGCTACAACGGCGTACAGTCGGGCATCGGGGGCTTTCTGCTCAAGCCCTGGAACGAACGCAGCCGTACCCAGATGGAAATCCTGCCAGAGGTCCAGGCCAAGCTGGAAAGCGTGCCTGGCTTGCAGATCTTCGGTTTCAACCTGCCCTCGCTGCCGGGGACCGGTGAAGGCTTGCCGTTCGCGTTCGTCATCAACTCGCCGAAGGACTATGCGACGCTGCTGGAGATTGCCGAGCGGGTCAAAAAGCGCGCATTGGAATCCGGCAAGTTCGCCTTCATGGACATTGACCTGGCGTTCGACAAGCCCGAAGTCGTGGTGGATATCGATCGCGCCAAGGCCGCCCAGATGGGCGTCTCGATGCAGGACCTGGGCGGTACCCTGGCGACACTGCTGGGCGAGGCTGAGATCAACCGCTTCACCCTCGAGGGACGCAGCTACAAGGTCATTGCCCAGGTCGAACGCCCCTTCCGGGACAACCCGCAGTGGTTGAACAACTACTACGTGAAAAATGCCAAGGGTGAATCACTCCCGCTGTCGACCCTGATCAAGGTCAGCGACCGGGCGCGGCCGCGACAACTGAACCAGTTCCAGCAGCTCAATGCGGTGACCATCTCGGGCTTTCCCATCGTGAGCATGGGCGAGGCGATCGAGACCGTCCGCCAGATTGCCCGGGAGGAAGCCCCGGTGGGGTTTGCCTTCGACTACGCCGGGGCTTCGCGCCAATTCGTACAGGAAGGTAGCGCGTTGTGGGTGACCTTTGCCTTGGCCCTGGCGATCATCTTCCTGGTACTGGCCGCACAGTTCGAAAGCTTCCGGGACCCGCTGGTGATCCTGGTGACCGTGCCGCTGTCGATTTGCGGCGCCTTGATCCCGCTGTTCCTAGGCTGGTCGAGCATGAACATCTATACCCAGGTGGGGCTGGTGACGCTGATTGGCCTGATCAGCAAGCATGGGATCCTGATTGTCGAATTCGCCAACCAGCTGCGCAGGGAACAGAACCTGACACCGCGCGAAGCCGTGGAACAAGCTGCGTCGATTCGTCTGCGGCCGGTACTGATGACCACCGCAGCCATGGTGTTCGGCATGGTGCCGCTCATCTTCGCCACAGGCGCCGGGGCGGTGAGCCGCTTCGACATCGGCACGGTCATCGCCACCGGGATGTCGATTGGCACCTTGTTCACGTTGTTCGTGTTGCCTTGCGTCTACACGCTGCTGGCCAAGCCGGACAAAGCCTGAGGAGTGTTGAAGCAAACTTGCTGGTACGGGATGTTTTTGTGGCGAGGGAGCTTGCTCCCGCTCGGCTCTGTAGGAGCTGGCGAAGCCTGCGATCTTTTGATCTTGATCTTTCGCTCTTGACTCAATGAGCAATGAGAAGATCGCAGCCTCGTTGCACTCGACAGCTCCTACACAGCTCCCGCCCATACAGCTCCAGCGGGAGCAAGCTCCCTCGCCACGGGTTGTGTGTTTGACTGGAGGCTTGTAGTGGCCTTCTAAAAAACCAAAACAAAAATAAAGGCCTCGCACAAGCGAGGCCTTTATTTTGGCTTCATGTCTCTCAACTT
Organism: Pseudomonas brassicacearum; assembly: GCF_009601685.2. Lineage (NCBI taxonomy): Bacteria > Pseudomonadati > Pseudomonadota > Gammaproteobacteria > Pseudomonadales > Pseudomonadaceae > Pseudomonas > Pseudomonas brassicacearum. The sequence goes on from NZ_CP045701.2 coordinate 5,097,278, forward strand.
TGCGGCCTCATCCCCTGGGACAGGCTGAACATGAACAGCAGCAGATCATCGTCCGGCTGGATCGCCTCGCTGACCTTTGCCACACGCGGCAAAGGACAATACGTATCAGCATTGGAAGCGCTGAGGATCTGCGAGCGGGGCTGCTCCCATACAGCCACCGCCATTGATGCAACTGCCAGGGCTGCGACTAAAAACAAACCTCTAGCAATTTCTAATTTCATCGCTATAAACCTTTGATAGCGCTGCCAAACGCCGCCTCGTAAAAGTAGACGAGTTTTTTCCAGTCAGCGTCGCTAAACGACGAGTGGCGCCGCAATTGCTTAAGGTCATGGGATGCCGCACGTTGGGCGGTCAGGCGCTGGCGACACTTTTCAAAATCGAGCAAAGCCACCTCGGGCTTGGCCGCCTCGCCCTCCCCGGTCACGCGTACAAAGACGTGCTTGATATAGATACAGCCATGTTGCCAACGGCCCTTGTGCATGCGCGCCAGGTTTTCAGCCAGCGCCAGGAGGATTTGATCATGCACCGCTTCGCCATGGCGCTCGCGGCCACCTCCGGCATACCAGTGCTCGATCTCTTCAAATCCTTCCAGCGCCTGGGTCACCAGCAGCGCACGCCACTTGTGAACCGGGTCCCGCTGGGCGCCACAGAAAATGAGCTGGGGGACGCGAACACCCAGTCGGGTCAACGCCAGGAGTGCGTCTTGCTCGCGCAGCACGGTCGGTCTACCGAACGGGTGCAACCAGCTACGATAAATATGTCCGGTCTGACGCTTGGCATAAAGCAGCTTGCCGTCCTTGCTCTTGATACGTTGTACGCCGCTTTCACCGCCGCGACGTACATTGGGCTCTTCCACCCACTCTCCCTGCTGGCTCCAGAAATCTTCAAAGTCACCGGGAAAATTCGTTGATGCCTCTACTGCCTGCACACCCATGCCCTTACCTCTTGCGTAATACATAAACTCGCCACATGGCATAGAGCGGTAGAAAATCCAGCCGTTCCTGAATGCGAAACCCTGCCTGCCGAAACTCATCCTCTACTGTAGCAACCGGTAACACAAATCGATTCTGGTAGTCTTTTTGCCCACGAGTGCGTTCCTGACGCTTGCGTTTCCAGGCCTTGAAATTGCCATCGACCCATAACGAAACGATCACGCTATCACGGGTAACGCGCTCGAATTCCTTGAGAATCGCCAGTCGATGCGCGGGTTCACCGATGTGGTGCAACAGGCGCATGCAAAAAATGCTGTCGACGGCGTTATCAGGCAAGGCAATGTCGAATGCAGAAGTGTGCAAGGGTTGTACCCGTTTCACCACATCGGCCGATTGAGCCTCCATTGCGGTCTTGAGCATGGCCTCGGAATTGTCCGCGCCGATGATGACCCGGTTCGGTTTTTCGGCCAACAAGGGCCAGAAGCGCCCGGCACCGCACGGCAGGTCCAATACCAGGCCAGGGTCACCGACAAGCGCCAATGCACGCCGGGCCAGTTGTTGGTCTCGCTGGTTGGACAGACGGCGACTCAAGCCACTGCGATGCTTATGAAAATATTTCTTGGCGTGCTGTTCGTCGTATTTTTCGGAAAAGTCCAGCTTGATGGGTTTGGACATAAAGGGGGCTCCGTGACTGATCGGCCCACTTTATGATTCGAGATGTCATGTCTCTGTGAAAATGAAGTCACGTAAATGCCATAAATATTTACAAGACTTTTCCGTGCATACGCTTAGCCCTTTGGATTCAATTCCACTTCGAAATGACAACCATTGGGTTCCATCGTACTGAGACTCACCGTCCAGCCCTGGTTCTCGCAAATCCGTTGCACCAGGGATAACCCCAACCCCAGCCCCTCGCCGCGCTTTTCGTTGCCGCGCACGAATGGCTCGAACATCGCCTCGCGCTTCTCCTCCGGGATGCCCACGCCGCTGTCCTCGACCACGAAGCCAGTGGCAGTCAACGAGAGACGGATGAACCCCTGGTCGGTGTAGTGCAAGGCATTACGCAGCAAATTGCCCATGACGGCGGTCAGGAAAGTGGCGTTATACAAGGTGTCGAGGGTTTGTCCCGGTTCGAAGATCAGCGTCAAACCTTTGGATTCGATGGGGTCGCGCCACACGCCGAGGAGATTTTCAGCCACCTGTGCAAGGTTCAGCCGAGGCGACATGCCATTGTCTTCACGCTGGGCCCTGGCGAGCATCAGGAAGGTCTGCACCAGTTCGCGCATCTCTTCACTGGCTCTGTTGATGCGCTCGACCTGGGTGCGACCACGCAGGTCCAGTGTCGGGTTTTCCGCCAGCAATTCACAGGAGGTCGCCAAGACCATCAACGGTGTGCGCAACTCATGGCTCACGTCGCTGGTGAACAATCGTTCCCGGGTCAGGGCCTGGCGCAAGCGCCCCAGTGTTGCGTCGAACGCCACGGCCAGTTCACCCACTTCATCGGCGGCATAATCCGGGGCCAGTGGCGGAGCCAGGCCCAGGAGTTGGTCGCGATGGCGCACTTGCCGGGCCAGGCGAACCACCGGCGCCATCACCCGGCGCGCCAGGACCCAGCCCAAAAATACCGCCAGCGCCAGGCTGAGCACAAAGCCCACCAGCACCACGGCAAACAGCACCCGCTCGCGCTCTTCGAAATCACTCTGGTCTTGCAGCAACACGTAGCGCCGGCCGTCAACGATCTCGACCATGGCGTGATACGACAACTGCTCGCGAAACACTTCGTGGAAACCACGTTCCAGATGGCGAAGGTCCTTGGGCAACTCGAAGTCACCTGGACCGCCGCTGAAATAAAACAATTGGTCGGGTTCCGGGCGATGGTTCCAGTCCGAGACGCTGTCCATCAAGAGCAAGCGCTGCAGATCGCCGCCAAGCCCGGCAGAAATCAGTTTTTCTTCGACCAAATGGACCGTCGCCACAATGCCCATGGCGAAAGCGCCAGCCACCAATGCGCTCATCAGCGCAAAGGCGATGATGATCCGTTGGGCGAGGCTCTGCTTAAACTCCATCGCGGCCCTCGGCCAAGCGATAGCCGACGCCATGTACGGTGTGCAACAACGGTTTGTCGAACGGTTTGTCGATCACCTGGCGCAGTTGATGGACGTGGCTGCGCAGGCTGTCGCTGTCCGGGCAGTCATCGCCCCACAACGCTTCTTCGAGGATTTCGCGGCGCAGCACGTGAGGGCTTTTCTGCATCAATACCGCCAGCAGCTTGAGGCCTACGGGGTTGAGCTTGAGCAGCTTGCCTTCACGGGTCACTTCCAGGGTATCGAGGTCGTAGCTCAGGTCGCCGACCTGCAAGGCACGGCGGCCACCACCCTGGGACCGACGCATGACAGCTTCGATCCGCGCCGCCAGTTCCGACAGGGCAAACGGTTTGATCAGGTAGTCATCGGCCCCGGACTTGAAACCCTGCAGACGATCGTCCAACTGATCCCGGGCGGTGAGCATGATCACCGGTGTATCGCGCCGGGCGTCTTCACGCAGGCGCTTGCACAAGGTATAGCCATCGATGCCCGGCAGCATGATGTCGAGCACGATCAGGTCGTAGTGTTCGGTCGCGGCCAGGTGCAACCCCGACAGACCGTCCTGGGCACAATCGACGGTGTAGCCCTTGAGCCCCAGGTAATCGGCCAGGTTGGCCAGGATATCGCGGTTGTCTTCGACCAATAGAATTCGCATGGGCACCTCTGCGTACACAGTTAACGGCCATCTTGGCCCGCGCAGCTTACGGCCAAGCGTGCCTCACGGCTAGGGTTGTATCGGGTCGCGGCAGCTCAGGCCTCTGTGGGAGCGGGCAAGTGAGCCCAGGCACGGGACTCGTTGGCATTGACGAGTTTTTCACCCAGCATTCACACCGTCCCGACGCAACGCAGACCAGACTGCGCAACGCGCTGCTTTACGAAAACTCCCATCAAAGGTATTGCCATGGTTTCCACCGTCATCCGACCCGCTTCCAGACCCCTGAATTTCTGGCTTGCCCTGGGCCTGCCTGTCGTCGTCGCAGCGACGCTGGTGTTGCTGGAGTTGACCACGCTGGACATGGACGTGGCCAAGCTGTTTTACGACCCGATGTCGGGTGGATTCATCGGTCGGCACAGTTTTTTTCTGGAAGACATCCTGCACGATCGAGCCAAACAGGTGGTTATCGTATTCTCCGTGCTGGCGGTCCTGGGATTCATCAGCTCATTCTTCATCAGCTGGCTCAAACCGTTCAAGCGCGAGCTCGGTTGCCTGGTGCTGTCCCTGGCACTGGCGACGTCCTTCGTCACGCCAATGAAAGCGGTGACGGCGGTGCAATGCCCCTGGAGCCTGAAGGAATTCGGTGGCAAGGAAACCTACAGCGAACTGCTAAGCCCGCGCCCGGCCACGGACAAACCCGGTCGATGCTGGCCCGGCGGCCACGCCGCCACCGGGTTCACCTTGTTTGCGCTGTTCTTCGTCCTGCGCGACCGCCGCCCACGCCTGGCCCGCCAGGTCCTGGTATTCGCCTTTACCTTGGGAACAGTCTTCTCCGTGGGTCGGATGATGCAAGGGGCGCACTTCTTTTCCCACAACGTGTGGACCGCGGTGTTCTGTTGGCTGATCAGCCTGGGGTGCTACTACTACATCCTGTACCGACCGGCCGTCATGACTGATCGCGTGGCGTTGAGCCAGCCTTCCAACGCCTGAAAACGCCCCGGACAAACCCTGTGGGAGCAAAGCTTGCTCGCGATCGCAATGGCAGCTTCAGCATCCCGGCAAGCTGACCCACCGCAATCGCGAGCAAGCTTTGCTCCCACAGAGACAGCTGGGTCCAGCTCAATGCCGGGATAAACCCAAGGCAAAAAAAAACCCGCCTGCTTTCGCAGGCGGGTTTTTTCGCTACAGGGGTAAGGCTGGCTTACATCATGCCGCCCATGCCACCCATGCCGCCCATGTCTGGCATACCGCCGCCAGCTGGAGCGTCTTCCTTGATTTCAGCGATCATCGCCTCGGTGGTGATCATCAGGCTGGCAATCGACGAAGCCGCTTGCAGAGCCGAACGAGTCACTTTGGCTGGGTCCAGGATACCCATTTCGATCATGTCGCCGTATTCGCCGGTAGCAGCGTTGTAACCGTAGTTACCCGTACCCTGCTTGACCTTGTCGACCACAACGCTTGGCTCGTCGCCGGAGTTGGCAACGATCTGGCGCAGCGGGGCTTCGACAGCGCGACGCAGCAACTGAATGCCCACGTTCTGGTCATCGTTGTCGCCTTTGAGTTCGCTGATGGCTTGCAGAGCACGAACCAGTGCCACGCCGCCGCCAGGTACCACGCCTTCTTCGACGGCTGCGCGGGTGGCGTGCAGGGCGTCTTCAACGCGGGCTTTCTTCTCTTTCATTTCAACTTCGGAACCAGCGCCAACCTTGATCACTGCAACGCCGCCGGACAGCTTGGCCAGGCGCTCTTGCAGTTTTTCACGGTCGTAGTCGGACGAAGTCTCGGCCACTTGGGCGCGGATCTGAGTCACGCGAGCCTGGATGTCAGTCTCGACGCCGGCACCGTCGATCACGGTGGTGTTTTCCTTGGACAGGATCACGCGCTTGGCGTTACCCAGGTGCTCCAGGGTGGTGCTTTCCAGGCTCAGGCCGATCTCTTCGGAGATAACGGTACCGCCGGTCAGTACGGCGATGTCCTGCAGCATGGCCTTGCGACGATCGCCGAAGCCTGGTGCCTTGACGGCAGCGACCTTGACGATACCGCGCATGTTGTTCACGACCAGGGTCGCCAGGGCTTCGCCTTCAACGTCTTCAGCCACGATCAGCAGTGGGCGGCCGGCTTTGGCAACGGCTTCCAGCACTGGCAGCATTTCGCGGATGTTGGAGATCTTCTTGTCCACCAGCAGGATCAGCGGGCCGTCGAGCTCGGCGGTCATGGTGTCCGGCTTGTTGACGAAGTACGGGGACAGGTAGCCACGGTCGAACTGCATGCCTTCTACGACCGACAGTTCGTTTTCCAGGCCCGAGCCTTCTTCGACGGTGATCACGCCTTCTTTACCGACTTTTTCCATGGCTTCGGCAATGATGTCGCCGATGGAGTTGTCGGAGTTGGCGGAGATGGTGCCGACCTGAGCGATCGCCTTGGTGTCAGCGCATGGCTTGGACAGCGCCTTGAGCTCTTTGACGATGGCGATGGTCGCCTTGTCGATGCCGCGCTTGAGGTCCATCGGGTTCATGCCGGCAGCGACGGCTTTGAGACCTTCGTTGACGATCGATTGAGCCAGGACGGTCGCGGTGGTGGTGCCGTCGCCAGCGTCATCGTTGGCACGGGAGGCAACGTCTTTGACCAGTTGCGCGCCCATGTTTTCGAAGCGGTCTTTGAGCTCGATTTCTTTGGCTACGGAAACGCCGTCCTTGGTGATGGTCGGAGCGCCGAAGCTCTTCTCGATGATCACGTTACGGCCTTTCGGGCCCAGGGTCGCTTTTACTGCGTCAGCCAGGACGTTGACACCGGCGAGCATTTTCTTGCGGGCGGAATCGCCGAATTTAACTTCTTTAGCAGCCATGATCGATATTCCTTAAATACTTTGTAGTAATGGGAAAATGGGCGGGGGAATCAGCCTTCGAGAACAGCGAGGATTTCGTTCTCGCTCATTACCAGCAGGTCTTCGCCGTCGACTTTCACTGTGTTGCTGCCGGAGTAAGGGCCGAACACAACCTTGTCACCCACTTTCACGGCCAGCGCACGTACTTCACCGTTTTCCAGTGCCTTGCCTGGGCCTACAGCGAGAACTTCACCGTGGTTGGCTTTTTCAGCAGCCGAACCTGGCAGGACGATACCGCCAGCGGTTTTCTTCTCTTCTTCGCTGCGACGGATGACGACGCGGTCATGCAGAGGACGAAGCTTCATTGTCGATCTCTCCTAATTTTTGGTTTTCATCGGCCGGTGTAGTCCCGGCGGGTTTAACAAAGCCGGCAGAGCCGGGTGCGGTTCGTCAGTCGAACCGCGGAAGTCTGTCCGGTGTCACCACCGGAAACCTTGCGGTGACCGTTACATAAGGGCGCACAAGTGGATTACAAGGGCGGGGCAGAAAATTTTTTACTGCGCGCAGCCAAAATGAACACGGCGCCCGAAGGCGCCGTGTCGCAGGTTTTACTTGGAATCGCGGTGTTCGAATTCGCCTTCGATCACGTCGGGCTCGCGGCCCAAAGGCTCGCGCGGAGCCGGACCGCCGCGGGGCTGGAGGTCATCGGCGAAGGCGCGCTGACGAATCGCCTGCTCTTCGGCGCGCTGGCGCATTTTATTGGCCAGCAACCGACGGGTGAACGGCAACAGCATGACCAGGCCCAGCACGTCGCTGATAAAACCAGGCAGGATCAACAGGCCGCCACCCAGGGCCAGCATCAGGCCTTCGAGCATGGTCTGGGCAGGCAACTCGCCACGATTCAGGCTTTCACGGGCACGCAACGCCGTGGCCAGGCCAGCAATGCGCAGCACGAACACGCCGAGCATCGAGCCGAGAATGACCAGCAGCAGCGCCGGGAAAAACCCGATCGCACCGCTGACCTTGACGAATACGAACAGCTCCAACACCGGGAACAGCAGAAAGAGCAACAAAAAAGGGCGCATCAAATGGTTCCTCAACGCAAGAATGCCTTGCTATGAAAACCTAAATGACGTCGCCCTTTCGTGAATTCAAGCGTCGACCTCCGCATTTTTTGGCCATTGCTCGGCGTGAGCCAGATAAACCAAGGCTTCGCGCACTTGTGTCGGCGTGTTGCAAGGCGTCGGAAAGGCCAGCCAGTGCAGGCCCTGGCCTATACGCAGGTGCATGCCTTCGCTGTCGATGCCCACCAATTGCGCCGGTTCGCTTTTCGGCAGGCCGGCCAGTTCCACGTAATGGGCAATGGCCTTGGCGTGGTCGGCGTTCATGTGCTCGACCATGCTGGTTTCGGCTTTGCCGGCGAAGGGATTGGCCAGGGTGAGCTGGTCGATCCAGTGGATGGCGCCAAAGCCGCCGATGTAGCGATGGCGTACCGGCTCGAGTACCCAGAAATCGAAATCATGGGCCTTGTGGTAGTTCTGCGAGTCAGGGAAATAGCGGTAGTAACGCTCGGCGGCAGCCTCGATGGCAGCGCTGTCTTCGAGTTTGCGGGCCTCGGCCAGGTAGGTCAGGCGCCCCACGGCCTGCACATCCTCGGCGCCCCGCTCGCCCACCAGCATCGAACACCTGGGGTCTTTTTGCAGGTTGTGAGTGTGCTGGGCGATCCGGCTGATCAGGATCAGTGGCCGGCCTTGATCGTCCAGGCAATAGGGCACCACGGAGCCGAACGGAAAGCCGGGCATGGATTTGGAATGAGTGGAGAGCACTCCACGGTATTCCTTGAGCAGAAGTTCGCGGGCATGCTTGACAGCTTCAACGCTCAATTTATGACTCCTTTAATGAAATCCGTCTAGAAAACGGTCAGGCGACTGGAGTAATGTTCCGATACACCGATAGGGCAGTTCTCGTGTGCAACCGGGCTACACCGTCGCAAATCGAGAGACGTCCCCGAAGGTCCCCTCCACCGCTGCGCCACCTGGACATGAGCATGCAACTCACTGACAAAGTAATCATTATCACCGGCGGTTGCCAGGGCCTGGGCCGCTCCATGGCCGAGTATCTCGCGGGCAAAGGCGCGAAGCTGGCCCTGGTGGACCTCAACCAGGAGAAACTCGACCAGGCGGTTGCCGCGTGTGTAGCCAAGGGCGTCGAAGCCCGGGCGTACCTGTGCAACGTCGCCAATGAAGAGCAGGTGATCGACATGGTCGCCCGCGTCGTCGAGGATTTCGGCGCGATCCACGGCCTGATCAACAACGCCGGGATCCTGCGCGACGGCTTGCTGCTCAAGGTCAAGGACGGCGAAATGACCACGATGAGCCTGGCCCAGTGGCAGGCCGTGATCGACGTCAACCTCACCGGTGTATTCCTGTGCACCCGTGAAGTGGCGGCGAAAATGGTCGAGTTGAAAAACAGCGGCGCCATCATCAATATCTCGTCGATCTCCCGCGCCGGCAATGTCGGCCAGACCAACTACTCCGCCGCCAAGGCCGGCGTGGCCGCCGCCACCGTGACCTGGGCCAAGGAACTGGCGCGCTACGGCATCCGCGTGGCGGGCATCGCACCGGGTTTCATCGAAACCGAGATGACCCTGGGCATGAAGCCCGAGGCCCTGGAAAAAATGACCTCGGGGATCCCACTCAAGCGCATGGGCAAGCCCGAGGAGATCGCTCATTCGGCAGCGTATATCTTCGAGAACGACTATTACACCGGTCGGATCCTGGAGATGGATGGCGGGTTGCGGATCTAAACCCAGCGCATAACCAAATGTGGGAGTGGGCTTGTGGGAGCACAGCTTGCTCGCGATGACGGCGTCACATACAACACATCTGTGGCTTTAAAACCGCTATCGCGAGCAAGCTGTGCTCCCACAGGTTTGCTCCCACAGGCTCGCTCCCACATGGGATTGCTGTTCAGCCGGTCAATCGTCGCTCATGGTGATGTTCGGCATCGCCGGTGACGCAGCCTCCTGCAACACGATCCGCGCGCCCACGTGGCGGGCCAGTTCCTGATAGACCATGGCGATCTGGCTGTCCGGTTCAGCGATGACTGTCGGCTTGCCGCCGTCGGCCTGTTCGCGGATCAGCATCGACAGCGGCAGCGAAGCCAGCAATTCGACGCCGTACTGGCTCGCCAGTTTTTCCCCGCCCCCTTCGCCGAACAGATGCTCGGCATGCCCACAGTTCGAGCAGATGTGCACAGCCATGTTCTCCACCACGCCCAGCACCGGGATGTTGACCTTGCGGAACATCTCCACGCCCTTGCGTGCGTCCAGCAAGGCCAGGTCTTGAGGCGTGGTGACGATCACCGCACCGGCCACCGGGACTTTCTGCGCCAGGGTCAGCTGGATATCGCCGGTGCCAGGTGGCATGTCGATCACCAGGTAATCCAGGTCGCCCCAGGCGGTTTGCGTGACCAGTTGCAGCAAGGCGCCGGAAACCATCGGCCCGCGCCAGACCATTGGCGTGTTGTCGTCGGTCAGGAAGGCCATGGACATGACTTCCACGCCATGGGACTGGATCGGCACGAACCACTTCTGGTCCTTGACCTGTGGCCGGGTGCCCTCGGCAACACCGAACATGATGCCCTGGCTCGGACCATAGATGTCTGCATCGAGAATCCCGACCTTCGCCCCTTCACGCGCCAGGGCCAGGGCCAGGTTGGCCGCGGTGGTGGACTTGCCCACGCCGCCCTTGCCCGAGGCCACGGCGATCACGTTCTTGACGTTCGCCAGCCCCGGCACCTGCGCCTGGGCCTTGTGGGCGGCGATCACACTGGTGATGTCGACTTTGGCGGCGCTCACCCCGTCCATGGCCTCGATCGCCATTTGCAGCATCTGCGCCCAGCCGCTCTTGAACAGGTCGGCGGCATAGCCGATTTCCAGCTGGACACTGACGCGATCTCCCTGGATGTCGATGGCGCGCACGCATCCGGCGCTGACCGGGTCCTGGTTCAGGTAAGGGTCGGTGTACTGGCGAAGGACGGCTTCCACCGCTGCGCGATTGACGGCGCTCATGGGCAACTCCGATAACAAGACTTGAAAACAGGCCGCTATCCTACGCCGCGCATGCTTGTGTGGCGACCCGATTACTGTCGCGCGAATATCTTTGTGGCGAGGGGATTTATCCCCGCTGAGTTGCGAAGCGACCCCAAAACCAGGCGCCTCGGTGGACCAAACTGGTCAGGTTCGAATGTTTTGGGACTGCTGCGCAGTCCAGCGGGGATAAATCCCCTCGCCACAGTTGTGCTCTGCTGCTCCCGGCAATGCATCCCGAAACAGCCCCGAAGGGTGAAAAAAAGCCGCCAGCGCTTTATAGTGGCCGACCTCCGTTTCATCAAGTAGCCGAGCCCCATGTCCGAGCCACGCAAGATTCTCGTCACCAGCGCCCTGCCCTATGCCAATGGTTCGATTCACCTCGGCCATATGCTGGAATACATCCAGACCGATATGTGGACGCGCTTCCAGAAACATCGCGGCAACCAGTGCATCTATGTCTGCGCCGACGACGCCCACGGTTCGGCGATCATGCTGCGCGCGGAAAAGGAAGGCATCACCCCGGAACAACTGATCGCCAACGTCCAGGCCGAACACAGTGCCGACTTTGCCGAGTTCCTGGTGGACTTCGACAATTTCCACTCCACTCACTCCGAAGAAAACCGTGAGCTGTCGAGCCAGATCTACCTGAAGCTGCGTGACGCTGGGCACATCGCCACCCGTTCGGTCACCCAGTATTTCGACCCGGAAAAGAACATGTTCCTGGCCGACCGCTTCATCAAGGGCACGTGCCCGAAATGCGGCACCGAAGACCAGTACGGCGACAACTGTGAAAAATGCGGCGCTACCTACGCACCGACCGATCTGAAAGACCCGAAATCGGCGATTTCCGGCGCCACCCCGGTGCTCAGGGACTCCCAGCACTTCTTCTTCAAGCTGCCGGATTTCCAGGCGATGCTGCAAACCTGGACCCGCAGCGGCACGTTGCACGACGCGGTGGCCAACAAGCTCTCCGAATGGCTCGACTCCGGCCTGCAAGAGTGGGACATTTCCCGCGATGCGCCGTACTTCGGCTTCGAAATCCCCGGCGAACCCGGCAAGTATTTCTACGTGTGGCTGGATGCGCCCATCGGCTACATGGCGAGCTTCAAGAACCTTTGCGACCGCACCCCGGAGCTGGACTTCGACGCGTTCTGGGGCAAGGACTCCACGGCCGAGGTGTATCACTTCATCGGCAAGGACATCGTCAACTTCCACGCGCTGTTCTGGCCCGCCATGCTCGAAGGCGCCGGTTTCCGCAAGCCGACCGCGATCAATGTCCACGGCTACCTGACCGTCAACGGCCAGAAAATGTCCAAGTCCCGCGGCACCTTCATCAAGGCCCGGACCTACCTGGACCACCTGTCCCCGGAATACCTGCGTTACTACTACGCGGCCAAGCTCGGCCGCGGCGTCGACGACCTGGACCTGAACCTCGAAGACTTCGTGCAGAAGGTCAACTCCGACCTGGTGGGCAAGGTCGTCAACATTGCCAGCCGTTGCGCCGGGTTCATCCACAAGGGCAACGCCGGGGTCCTGGTCGCCGGCAACGCCGCGCCGGAACTGACCGACGCCTTCCTGGCAGCCGCGCCAAGCATCGCCGAAGCCTACGAGTCCCGCGACTTTGCCCGTGCCATGCGCGAAATCATGGCACTGGCCGACCGCGCCAACGCCTGGATCGCCGACAAGGCGCCCTGGTCCCTGGCCAAACAGGAAGGCAAACAGGACGAAGTCCAGGCGATCTGCGCCCTGGGCATCAATCTGTTCCGCCAACTGGTGATTTTCCTCAAGCCGGTGCTGCCGCTGCTGGCTGCCGATGCCGAGGCATTCCTCAACGTCGCGCCACTGACCTGGAACGATCACCAGACGCTGCTGAGCAACCATCAGTTGAACGCGTTCAAGCCGTTGATGACCCGTATCGACGCCGCCAAGGTGCAAGCCATGATCGACGCCTCCAAGGAAGACCTGGCCGCCAGCCAGACCGACACCGGCGCGCCTGCCGGCAATGGCGAACTGGCCAAGGACCCGCTGTCGCCGGAAATCGATTTCGACGCCTTTGCCGCTGTCGACCTGCGCGTGGCACTGATCGTCAAGGCCGAGGCCGTCGAAGGGGCCGACAAGTTGCTGCGCCTGACCCTGGACATCGGCGACGAGCAACGCAACGTGTTCTCCGGTATCAAGGGTGCCTACCCGGACCCGGCCAAGCTCGAAGGCCGGCTGACGATGATGATCGCCAACCTCAAGCCACGCAAAATGCGCTTTGGTATTTCCGAAGGCATGGTGATGGCGGCAGGCCCCGGCGGCGAGGAAATCTACCTGTTGAGCCCTGACAGCGGCGCCAAGCCGGGCCAGCGGATCAAGTAACACGACCGCTCGCTGCACCGATCCCACAGCCGCCATGCCGGTGGCTGTGGGATTTTCATATCTGGCCCACGCCTGCGGCGTGCCGGATAATGCCTAATCTTGTAACAGGCCCTTTGTCGCCAACACGCCCATGACCGAAATCGTCCTCACGCTGTTCAGCGCTGCCCTGATCAACAACCTGGTGTTGCATTGGCCGCTGGGCGTCGATCCGCTGCTGGCGGTCAACGGTAGGAGGCAGGTACACGCCTTGGGGCTGGCGACGGCATGCCTGATGCTGATCGTCGGCACCCTGGGCTATCTGGTCGATCATGGGCTGTTGGCGCCGACAAACCTGGTCTCGCTGCGCCTGCTGGCGTGGCTGTCCTTGAGCGTGTTGCTGATCGCCCCCTTGCTGCGCCTGCTGGCACGCGGGCTCCCGGCAATGCTGTTCGAGGGGTTGTGGCCGCTGTTGCTCGGCAATGCGGGCATACTGGGGGTCACGCTGCTCAACGGCCAGGATGACCGAGGCCTGGGCCACGCCGTGGCCCTGAGCCTGGGCGCCGGGCTGGGCTTCTGGCTGGTGCTGAGCCTGTTCGACGATCTGCGCCAGCGCACCTTCAATAACGATATTCCCTTGCCCTTTCGGGGCCTGCCGATTCAGTTGATCAGCGCCGGACTGATGGCGGTGGCCTTTCTCGGATTGCGCGGGCTGGTCAAAACATGAACCTGATTCAACGTATCGACGCCCTGCTGCCGCAGACCCAATGCGGCAAGTGCGGCCATCCCGGGTGCAAGCCCTACGCCGAAGGCATCGCCCAGGGCGAGCCGATCAATAAATGTCCGCCCGGGGGACGTGAAACCCTCGCCGCCCTGGCCGAGCTGATGAAAATACCGGTGTTGGAGCTCGACACCAGCCGCGGCGTGGCCCCGGCGCAAATCGCCTTTATCCGTGAAGCCGAATGCATCGGTTGCACCAAGTGCATCCAGGCCTGTCCGGTGGACGCGATTGTCGGCGCGGCCAAGCTGATGCACACCGTCCTCATCGACGAATGCACAGGCTGCGATCTGTGCGTGGCGCCCTGCCCGGTCGATTGCATTGAAATGCACCCTCTGCCGACGGCAAACGTGCTGCCGATCGTCGGCGGCCTGGCTTTCAGCGCCGAAGAACAGCAGGCGCGAACCGCCAAGCGCAATCATGCCCGGCGCCGCTTCGAACAACGCAATGCGCGCCTGCGCCGCGAAGAAGAGCAGCGCCAGGCCGAACGCCTGGCTCGGGCCCAGCGAGCGGCGCAGGCCCAGGTTCAAACCCAGGATCAGGCACTCGATCCCGTACAAGCGGCACTGGAACGCGTGCGCGCGCAAAAAGCCGCCACCGCCGATGCCGCCTTGAAAAAAGCCAAGGTTGAGCTGGCCATGAGCCGGGCGCAATTGAACAAATCCTTGAAAGCCTTCGGCCACCCGCCCACCTTCGAGCAGCAGTCGCAACTGATCGTGCTGCAACGCCAGTTCGAAGCGGCCGAACAGGCCTTGAGCCAACTGGAAAACGCCGCACCCGCGGCCGCGCCAACCCCTGCACCGACGCAAAACGCCGAGCTGAAGCGGGCCAAGATCCAACTGGCGATGCGCCGCGCCGAACTCAGCAAAGCCCGGGCAGCTACGGCATCGGATGAACAACTGCAGGCATTGGAACAAGCGGTGAAGGATGCCGAACGCCAGGTGGACGCCCATGCCGCCTCTTGAGCCAGTGGACGAACGGCTGCGCCAAGCAATGACGCGAGTGTTGCTGGCGACACTGCCCGGCACGCTGGCGTTGCTGTGGTTCCATGGCTGGGGCGTGGCGCTCAACTTGCTGTTGTCCGGCGTCACTGCGCTGGCGGTCGAAGCGTTGGTGCTGCGCCTGCGACGCCGGCCACTCAAGCCCGACCTGAACGATGGCAGCGCGCTGGTCAGCGCCACGCTGCTGGCCCTGGCCTTGCCGGCCTATTGCCCCTGGTGGCTGACCGTCACGGCGGCCGCTTGCGCCTTGCTGTTGGGCAAGCACCTGTGGGGCGGCGTCGGCAGCAACCCGTTCAACCCGGCGATGCTCGGGTACGCCCTGGTACTGGTGGCGTTTCCTTCCCAGATGAGTCACTGGCCGGCGCTCCACGGCATGGGCCTGTCTGAAGGCTTGCAGCAGGTATTCGGCGCTCATCCGACGCCCGATGCCTGGGCCGGGGCGACCGCGCTGGAAAGTGTGCGGATCAACACGAGCCTGACCGTCGATGAACTGTTCGCCAACGATCCGGCGTTCGGACGCTTCGGGGGCCGGGGTGTCGAATGGGTCAACCTGGCCTTCCTGGCGGGTGGTCTGTTTCTGCTGCAGCAACGGGTGTTCAGTTGGCATGCACCGGTGGGCATGCTGGTGAGCCTGTCCATCGTCAGCCTGCTGTGCTGGAACGGCTCGGGCTCCGACTCCCATGGCTCGCCGCTGTTTCATCTGTTCAGCGGCGCAACCATGCTCGGCGCATTTTTTATCGCGACCGAACCGGTCTCGGGTGCCAAGACCCCTCTGTCCCGCCTGCTGTTTGGCGCGGGCATGGGGTTGCTGGTCTATCTGATACGCACCTGGGGTGGCTACCCGGACGGCGTGGCGTTCGCGGTGTTGCTGATGAACCTCGGCGTGCCGGCGCTGGACCGGTTTGCCGAGGCGCGACAACGGCGGCCACTGACATGAACAATCCCGTCGGCGTGGCACTCCTGACCTTGTTGATCGGCCTGGGTGTCGGTGCCACTTACCTCACGCACCTGGGCACGACCGGGCGCATCGAGGCCCAGCGACAAGCACTGGCGAACAGGGCCTTGCTCGAGGTGCTGCCCACCGACCACTATGATAACCAGCCTTTGGCGCACCCCGTTGTCACAGCCTCGGTGCCCCTGGCCCATAGCACGCTGCTGGGTGGCTACCTGGCGACTCGCAGCGGCCAACCCAGCGCCGTGCTGCTGCGTAGCCAGGCGCTGGGTTATGAAGGCAGCATCGAATTGTTGATCGCCATCGAGCCACAAGGCCGGTTGCTGGGCGTCAAGACCTTGCGTCAATCCGAGACACCCGGATTGGGCGCGGCGATTGCCGGCTGGCCGAATGCCTGGTTGCAGACTTTCACGGGTAAATCACGCCAGGCGCCTGATGACAGCGGCTGGGCCTTGAAAAAGGACCAGGGCCAGTTCGATCAACTGACAGGCGCGACAGTGACGTCCCGGGCGGTCCTGCAGGCTGTTCACGATGCGTTGCGTTACTTCGACGAGCACAAGGCTCAGTTGATGGGGGTGGCTGCAAATGAATAAGCCATGGGCACTGACACACGGCCTGCTGCTCGTCCCTTTGGTTGGCGCGAGCGGTTCGCTGGTTGGCGCGCTGGGGTTATGGCTGGCCTGGGCCTGGGTTCTTTTCAGCCATGGCTTGGCAATGGGGCTTGTCCGGCAACGCCTGACAGCCTGTCAACGGCTGCTCGCCTCCATCGTGCTGGCCGCGACCCTGACCACCTGCACTGGCCTTGTCGTCCAGGCCTGGGCGCTGGAGCTTTATCGACCGTTGAGCCTTTACGTTGGCTGGATCGCCCTGAGCTGCGTGACCTTGGAGCACGAAGGTTTCTTCGTTGAGTCTCGCTGGTCCGGCCGCCTCAGGCTGGCCGGGCTGTTTGGCCTCTTGATGATCAGCCTGGGCGCCGTGCGTGGGCTGATCGGCAGCGGCCTGCCCCTGGCCCTGCTCGCCCCTGGCGGGTTCATTCTGCTTGGGCTGCTGTTGGCGGCCCGACAGGCCTGGACGACCGCCAAACCCCATTCATCCGTTAAGGAAACGCCGCGCCCATGAACGCCGCAAAACGCCTGGAAATATTTCGTCGCTTTCACGAGGACAACCCGGAACCGAAAACCGAACTGGCTTATTCCTCGCCGTTCGAGTTGCTGATCGCAGTCATTCTGTCAGCCCAGTCCACCGACGTCGGCGTCAACAAAGCCACGGCCAAACTGTTCCCGGTGGCCAATACGCCGGAGGCGATCCATGCCCTGGGCGTCGAAGGATTGTCCGAGTACATCAAGACCATCGGGCTGTTCAACAGCAAGGCCAAAAACGTGATCGAGACCTGCCGCCTGCTGATCGAGCGCCACGGCGGTGAAGTCCCGCAGACTCGCGAAGCGCTGGAAGCCCTTCCGGGGGTCGGCCGCAAAACCGCCAATGTCGTGCTCAATACCGCGTTTCGGCAGTTGACCATGGCGGTCGACACCCACATTTTCCGCGTCAGCAACCGCACCGGGCTGGCCCCCGGCAAAAACGTGGTGGAGGTCGAGAAGAAACTGATGAAATTTGTCCCCAAGGAATTCCTGCTGGACTCCCATCACTGGCTCATCCTTCACGGGCGTTACGTTTGCCTGGCCCGCAAGCCTCGCTGCGGCAGCTGCCGAATCGAAGATTTATGCGAATACAAGCACAAGACCTCCGACGATTGAGACGCTATTGCTTTTATCGATCCATCGATTGAAAAAATCTTTTTTACCCGCCCGTGGTTTATGGATATAAGGAGCGCCAATGGCAGTCTTAGCCTGGAGTCGAACCCATGAGTGCTGGCAAAGAACAACTGGATGTAGAAGACGAATTCATCGCCGCTGAGGCCGACGACGTCGAACCTGTGGTCGTGGAAGTGGCGAAAACCAACCTGAGCAAGCGCCGCACCATTGATAACCTGCTGGAAGAGCGCCGCCTGCAGAAGCAACTGGCCGATTATGACTTTGACCTCTGACACGTAAAAGCCTCCCTGATGGAGGCTTTTTACTGTACGCGTGTTCCGTAAACTCACGCCAACCCATTGCGCTGTGCCAGTTCGATCAGGTCGACCAGCGAACGGGCATTGAGCTTCAATAACAGGCGCGTCTTGTAGGTACTGACGGTCTTGTTGCTCAAGAACATTCCATCGGCGATCTCCTTGTTGGTCTTTCCGCGCGCCAGTTGCTGCAAGACCATCATCTCGCGCCCCGATAATCGATCGACCATATCGGACTCACTGGCATTGCCCAGACTCGACCGCACCGTATGCAGTGCCTGGTTGGGAAAGTAACTGTAGCCGGACAGTACTGCCTTGATAGCACTCAGTAACTCGGTAAGATCCTGTTGCTTGCATACATATCCGGCCGCCCCCGTCTGCATACAGCGCATCGAAAAATGTCCCGGCGACTGGGAAGTCAGCACCAACACCTTCATGGGTGAAGGAATAGTCGTCAGGCGAGCAATGACTTCCAATCCGTCCAACTTCGGAATACCGATATCGAGAATGACGATATCGGGCATAAGTTCGCGGGCAAACTGTAAAGCATCGACGCCATTATCGGTTTCGGCAACGACTTCATAACCATGACGCTCCATCAGCAAACGTACAGCAAGACGAATGACGGGATGATCATCCACGATCAGCACTTTATTCATGGGCAAATCCAACTTCGCTGTTCGAATTTTTAGAGCACGCACAATAGCCTAGTCATTTCTACCTTGGCATGCTGCCCCCCCCTGAACGCTCGCACCGAGAGACAGAACCTACAAGCTATACAGAAAATTCCTACGAATTACCCCAGAAAAAATGTGTCATGAATTTTTTTACCGAGAAAAAATGACCTCTCTCAACAACCCGGCAACCCTATGAACAATGCGCTCTTTCAGCGCCATACCCAGTTGCGGAAACCCCGTTGAAAAACACTTCACTCATAGAAAGTAACTGAATTATTTACTGTTAAAACTACCTTCCACTCACTCCAGGAAGAAGATTCATATATAAAACACACTCAGGCACCCGACATCCAGCATCGGCAGCCTTTGCAACCACACCTATATTTATCAAGCATAGACAACCACTTTCCAGCCCACTCACCGAGCATGAATATTTCATGAGCATTTACCATGAACAAACCTTTGAAAACCATCACCAACCCCATGACTCTCATTGCCATATTTGCAACTTTATCCGAAACGTCCGCAGCCATTTCGTTACCCTTTCTGGATGATGACGATCGTGAATACTATCTTTGGTTCTTGATCAGTTTTCCTTTTTATCTATTGCTGCTTTTTTTCATCACCCTCAATTTCAATTATCGTTCCCTGTACTCACCTTCAGATTTTCGCAAGAGCAAACATTTCATAAAGACCATGGGTGATTCGCCCTGTCGGCGTAAACGGATCCTGCGCCGGGCGGGAAAGGCCAAAGAGTGGCTGTTGATACGTTTTCAACGACACGGGCGCGAATCAGCGGACACGCTTTTCATTGTGTGCAGCCAATCGGGGCATCTGATCGAAACCTGCCAGTCTGTGCACGTAAAGCGCACTGGCATCGTTGTGTGCATCATCTACAACAGCACCGAGCGTGCCGCACCAGGGCAGGATGAATGAGCGATCGTGGGGCAGCGCTACGGCGAATGGGCCTGCGCAAAAGAAGAGGTCCAAAAAAAACGGCCTGCTCGAAGCAGGCCGTTTTCTTTGTACAGCCAAGGTCAGAACAGCTTGCGACCCTTGTTCGCCGCGATGCGCATGCGCAGGGCGTTGAGCTTGATGAAGCCGGCCGCGTCAGCCTGGTTATAGGCACCGCCGTCTTCTTCGAAGGTCGCGATGTTGGCATCGAACAGCGAGTCGTCGGACTTGCGCCCGGTCACGATCACGTTGCCCTTGTACAACTTCAGGCGCACGACACCGTTCACGTTGGTCTGGGAGGCGTCGATCATCTGTTGCAGCATCAGACGCTCAGGGCTCCACCAGTAGCCGGTGTAGATCAGACTGGCATACTTGGGCATCAACTCATCTTTGAGGTGAGCCACTTCGCGGTCCAGGGTGATCGACTCGATCGCCCGGTGGGCACGCAGCATGATGGTGCCACCTGGGGTTTCGTAGCAGCCGCGGGACTTCATGCCCACATAGCGGTTTTCGACGATGTCCAGGCGACCGATGCCGTGTTCGCCACCGATGCGGTTCAGGGTCGCCAGCACGGTGGCCGGGCTCATCTCAACGCCGTCCAGCGCGACGATATCGCCGTTGCGATAGGTCAGTTCCAGGTATTGCGGGGTATCAGGAGCCTTCTCCGGGGAGACGGTCCAGCGCCACATGTCTTCTTCGTGCTCGGTCCAGGTGTCTTCCAGCACGCCGCCTTCATAGGAGATGTGCAGCAGGTTGGCATCCATCGAGTACGGGGATTTTTTCTTGCCATGGCGCTCGATCGGAATCGCGTGCTTCTCGGCGTAGTCCATCAGTTTTTCACGGGACAGCAAGTCCCATTCACGCCACGGGGCAATGACTTTCACGCCCGGCTTGAGGGCATAGGCACCCAGTTCGAAGCGCACCTGGTCGTTGCCTTTGCCGGTGGCGCCATGGGAAATGGCGTCGGCGCCGGTTTCGTTGGCGATTTCGATCAGGCGCTTGGCGATCAACGGACGGGCGATGGACGTACCCAGCAGGTACTCGCCTTCGTAAACGGTGTTGGCGCGGAACATCGGGAACACGAAATCGCGGACGAATTCTTCGCGCAGGTCATCGATGTAGATCTCTTTGACGCCCATGGCCTGGGCCTTGGCGCGTGCAGGCTCGACTTCTTCGCCCTGTCCCAGGTCAGCGGTGAAGGTCACCACTTCGCAGTTATAAGTGTCCTGCAGCCACTTGAGGATCACCGAAGTGTCCAGGCCGCCGGAATACGCCAGAACGACCTTGTTTACGTCCGCCATGCCATCACTCCACGGGTTGTACGGAAAGCCGTGAAGTCTAACGTCCAGCGCGGATAATTTACAGGGGCGCGACAGCTTATGACGACGAAGCGACAGATTATGTCGAGCGTGCGACGGTCAAAATCAACTCAGGACGTGCGCGAAGTCGCCCCGGCAGGCGCGACGGCGGGTGTCTTGGCCGGCGCCGCAGTAGGCGCGGGCTGCGCAGCAGGTGCCGGCGCTTCGGTCGGCGCCACGCGCTCCAGGCGCACGACCACTCGACGGTTCTTGGCACGGTTGGCGGCATTGGTGTTGGGCACCAGGGGGTAACGCTCGCCATGGAAGCGCAGGGTAATCTGCGACTCCTGGAAGCCATTGGCCTTGAAGAAGTCCTGGACCGCCAGGGCCCGGCGGCGCGACAGCTCACGGTTGGTCAAGCGGTTGCCACTGTTATCAGAGTGGCCATCTAGCTCGACATGGTTGACGCTCGGGTCGGCCTTGATGAAATCGAGCATCACCTGCAGTTGGGCCTTGGCTTGGGTGTCGAGCACCACTCCGTCGCCGGGGAAGCCGATCTGTGTTTGCTTGATCTGCTCAAAGTTCTTCGGCAACAGTTTCGCTACACAACCCTGATAATCGCTGAAAGCCTTGCTGAAACGCACCGGCAGCAGGCGTACCTCCGAGACCCGGCCGTCTTCGGCATTGCGGCGCACCACGGGGCTGCGACCTTCCATCAGTCCACTGATCAAGCGGCCCGCCTGGACCTGGGAGCTGTTGAACAGTACATCGCCGCTGCCGATCCTGACCGACCCCAGGTTGATATCGCCCCGCCCCGGTTGCCACGGTGCGGCGGCCGCCAATAGGGTTGCCGAACCACCGCCAAGCATCGGGTTGTAGGTCTTGAGGCGAAACGTAGCCTGTTCGCCGGCCCGACGCACGAATTCGCCACTGCCAAAATCAGTGATCGGCTGGCTCAGCCGGCACTCGAACTTGTCGCCTTCGACCGTCCACTCAATGCTCTCCAGACGGGTCTGGAAAGTGAGCGCCATGGCGGGAAGGCTGGCAAACACACTGAGCAAGGCTAGATAACGCTGGCGCACGGGAGGCTCCACTGACTTTTATACAAAGATCGACGCATGCCAGGGGGGCATGACGCCTGTCCGGGGCGCTGCACGGATTCGCGGCACACCTGTAGGAGCTATCGGTAAGTTGCGGCAGAACTTGATAGCGGGTGCCTGAATCGGTCTTTTCCGGTAGCATTCCCCAGAGTTTGACCCGCCTGGAAGCCCCCCAATGTCCGACCGCCTGACCCTGCTGCGTCCCGACGACTGGCATATTCATCTTCGCGATGGTGCTGTGTTGACCCATACCGTCGCCGATGTCGCGCGCACCTTCGGGCGCGCAATCATCATGCCTAACCTGGTTCCGCCCGTGCGCAACGCCGCCGAGGCCGACGGCTATCGCCAGCGTATCCTCGCCGCGCGCCCGGCCGGTAGCCGCTTCGAACCGCTGATGGTGCTGTACCTCACCGACCGCACCCAGCCCGAAGAGATCCGCGACGCCAAGGCCAGCGGTTTTGTCCATGCCGCCAAGCTGTACCCGGCTGGCGCCACCACCAACTCCGATTCCGGTGTGACCAGCATCGACAAGATTTTCCCGGCGCTGGAGGCCATGGCCGAAGTCGGCATGCCGTTGTTGATCCATGGTGAAGTCACCCGGGGCGACGTCGACGTGTTCGACCGCGAGAAAATCTTCATCGACGAGCACATGCGCCGCGTCGTGGAGCGTTTCCCGACCCTCAAGGTGGTCTTCGAACACATCACCACTGGCGATGCCGTGCAGTTCGTCAACGAGGCCCCGGCCAACGTCGGCGCGACCATTACCGCCCATCACCTGCTGTACAACCGCAACCACATGCTGGTGGGCGGGATCCGGCCGCACTTCTATTGCCTGCCGATCCTCAAGCGCAATACCCATCAGGAAGCCTTGCTGGACGCCGCCACCAGCGGCAGCGCCAAGTTTTTCCTCGGCACCGACTCGGCCCCTCACGCCCAGCACGCCAAGGAAGCGGCCTGCGGTTGTGCCGGTTGCTACACCGCCTATGCCGCCATCGAGATGTACGCCGAGGCGTTCGAACAGCGCAACGCGTTGGACAAACTCGAAGGCTTCGCCAGCCTGCATGGCCCACGGTTCTATGGCCTGCCGGTAAACACCGATCGTATTACCCTGGTCCGCGACGAGTGGACTGCCCCCGCCAGCCTGCCTTTCGGCGATCTGGCTGTCATCCCGCTGCGCGCCGGTGAAAAACTGCGCTGGCGCCTGCTGGAGGAAAACGTGTGAGTGAAGATCATTTCGACGACGAACTGGACGGCAACGGTGGTTCGGGCGGCGCCCGCCATCCCATGGCCGCTCGGTTCCGTGGCTATCTGCCGGTCGTCGTCGACGTAGAAACCGGTGGTTTCAACTCCGCCACCGACGCCTTGCTTGAAATCGCCGCGACCACCATCGGCATGGACGAAAAAGGCTTTGTGTTCCCTGACCACACCTATTTCTTCCGTGTCGAACCGTTCGAAGGCGCCAACGTCGAAGCGGCGGCCCTGGAATTCACCGGGATCAAGCTCGATCACCCGTTGCGCATGGCAGTCAGCGAAGAAACGGCCCTGACCGACATCTTCCGTGGCGTGCGCAAGGCACTCAAGGCCAACGGTTGCAAGCGAGCGATCCTGGTCGGCCACAACAGCAGCTTCGACCTGGGCTTTCTCAACGCCGCCGTCGCGCGCCTGGACATGAAGCGCAACCCGTTTCACCCGTTCTCCAGCTTCGATACCGCGACCTTGGCAGGCCTGGCGTACGGCCAGACCGTCCTGGCCAAGGCGTGCCAGGCGGCCGACATCGATTTCGATGGCCGTGAAGCCCACTCGGCCCGCTACGACACCGAGAAGACCGCCGAGCTGTTCTGCGGCATCGTCAACCGGTGGAAAGAGATGGGTGGCTGGCAGGATTTCGACGACTAAAGAGCAGAGCCATTGTGTCTGTCGGTGACACTCTGTGGGAGCAAAGCTTGCTCGCGATGCAGGCGACTGGTTTTTTGGAAGACCGCATCGCTGCCATCGCGGGCAAGCCTTGCTCCCACAGATAAATTCCCTCGCCATAAGGTCCCGTGTTTCAGCCGACAGGTTTGAAACCCCCATAAAAAAACCGGCCCATCATGGGCCGGTTTTTTATGCCTGGGGTGCGCTTACAGCTTGTCGCTGTGCTCGCCCAGGTAAGCAGCAACGCCTTCAGGCGAAGCGGTCATGCCCTTGTCGCCTTTTTTCCAGTTGGCCGGGCAAACTTCGCCGTGCTCTTCGTGGAATTGCAGCGCGTCGACCAGACGGATCAGTTCTTCCATGTTACGGCCCAGTGGCAGGTCGTTGATGATCTGCGAACGGACAACACCTTTGTCGTCGATCAGGAACGCGCCACGGAAAGCCACGCCGCCTTCGGACTCTACGTCATAGGCCTTGGCGATTTCGTGCTTCATGTCGGCAGCCATGGTGTATTTCACCTGACCGATACCGCCATTGTTGATCGGGGTGTTGCGCCAGGCGTTGTGGGTGAAGTGCGAGTCGATCGAAACAGCGACCACTTCGACGTTGCGCGCCTTGAAATCATCCATGCGGTGATCCAGTGCGATCAGCTCGGACGGGCAGACGAAGGTGAAGTCCAGCGGATAGAAGAACACCAGGCCGTATTTGCCTTTGATGGCCGAGGACAGGGTGAAGCTGTCGACGATTTCGCCGTTGCCGAGGACGGCTGGAACGGTGAAGTCTGGGGCTTGTTTGCCTACGAGTACGCTCATTGGGTATCTCCTGATGTAATAGCGTGAAAACAAGGTCCGGGCCAGCCTGTCACCCTCAGGCGACAGCCCTGTGACACGAACCCGCTTGCAAGGGCCGATCATCATACACCGCGCATTTGGACTGTCTTCAACGGTTTTTCGGTGGCACCGAAAAATTGCCGCCCCGTTTCATGCTGCCTCAGTCGTCCTGGATGAACCGTCCGTCAGCCTGGCAACACTCTAGCGCAAAACCCCGAGAAACCACTTTGACAATCATTCTCGTTAACATTAAGATCCATCTCAATTGAGTCACAACCAGCGACGGTTCTTACTTATGTATGTATGCCTCTGCACTGGCGTCACCGACGGGCAAATCCGCGAAGCAATCTACGAAGGTTGCTGCAGCTATCGCGAAGTCCGCCAGGCCACCGGCGTAGCCAGCCAATGCGGCAAATGTGCCTGCCTGGCCAAGGAAGTGGTTCGTGAAACCCTCGCCAAAGTGCAAACGGCACAGGCCTCGATCCCCTACCCGGTAGAATTTACCGCGGCGTGATGAACAGCATTTCAAGGAACCGGACCCAGTGTCCGGTTTTTTTATGCCTGTAAATCAAATGCTTAGCGTTCAGACGCGGAACACAAACATTCTTATTCCGATTAATTTTCATTTATTATTCAATAACTTAGGTTTGACACTCGTAAATGCGCGGCTCAAACTCTGCCCTATATACAGCTATTACAGGGCAGGTCTGATCATGAAAGGCGACAACACAGTCATCCAGCATCTCAACAAGATCCTCGGCAATGAGCTGGTCGCGATCAATCAATACTTCCTGCATGCGCGCATGTACGAGGATTGGGGCCTGAACAAGCTGGGCAAGCACGAGTACCACGAGTCCATCGACGAGATGAAGCACGCGGACAAGCTGATCAAGCGCATCCTGTTTCTTGAAGGCCTGCCAAACGTCCAGGACCTGGGCAAGCTGCAAATCGGCGAACACACCCGCGAGATGCTTGAGTGCGACCTGCGTATCGAGCGCACCGGCCACGCCGACCTGAAGGCCGCTATCGCCCATTGCGAAAGCGTTGGCGACTTCGGTAGCCGCGAACTGCTGGAAGATATTCTCGAGTCAGAGGAAGAGCACATCGATTGGCTGGAAACCCAATTGGGCCTGATCGACAAAGTCGGTCTTGAGAACTACCTGCAATCGCAGATGGGTGAAGAGTAAGCTTCCCCGAAAGCACGCCACTAAAAAGCCCCGCCCTCTTTCGAGAGGCGGGGCTTTTTATTGCCTGAATTCAGGCCACGCCGAAAACGTCCATAAATCAGGCTTCGGTCTTGTTCGCCGCAGCTGCTTCCACCGCTGCCTTGATCGTGGTCTGCAGGGAGCCATCAGCGGCCATCTCGGTCATGATGTCGCTACCACCGATCAGCTCACCACCCACCCACAGCTGTGGGAAGGTTGGCCAGTTGGCGTACTTGGGCAGGTTGGCGCGGATTTCCGGGTTCTGCAGGATGTCCACGTAGGCAAACTTCTCGCCACACGCCATTACCGCCTGAGCAGCCTTGGCCG
This sequence comes from Pseudomonas brassicacearum, assembly GCF_009601685.2. Lineage (NCBI taxonomy): Bacteria > Pseudomonadati > Pseudomonadota > Gammaproteobacteria > Pseudomonadales > Pseudomonadaceae > Pseudomonas > Pseudomonas brassicacearum. Next base: position 5,123,301 of record NZ_CP045701.2, read on the forward strand.
AGAAACCGCACTGTGGCGCGTTCGGCGAGCCTTTCATGTAAAGCAGGATGGTGTTGTTGGCAATCTGGTCTTTAATCGTTTCGATGATATCCATGGAGCACCTCGGCTTAAAACTTTTGCGACTTAAGTTGTCGACACGGTGACGCATTGTAACGGAAAGCCGAACGTGCTCCAGAGACAATTTTACGCAGCCGCCACCTTCACCGGTACGCCGTTAAGCGCCGCGTTGCCGGACAACTCATCGAGCTGACAATCATCGGTCAGGTCGTTGGCGCTGGAGCCCGGCTGTCCGCTGGCAATGGTCATCTGCACGCCCGGCCGGGCATGGCCCCAGCCGTGGGGCAGGCTGACCACGCCTTTCATCATGTCCAGGCTGCCCAGCACCTCGACTTCGATGACGCCGACCCGCGAACTGACGGTCACCCGTTGCCCGTCGACAAGGCCGCGACTGGCGAGGTCATCCGGGTGCATCAGCAACTGATGACGCGGCTTGCCCTTCACCAGTCGATGGAAGTTATGCATCCAGGAGTTGTTGCTGCGCACATGGCGACGGCCAATCATCAGCAACTCATCCGGTTTTGGCGCCTGCAACGCGGCAAAGCGCGCAAGGTCGGCAAGAATCACCGCCGGCGCGGCCTGCACACGTTGGTTTTCGGTTTTCAGGCGCGCAGCCAGGTTGGGCTTGAGTGCGCCGAGGTCGACGCCATGGGGATGATCGAACAGGGTGGCCAGGGACAGCTTGTGCGGCGAGGCGTCGCCATATGCCCCACTGCGCAGGCCGAAATCGATCATCTGCGCCGGTGGCATGGTCGGCTTGAGTTCCTTGCCGGTCCGGGCGGCAAAAGCCTTGGCCAGGCCGACGAAAATTTCCCAGTCGTGCAGCGCGCCCTCGGGCTTGGGCAGGATCGCCCGGTTGAAACGGGTCACGTTGCGCACCGCGAACAGGTTGAACGTGGTGTCGTAATGATCGTTTTCCAGGGCCGAGGTCGAAGGCAGGATCAGGTCGGCGTAACGCGTGGTTTCGTTGATGTACAAATCGATGCTGACCATGAACTCCAGCCCGTCCAGGGCCTGCTCCAATTGTCGCCCGTTGGGTGTGGACAGCACCGGGTTGCCAGCCACGGTGACCAGCGCACGAATCTGGCCTTCGCCCTCGGTGAGCATTTCCTCGGCCAGGGCCGACACTGGCAACTCCCCCGCATATTCAGGACGCCCGGACACACGGCTCTGCCAGCGATTGAAATGCCCGCCCGAGGTGGTGGCGACCAGGTCCACCGCCGGCTCGGTGCACAGCGCCCCGCCCACTCGATCAAGATTGCCGGTGACCAGGTTGATCACCTGGATCAGCCAATGGCACAGCGTGCCAAACGCCTGGGTCGACACCCCCATCCGCCCGTAGCACACCGCTGACGGCGCGGCGGCGAAGTCCCGGGCCAATTGCCGGATCTGCGCTGCCGGCACCGCACAGAGCGGGCTCATGGCTTCAGCCGTGAAAGTGGCGACGGCCTCGCGCACCTCGTCCAGGCCGTCCACGGGCAGGTGGCTGCCACGGGCCAGGCCTTCGCTGAACAATGTATTGAGCAAACCAAACAGCAACGCAGCATCGCCGCCGGGGCGTACAAAGACATGCTGGTTGGCAATCGCCGCCGTTTCGCTGCGACGCGGATCGACCACCACCACTTTGCCGCCACGGGCCTGGATCGCCTTGAGGCGCTTCTCCACGTCCGGCACGGTCATGATGCTGCCGTTGGAAGCCAGCGGGTTGCCGCCCAGGATCAGCATGAAGTCGGTGTGGTCGATGTCCGGGATCGGCAGCAGCAGGCCGTGACCGTACATCAGGTAGCTGGTCAGGTGATGGGGCAGTTGGTCCACCGAGGTCGCCGAGAAACGGCTGCGGGTTTTCAACAGGCCCAGGAAATAGTTGCTGTGGGTCATCAGCCCATAGTTATGCACGCTGGGGTTGCCCTGGTAGACCGCCACCGCGTTCTGGCCGTGACGCGCCTGGATATCCGCCAGGCGCTCGGCCACCAATGCGAAGGCATCGTCCCAGGCAATGGGGTGCCATTCATTGCCGATGCGCTGCATGGGCTGGCGCAGGCGATCCGGATCGTTCTGGATATCTTGCAGGGCCACCGCCTTGGGGCAGATGTGACCCCGGCTGAAGGTGTCCAGCGCATCGCCCTTGATCGAGGTGATCGCCAGGCCCTGGCCGTCGGTTTCGGTGGTTTCGAGGGTCAAGCCGCAGATGGCTTCACACAAATGGCACGCACGGTGGTGGAGAGTCTTGGTCATGGCCAGTCTCTGTTTTATTCGTGGCGGGCACTTTCGGCCGCGGGAACAAAACTATGGCGCGTGATTCCCGGCAGCGCCAGCGACGTTCGTCCTGTGAATCGCCGGGCATCAGGCCCACCGATGACAGGGCATCAAGGCTGGTCGGGAGGCGGCGCCAGCATCTGGATTTCTTCGACGGTTTCCACCTGCTCCTGGGCAATGGGCACCCCCGTGAGCTCGCCAATCAGCCGCCAATGCTCGTCGAGGCCGCTGCTGATAGTGGCCATGCGATCAATCATCCGGCGGCCCGCGGCCTTGGTCACCTCGTCATCGCTGCGCAGCAATTCGAATGACATGGAAGTCACCGAAGCCGTCAGGTGCGTCAGCGAGCGTGCAGTCAGCCCCAGCAATTCCATCAATTGTTGCTCTTTCGAATCCATTTCGGGCTCCTGTGCCGCTGTGGCTCATTTATAACCCAGGCCTTTGCATTAGGAAATGTTTCACAACCACAGCAGACAAGCGAAAGGATGGGGTGCCACGGCATAAACCGCCCCTCATCCATGGCGCACCCGCCGCGCTTGATTGCCAAGCCAAGCTGCGCCAGTGTACAAATGGGTTGCTGCTGTCAGGAAACCGGCCACAAATATGCCATCGCATTCGCGTGATGGCCTCGCTGAAATCCCCAAAAACCGTAGCCCTATTGGTAAGACGCGACATTTAATTATAAGATCGCGCCTTCCCCTATTTCGTCGCCCCGTGCGGCTTTTGCCGCAGGTCTCGCCCGTTTTTTGAATAAACAAGGCTTTGAGCATCTGCGGTCAGTTACAAAAAGGTAGTCAATCATGAGCGCAAGGCACTTTCTCTCCCTGATGGATTTCACGCCCGATGAGTTGCTCGGCGTGATCCGTCGAGGCGTGGAGCTCAAGGACCTGCGTAACCGCGGCGTACTGTTCGAGCCCTTGAAAAACCGCGTGCTGGGGATGATCTTCGAGAAGTCATCGACCCGCACCCGCATCTCTTTCGAAGCCGGCATGATCCAACTGGGCGGCCAGGCGATCTTCCTGTCGCCCCGCGACACCCAACTGGGCCGTGGCGAACCGGTCAGCGATTGCGCCATCGTCATGTCGAGCATGCTCGACGCAGTAATGATCCGTACCTTTGCCCACAGCACCCTGACCGAGTTCGCGGCCCATTCCCGCGTACCCGTCATCAATGGCCTGTCCGATGACCTGCACCCCTGCCAGTTGCTGGCCGACATGCAGACCTTCCTCGAACACCGCGGCTCGATCCAGGGCAAGACCGTGGCCTGGATCGGCGACGGCAACAACATGTGCAACAGCTATATAGAAGCCGCGATGCAATTCGACTTCCAGCTGCGCATTGCTTGTCCTGAAGGTTATGACCCCAATGCCGAGCTGCTCGCCAAGGCCGGGGAGCGGGTGACCATCGTGCGTGATCCGAAACAGGCCGTGGCCGGTGCGCACCTGGTGAGCACCGACGTCTGGACCTCCATGGGCCAGGAAGAAGAAACCGCCAAGCGCCTCAAGCTGTTCGCGCCGCTGCAGGTCAACCGGGCCTTGCTCGACCTGGCGGATGCCGACGTGCTGTTCATGCACTGCCTGCCGGCCCACCGTGGCGAGGAGATCAGCTTCGACTTGCTGGACGACCCGCGCTCGGTGGCCTGGGACCAGGCAGAAAATCGCCTTCACGCGCAAAAGGCACTGCTCGAGTTCCTTGTCGAGCCGGCGTATCACCACGCATGAGCCATTCGCTGCTGCTGAATTTGCATGACCTGGCCTGCGGCTACCAAAACCAGCGGGTCGTGCAGAACCTCAACCTGCACCTTAATGCCGGCGATATCGGTTGCCTGCTCGGTTCGTCCGGGTGCGGCAAGACCACCACGTTGCGCGCCATCGCCGGCTTCGAACCGGTGCACGAGGGTGAAATCCAACTGGCTGGTGTAACCATCTCCCGCCCCGGCTTCACCCTCGCCCCGGAAAAACGCCGTATCGGCATGGTGTTCCAGGACTATGCCCTGTTTCCCCACCTGAGCGTGGCCGAGAACATCGCCTTTGGCATTCGCAAGCATCCAGACAAGGATCGCGTCGTCGAAGAGCTGCTGGAACTGGTCAACCTCAAGCACCTGGGCAAACGCTTTCCCCATGAACTGTCCGGCGGCCAACAACAGCGCGTGGCCCTGGCCCGCGCACTGGCGCCAGAACCACAGCTGCTGTTGCTCGATGAGCCGTTCTCCAACCTCGATGGCGAGCTGCGACGCAAGCTCAGCCATGAAGTGCGGGATATTCTCAAGGCCCGCGGCACCAGCGCGATCCTGGTCACACACGACCAGGAAGAAGCCTTCGCCGTGAGTGACCACGTCGGGGTATTCAAGGAAGGCCGACTGGAACAGTGGGACACGCCCTACAACCTGTATCACGAACCGCTGACGCCATTCGTCGCCAGCTTCATTGGCCAGGGCTACTTCATTCGCGGCCGGCTCGACAGCCCGGAGTCGGTGCAAACCGAGTTGGGCACCCTGCGCGGTAACCGGGCCTACACCTGGCCCATCGGCGGTGCGGTGGACGTGTTGCTGCGCCCAGACGATATCGTCTATGCACCGGACAGCCCGCTCACCGCCATCATTGTCGGCAAGACCTTCCTGGGCGCTTCAACCTTGTATCGCCTGCAATTGCCCACAGGCGCGCAATTGGAATCGATCTTCCCCAGCCACGCCGACCATCAGCTCGGCGACAGTGTCGGCATCCGCGTGGCGGCTGAACACCTGGTGCTGTTCCAGGCCTCGGGCAGCACCGCGGCGCACATCCCGCCAGTGGACAGCGGTGTGCGGCGCTATAGCACCGCGTAGGAGCTGTGTAGGAGCTGTGTAGGAGCTGTGTAGGAGCTGTCGAGTGCAACGAGGCTGCGATCTTTCCCAATACACTTGAATCTCAAGCGAAAGATCAAAAGATCAAAAGATCAAAAGATCGCAGGCTTCGCCAGCTCCTACAGGGCGTAAACCAGCGAGGATAAATCCCCTCGCCAAGAAAAATGCTATCAGCCCAAGGACAACGTCCCACTGGCCACCAACCTCGCATTCCCGCCGATCTTCACCCGCTCACCCTCCAACCGGCAGAACAACGCCCCGCCCCGGGCCGAGCATTGATAAGCCGTCAGGCCGTGCTTGCCCAAGCGCTTGGACCAATAGGGAATCAGGCTGCAGTGGGTCGAGCCGGTCACCGGGTCTTCGTTGATGCCGATCGCCGGAGCAAAATAACGCGAGACAAAATCATGCTTGCTCCCGGGTGCGGTCACGATAGCGCCCGGCCAAGGCAGTTTCGCCAGGGCCGCCATGTCCGGCTTGCAATCGAGCACCGCTTGCTCCGATTCCAGCACCACGAACAGTTCGTTGGAGCTCAGCACATCCACAGCTTCGACACCCAAGGCACTCTGGACGGCCAGGGATGCACCCAACTCGGCAGGTACGATGGCCGGAAAATCCAGCCACAGCCGATCACCCTCACGCGTAACGCTCAACGAACCGGACTTGCAGATAAAATCCAGTCGTTCGACCGTTTCGTGATAGACCTCGAACAGTACATAAGCGCTGGCCAACGTGGCGTGCCCGCAAAGCGGGACTTCGGTGGTGGGCGTGAACCAGCGGATATGCCAATGCTGGCCTTCACGCACCAGAAACGCAGTTTCAGCCAGGTTATGTTCGGCGGCGATCTTCTGCATCAAGTCATCGGCAAGCCAGCCGTCGAGTCGATAGACCATTGCCGGGTTACCGCCAAACGGCCGATCACTGAACGCATCGACCTGATGAAACGCAAGCTGCATGGCTCTTCTCCTTTTTTTGATGCGCCAGCATGCGGTGCAGCGGCACGGCTTATCCAGAGACAGATCAGCAGAATTTTCACCCTACAGCGCGGGATCAAAATCTGACTCCAGGCTTAACCCTTCACACCCTTGTGACGAGGGCGCTCGCTCCCGCCTGGCTGCGCAACCGCCATCCGTTTTTATTCAAGCACGCCCAATGTCAGCAAACGCCGCCCCGGTATGCTCCTTCAAAACCGAAGGCGCCAACTCGACTTCCAACCCGCGCCGTCCGGCACTGACAAACATACTGGCGAGCGGCTGTGCGGAACTGTCGATAAAAGTGCGCAGGCGCTTCTTCTGCCCCAGCGGGCTGATCCCGCCAAGTAAATAACCGGTCGAACGCTGCGCGGCAGCTGGGTCGGCCATCTCGACCTTTTTCACCCCGGCGGCATGGGCCAGGCCTTTCAAGTCCAGGCTCCCGGCCACGGGCACCACCGCCACCAACAGTTCACCTTTTTCACTCGCCGCCAACAAGGTCTTGAACACCTGCGCCGGATCCAGCCCGAGCTTTTCCGCCGCTTCCAAACCGTAGGACGCGGCCTTGGGATCGTGTTCGTAACTGTGGATGCGATGTTCGGCGCGCACTTTCTTAAGCAGATCCAACGCGGGTGTCATGACTGCTCCTGACAAGGAAATCAAAAAAAGAGTGGCCGAATTCTAAGCCATCGCCAGCGAAAAGGCTTGGGACGGCCCCGCGAGTACCGGTGATGCGTCGCCAGCAGAGGAGTCATTCACGCCACGAATAGTTGAAATGTGACCGACGGTTCACTTTCGACCTTTGACATCAGCGTTTCTTGTCTATATTTTTTCGAAACTGAAAGTCATATCACATGTCTCAAGCAGCAACCCGAGATCAGGATGGGGATCCTGCCTCGGTGAAGATCGCGCAATCGAGCTTTATCGAAAGCGCAGCAAAACAACAAAAAACCGAGGTTTGAATGACAACTGCTTTACAACAGCCGTCCCTGTCCAGCCAATGCCTGGCCGAATTCCTGGGCACTGCCCTACTGATTTTTTTCGGCACCGGTTGCGTCGCAGCGCTCAAGGTCGCGGGCGCCAGTTTCGGCTTGTGGGAAATCAGCCTCATCTGGGGCGTCGGCGTCAGCATGGCGATCTATCTGAGCGCAGGCATTTCCGGTGCCCATCTCAACCCCGCCGTCAGCATTGCCCTGTGCATTTTCACCGACTTCGAAAGGCGCAAACTGCCTCTCTATATAGTTTCCCAGGTGGCCGGTGCTTTCTGCGGTGCCCTCTTGGTCTACACGCTCTACAGCAATCTATTCTTCGATTTCGAACAGTCCCGGCACATGATTCGAGGCACCGAAGCGAGCCTCGAACTGGCCTCGGTGTTTTCCACCTACCCGCACGCAGCGCTGTCCACCGGCCAAGCCTTCCTTGTGGAGATGATCATCACGGCCATCCTGATGGGCGTGATCATGTCCCTGACCGATGACAACAATGGCTTGCCCCGTGGCCCACTGGCACCATTGCTGATCGGCCTGTTGATTGCGGTGATCGGCAGTTCCATGGGGCCCCTGACGGGTTTTGCGATGAACCCGGCGCGAGACTTCGGTCCTAAACTGATGACTTTCTTCGCCGGCTGGGGTGAAATTTCCCTCACGGGTGGACGCGACATCCCGTACTTCCTGGTGCCGATTTTTGCGCCGATTGTGGGTGCGTGCCTGGGTGCTGCGGCCTATCGCGGCTTGATTGCCCGCCACCTGCCCAGCGCCATAACTGCTACAAAGGATGCAGAACCGGCCATTGACGGCAAGCCCAGAACATCCTGAAACAGTCGACGCAGACTCCTGCCATTCCAGTCTGCGCCGTGGCTTCTTCCTTTATTTAGTCTCCCTTTTATAGAAAGACCCGAGGCAATCGACATGACCGACATACAGAACAAGAACTACATCATTGCCCTCGACCAGGGTACGACCAGCTCGCGTGCGATCATCTTCGACCGTGACGCCAACGTGGTCTGCACCGCCCAGCGCGAATTCGCCCAGCATTACCCACAGGCTGGCTGGGTCGAACACGACCCGATGGAAATCTTCGCCACCCAGAGCGCGGTCATGGTCGAAGCCCTCGCCCAGGCTGGCCTGCACCATGACCAGGTAGCCGCCATCGGCATCACCAACCAGCGTGAAACCACCGTGGTCTGGGACAAGACCACCGGCCGCCCGATCTACAACGCCATCGTCTGGCAATGCCGGCGCAGCACCGAAATCTGCCAGCAACTCAAGCGCGATGGCCACGAGCAATACATCAGCGAAACCACCGGCCTGGTTACCGATCCGTATTTCTCCGGCACCAAGCTCAAGTGGATCCTGGACAACGTCGAAGGCAGCCGCGAACGTGCGCGAAACGGTGAACTGCTGTTCGGCACCGTCGACAGCTGGCTGATCTGGAAATTCACCGGCGGCAAGGTCCACGTCACCGACTACACCAACGCCTCGCGCACCATGCTCTTCAACATTCACTCGCTCGAATGGGACGCGAAGATGCTCGAGATCCTCGACATCCCCCGCGAAATGCTTCCGGAAGTGAAGTCCTCTTCGGAGATCTATGGCCGCACCAAGAGCGGTATCGCCATCGGCGGCATTGCCGGCGACCAGCAGGCGGCCCTTTTCGGCCAGATGTGCGTGGAGCCGGGCCAGGCGAAAAACACCTACGGCACCGGCTGTTTCCTGCTGATGAACACCGGTAACAAGGCCGTCAAATCCAATCACGGCATGCTTACCACCATCGCCTGCGGCCCGCGCGGCGAAGTGGCCTACGCCCTGGAAGGCGCGGTCTTCAATGGCGGCTCCACGGTCCAGTGGCTGCGCGATGAACTGAAGATCATCAACGACGCGCTGGATACCGAATACTTTGCCAACAAGGTCAAGGACAGCAACGGTGTGTACCTGGTGCCCGCCTTCACCGGCCTGGGCGCGCCGTATTGGGACCCCTATGCCCGTGGCGCGCTGTTTGGCCTGACCCGCGGCGTACGCGTCGATCACATCATTCGCGCGGCGCTGGAGTCGATTGCCTACCAGACCCGCGACGTACTCGACGCCATGCAGCAGGACTCGGGGGAACGCCTCAAGGCCCTGCGCGTTGACGGTGGTGCGGTGGCGAACAATTTCCTGATGCAGTTCCAGGCGGACATCCTGGGTACCCGGGTCGAACGCCCGAAAATGCGCGAAACCACCGCCCTGGGTGCTGCGTACCTGGCGGGCCTGGCGTGCGGCTTCTGGGGCAGCCTGGAAGAACTGCGCGGCAAAGCAGTGATCGAGCGCGAATTCGAACCGCAGCTGGACGAACAGGCAAAGGAAAAACTCTACGCCGGCTGGCAGAAGGCGGTCAGCCGCACCCGTGACTGGGAACCCCATGAAGACGCTGAATAAAGCCTGATAAGGTTCTGAAACTGGTCGGGAGTGGATTCCTGCGGCATCATGGGCAAATTTTGTACGGCAGCCCAAAGGAAGCCCCATGAATCTGCCTCCCCGCCAGCAACAAATCCTCGAACTGGTCCGCGAACGCGGCTATGTCAGCATCGAGGAAATGGCGCAGCTATTCGTCGTCACCCCGCAAACCATTCGCCGGGATATCAACCAACTGGCGGAAGTGAACCTGCTGCGTCGCTACCATGGCGGCGCCGCCTACGACTCAAGCGTGGAAAACACCGCCTACGCCATGCGCGCCGATCAGATGCGCGACGAGAAGCAACGCATCGCCGAAGCCATCGCCGCCCAGATCCCCGATCACGCCTCGCTGTTCATCAACATCGGCACCACCACCGAATCCATCGCCCGGGCGCTGCTCAATCACAACCATCTGAAGGTCATCACCAATAACCTGCACGTGGCTTCGATCCTCAGCGCCAAGGACGACTTCGAAGTTTTGATCGCCGGCGGCAATGTACGGCGTGACGGCGGCGTGGTGGGTCAGGCCAGCGTCGACTTCATCAACCAGTTCAAGGTCGACTTCGCCCTGGTGGGCATCAGCGGGATCGATGAAGACGGCAGCCTGCTGGACTTCGACTACCAGGAAGTACGGGTTTCCCAAGCCATCATCGCCAACGCCCGGCAAGTGCTATTGGCGGCGGACTCCAGCAAATTCGGGCGCAATGCCATGGTCCGCCTGGGCCCGATCAGCCTGATCGACTGCCTGGTAACCGACCAACAACCGGTGCCGGCCCTGGCGCAATTGCTGAGCCAGCACAAGATTCGGCTGGAGGTGGTCTGACGACCGCCTCAATACCTTGTGGCAAGGCTGCTGTGGGAGCATGGCTTGCCCGCGATGAAGGCAACACGGTTTCTCCATAGAACGAGACGCCTGTTTCGCGAGCAAGCTTTGCTCCCACAAAACCCTCTCGCCACAAAAGCGCGCCCTGACACCTTCTCCCGCCCTTCCATGTTCGAAAATTTTCCTTTCAGCTTCCCTTGATCAGTATTTTCAATCGAAGTTGACTGGCTGTTGCCGTCTTTATGGGCTAGTATTTTCGCAAATGAACATTTATGTTCGATTTCAAATATTACGAAAAGAGCCCGAGGCCAGCCGATGCCCACTTCTACCTTGCCTACGCCCCCTCTCGCCGAGGTTTACGACGTCGCCGTCATTGGTGGCGGTATCAACGGCGTGGGTATTGCCGCGGACGCTGCCGGTCGCGGTCTTTCGGTGTTCCTTTGTGAAAAGGACGACCTGGCCAGCCACACATCGTCGGCCAGCAGCAAGCTGATCCACGGTGGCCTGCGCTACCTCGAACATTACGAATTCCGCCTGGTGCGCGAAGCGCTGGCCGAGCGCGAAGTGCTGCTGACCAAGGCCCCGCACATCGTCAAGCAAATGCGCTTCGTGCTGCCTCACCGCCCGCATCTGCGCCCGGCCTGGATGATCCGCGCCGGCCTGTTCCTCTACGATCACCTGGGTAAACGTGAACAGCTTGCCGGCTCCAAAAGCCTGAAGTTCGGTGCCGACAGCGCATTGAAAAGCGAGATCACCAAAGGTTTCGAATATTCCGACTGCTGGGTCGACGATGCGCGACTGGTGGTGCTCAACGCCATGGCCGCCCGGGAAAAAGGCGCGCATATCCACACCCGCACGCGTTGTGTGAACGCCCGTCGCAGCAAAGGCCTGTGGCACTTGCATCTGGAACGTGCCGACGGCAGCCTGTTTTCGATCCGCGCCAAGGCACTGGTCAACGCCGCCGGCCCGTGGGTCGCCAAGTTCATTCGCGATGACCTGAAGCTGGAATCGCCCTACGGCATCCGCCTGATCCAGGGCAGCCACCTGATCGTGCCGAAACTCTACGACGGCGAACATGCGCACATTCTGCAAAACGAAGACCAGCGCATCGTGTTCACCATTCCCTACCTGAACCAGTTCACCCTGATCGGCACGACTGACCGTGAATACACCGGCGACCCGGCCAAAGTGGCGATCACCGAAGGCGAAACCGATTACCTGTTGAAGGTGGTCAACGCCCACTTCAAGAAGCAGATCAGCCGCGACGATATCCTGCACAGCTATTCCGGTGTGCGTCCGCTGTGCAACGACGAATCCGACAACCCATCGGCCGTGACCCGCGACTACACCCTGGCGCTGTCGGGTAGCGGTGAAGAAGCGCCATTGCTGTCGGTGTTCGGCGGCAAGCTGACCACCTACCGCAAACTGGCCGAATCGGCGATGGCGCAACTGGCCCCGTATTTCACCCAGATGCGTCCGAGCTGGACCGCCGTAGAGGCCCTCCCCGGCGGCGAAAACATGACCACCCCGCAAGCGCTGTGCTCGGCGATCCGCGACAAGTTCGACTGGCTGCCAACCGATATCGCCCGTCGCTGGGCCACCACCTACGGCAGCCGTACCTGGCGCATGCTCGAAGGTGTACACAACCTGGGCGACCTGGGCGAGCACATCGGCGCCGGTCTCTATACCCGCGAAGTCGACTACCTGTGCAGCGACGAGTGGGCCGTCGATGCCCAGGACATCCTCTGGCGCCGCAGCAAGCTGGGCTTGTTCACCACCGCGCTCGAGCAGGAGAAGCTGCAGCAGTACCTGGACAAGGTCGAGCACAACCGCCGCAAGATCGAAGCGGCCTGAATAATAGCCCGCTAAACCCAAAGCCCCTGAATCCTGCGATTCAGGGGCTTTTTTGCATTCTGGACTCTACCGATACCCCTGTGGGAGCAAGCTTGCTCGCGATGAGGCCAGCACATTCAACATCTATGTGACTGCCCCACCGCTATCGCGAGCGAGCTCGCTCCCACAATGGATCAAGGCAGGCTCAAGGCATTCGGTTTTCCGAACAAGACCCACCAGTCAGTTCGGTCAACCGGATAAAACGGGTCTCATAAAACCTGAAACAGAACATTAATTACCTTTTAAATCAGTCTGTTATACGACTTCAACTGGCTTGGCACGACTCCTGCTCTACACTCCTGGAGACGAATGTCTGTAGCCAACACAACAGGAGCTGCCAGGCACTTCGAAGTACTCAGGGCCGACGAACCGGCCGAAATAAAAAAAACAATGTCGAGGAAATATAGATGCGCATCGTTCCCCATCTCCTGGGCGCAGCCATTGCTGCGGCTCTGATCAGCACTCCGGTTTTCGCGGCCGAACTGACCGGCACACTGAAAAAGATCAAAGAGTCCGGCGTTATCACGCTTGGGCATCGCGACGCTTCCATTCCGTTTTCCTACATCGCGGACGCTTCCGGCAAGCCAGTCGGCTACTCTCACGACATCCAGATGAAAGTCGTCGAAGCGATCAAGAAAGACCTGGACCTGCCGAACCTGCAAGTCAAATACAACCTGGTCACTTCGCAAACCCGTATCCCGCTGGTACAGAACGGCACCGTGGACCTGGAATGCGGCTCCACCACTAACAACGTCGAGCGTCAGCAGCAGGTTGACTTCTCCGTTGGCATTTTCGAGATCGGCACCCGGCTGCTGTCCAAGAAAGATTCCAAGTACAAGGATTTCGACGACCTCAAGGGCAAGAACGTCGTGACCACCGCCGGCACCACGTCCGAGCGCATCCTCAAGTCCATGAACGCCGACAAGCAGATGGGCATGAATGTCATCTCCGCCAAGGACCACGGCGAATCCTTCCAGATGCTGGAATCAGGTCGTGCCGTCGCCTTCATGATGGACGACGCCCTGCTGGCTGGCGAAGCCGCCAAGGCCAAGAAGGCCGATGACTGGGCCGTGACCGGTACCCCACAGTCCTACGAAATCTATGGCTGCATGATGCGCAAGGGCGACGAGCCGTTCAAAAAGGCTGTCGATGACGCCATCAAGGCCACCTACGCGTCGGGCGAGATCAACAAGATCTACGAAAAATGGTTCATGCAACCCATCCCGCCAAAAGGCCTGAACCTGAACTTCCCGATGAGCGACGAACTCAAGGCACTGATCGCCAAGCCGACCGACAAAGCGGCTGACGACAAGAAATCCTGATTTCTGACTAACCTTATCTCCTGAAGGGGCCCGGCCCTTTCAGGGGATGGTCACTCCCTGCTGGCAAATCTGGAAACACTCGAACCGGTGGCTGTCGAGCCGATCGCGTGTGCCTGGCCTTCAAGCCGGGCGGGAACGGAGTTTCCCCAGGCGGGCATTTGTACATCGATCGATCTGAGGGGAGACCCTAATGAATTACAACTGGGACTGGGGCGTGTTCTTCAAGTCCACCGGCATCGGCAGCGAGATTTATCTCGACTGGTACGTGGCCGGCCTGGGCTGGACCATCGCCATCGCCGTCGTCGCCTGGATCATTGCCCTGCTGCTGGGCTCGATTCTGGGTGTGATGCGCACCGTGCCTAACCGGCTGGTGTCGGGCATCGCCACCTGCTACGTGGAGCTTTTCCGTAACGTGCCGTTGCTGGTCCAGCTGTTCATCTGGTACTTCCTGGTGCCGGACCTGCTGCCCGCCGATCTGCAGGAGTGGTACAAGCAGGACCTGAACCCGACCACCTCCGCTTACCTGAGCGTCGTCGTGTGCCTGGGGCTGTTTACCGCCGCCCGGGTCTGTGAACAGGTGCGCACGGGTATCCAGGCGCTGCCGCGCGGCCAGGAATCCGCCGCCCGTGCCATGGGCTTCAAGCTGCCGCAGATCTACTGGAACGTGCTGCTGCCCCAGGCCTACCGGATCATCATTCCGCCGCTTACCTCGGAATTCCTCAACGTCTTCAAGAACTCCTCCGTGGCCTCGCTGATCGGCCTGATGGAACTGCTCGCGCAGACCAAGCAGACCGCCGAGTTCTCCGCCAACCTGTTCGAAGCCTTTACCCTGGCGACGCTGATCTATTTCACCTTGAACATGAGCCTGATGCTGCTCATGCGCATGATCGAGAAGAAAGTCGCGGTGCCCGGCCTGATCTCCGTGGGGGGTAAATAATGGAATTCGACTTCACTGGCATCATCCCGGCCATTCCCGGCTTGTGGAACGGCATGGTGATGACCCTCAAGCTGATGGCCATGGGTGTCGTCGGCGGGATCATCCTGGGGACGATCCTGGCGCTGATGCGCCTGTCCCACAACAAGCTGGTCTCCAATATCGCTGGCGCCTACGTCAACTATTTCCGCTCGATCCCGTTGCTGCTGGTGATCACCTGGTTCTACCTGGCGGTGCCGTTCGTGCTGCGCTGGATCACCGGCGAGGACACGCCGATCGGTGCGTTCGGCTCCTGCGTCGTGGCGTTCATGATGTTCGAGGCGGCGTACTTCTGCGAGATCGTGCGGGCTGGCGTGCAGTCGATCCCCAAGGGCCAGATGGGTGCCGCCCAGGCGCTGGGGATGAATTATGGCCAGGTCATGCGCCTGATCATCCTGCCCCAGGCATTCCGCAAGATGACCCCGCTGCTGCTGCAACAAAGCATCATCCTGTTTCAGGACACCTCGCTGGTCTACACGGTCGGCCTGGTGGACTTCCTCAATGCTTCGCGGGCCAATGGCGACATCATCGGCCGCTCCAATGAGTTCCTGATCATCGCAGGTCTCGTGTACTTCACAATCAGCTTTGCCGCCTCGCTGCTGGTCAAGCGTCTGCAAAAAAGGTTCGCCGTATGATCTCTATCAAGAACATCAACAAGTGGTATGGGGACTTCCAGGTACTGACCAATTGCAGCACCGAGGTCAGCAAGGGTGAGGTGGTGGTGGTGTGCGGGCCGTCCGGTTCGGGCAAGTCCACGCTGATCAAGTGCGTGAACGCCCTGGAACCGTTCCAGAAAGGCGACATCGTGGTCGATGGCACGTCCATCGCCGACCCGAAGACCAACCTGCCGAAACTGCGTTCGCGCGTGGGCATGGTGTTCCAGCATTTCGAACTGTTCCCGCACCTGACCATCACCGAGAACCTGACCATCGCGCAGATCAAGGTACTGGGCCGCAGCAAGGAAGAGGCAACCAAAAAAGGCCTGCAACTGCTTGAGCGGGTCGGCCTCTCGGCCCACGCCCACAAGCACCCGGGCCAGCTCTCCGGCGGCCAGCAGCAGCGCGTGGCGATTGCCCGTGCCCTGGCGATGGACCCGGTGGTGATGCTGTTCGACGAACCGACCTCGGCCCTTGACCCGGAAATGGTCAACGAAGTGCTCGACGTGATGGTGCAACTGGCCCACGAAGGCATGACCATGATGTGCGTGACCCACGAAATGGGCTTCGCCCGCAAAGTGGCGAACCGGGTGATCTTCATGGACCAGGGCCAGATCATCGAAGACTGCAAGAAAGAAGAGTTCTTCGGCGACATCAGCGCCCGCTCCGAACGCGCGCAGCATTTCCTTGAGAAAATCCTGCAGCACTAAACAACACCGCTCCCCACTGTGGGAGCGAGCTTGCTCGCGATAGCGGACTGCCAGTTACATCATTGTCGAGTGATCAGCAGTCATCGCGAGCAAGCTCGCTCCCACAAGGGAGAAGTGTTGGCTTGTCGATTTGTGTTGTGGTTGACCCAAGGCTTCTGTGATGAAATGCGACCCCACCCTTTATCGCGCCGCGCCGCCATCACTCGCCGTGAAACCCCGCCTGATCCGTCATCTGTTCCTGCCGCCACTGATCATCGCCCTGATGATCGGCCTGGGTTATCTCGGCTTCTGGATCAGCGAGCACTACGGCGTTCGCGGCCTCGCCGAGAATGGCGAGCGCCAGTTGGAGCTGCACGCCCGTGCGGTCGAAAGCGAGATCAGCAAGTACACCTACCTGCCCAGCCTGCTGGAGCTTGAATCCAGCGTCTCGCAACTGCTCGACGACCCGACGCCCGAGCATCGCAGGGTCGTCAATGAATACCTCGAAGGCCTGAACCGCCGCAGCCGCAGCCGAGCCATCTACGTGATGGACACCACCGGCCGGGTGATGGCCACCAGCAACTGGCGCGACGTCGACAGTTACCTGGGTGAGGACCTGTCCTTCCGTGCCTATTTCCAGAGCGCCGTACGCGGCCAGCCGGGGCGTTTCTACGGCATCGGCAGCACCAATGGCGAACCCGGCTACTACCTGGCCCATGGCCTGGAACAACAAGGCAAGATCATCGGCGTCGCCGTGGTCAAGGTGCGCCTCGAAGCCATGGAGGAACGCTGGCAGCGAGCGCGACTGGAGGCGTTCGTCAGTGATGAGAACGGCATCATCATCCTGTCCAGCGACCCGGCGCGCCGTCTCAAGTCGGTGCGGCCCCTGAGTGACGAAACCAAGGAACGCCTGGCCCGCAGCCTGCAGTATTACTGGTTTCCACTGAACGAACTGGTGCCCCTGGCCCGCGAACGCCTGGCCGAAGGCATGGAGAAGCTGACGTTCCCGGCCAACAGCGAACTGGTGTCCGACGAGCGCGCCATCAGCTACTTGTCGCAGACCCGCCCCTTGAGCGATACGCCGTGGAACTTCACCCTGCTGACGCCACTTGAAGACCTGCGTCGCCAGGCGATCAACCAAGGCATCCTGGTGGCCGTGGCCTTCGCCCTGGTGGCGTTCCTGTTGATCGCCTGGAACGAACGGCGCAAGGTCATCGCCACCCGCCTCGCCGCCCGGGAAGCCTTGCAGCAAGCCAACAACCAGCTCGAGCGTCGGATTACCGAACGCACCACCGACCTGCGCGCCAGCAACGAACGACTCAAGGGCCAGATCCGCGAACGGCGCCAGGCCGAAGAGACCTTGCGCCGGGCCCAGGACGAACTGGTGCAGGCCGGGAAACTGGCGGCCATCGGTCAGATGTCCACCAGCATCGCCCATGAACTCAACCAGCCGCTGGCGGCGCTGCGCACCTTGTCCGGCAACACCGTGCGCTTCTTGGAGCGCGGCCAGTTGGACATCGCCAGCACCAACCTCAAGACCATCAACGAATTGATCGACCGCATGGGCCGGATCACCGCCAGCCTGCGCGCCTTCGCCCGGCGCGGGGACGACCAGGGCCGGGCAAGCCTGGGCAAGGCCGTCGAGGCGGCGCTGCAACTGCTGGGTGGGCGCCTGGAAAACCTGCATATCCAGATCCATAGCAGTTTCGATGACGTCCAACTGCAAATCGACCAGACTCGCCTGGAGCAGATCCTGGTGAACCTGATCGGCAATGCGCTGGACGCCATGCAGACGCAATCCGAACCGAAACTGTGGCTCGAAGGCCAGGCGGTCGATGGCAAATACCGCCTGCGGGTGCGGGACAATGGCCACGGCATTGATCCAGAGGCCCGCAAGCATTTGTTCGAACCGTTCTTCACCACCAAACCTGGCGAACAAGGCCTGGGCCTGGGCCTGACGCTCTCGGCGAGCCTGGCCGCCGCCGCTGGCGGGCACCTGGGTGTCGAGTACCCGCTTGAGCGTGGCACCACGTTTGTCCTCAATTTACCGTTGGTCAGCCTTTCACCTGCCGAGCCGCTATGAACCACGACCTGAGCGTACTGATCGTCGAAGACGACCCCCATGTCCTGCTGGGCTGCCAGCAGGCCTTGAGCCTGGAAGACATTCCCTGCATCGGTGTGGGCAGCGCCGAAGAGGCCCTGGATCGAGTCGACGATAATTTCGCTGGCATCGTCATCAGCGACATTCGCCTGCCGGGCATCGATGGCCTGGAGCTGCTGACCCGCCTCAAGGCACGGGACCGCAGCCTGCCGGTGGTGCTGATCACCGGCCACGGCGACATCTCCATGGCCGTCGGTGCCATGCAAAAAGGCGCCTATGATTTCATGGAGAAACCCTTCTCCCCAGAACGCCTGGTGGACGTCGCCCGCCGTGCCCTGGAGCAGCGCAGCCTGGCGCGGGAAGTGTCATCGTTGCGTCGGCAACTGGCCGAACGCGACTCCCTGGAAGGCCGCATCATTGGCCGCTCGCCGGCCATGCAACACCTGCGCGCGCTGATCGCCAACGTCGCCGACACTTCGGCCAACGTGCTGATCGAAGGCGAAACCGGCACCGGCAAGGAATTGGTCGCCCGCTGCCTGCATGATTTCAGTCGGCGCCACGACAAGCAGTTCGTCGCACTGAACTGCGGCGGCCTGCCGGAGAACCTGTTCGAAAGCGAGATTTTCGGCCACGAGGCCAATGCCTTCACCGGTGCCGGCAAACGCCGGATCGGCAAGATCGAGCACGCCGATGGCGGCACACTGTTTCTCGACGAAGTGGAAAGCATGCCCCTGCCCTTGCAGATCAAGCTGCTGCGCGTGTTGCAGGAACGCACCCTCGAACGCCTGGGTTCGAACCAGAGCGTGGCCGTGGATTGCCGGGTGATCGCCGCCACCAAGTCCGACCTGGACGAAATGGGCCGGTCCGGGCAGTTCCGTAGCGACCTGTATTACCGCCTCAACGTGGTGACCCTGGAGCTGCCCCCCTTGCGCGAGCGGCGTGAAGACATCTTGCAGCTGTTCGAGCATTTTCTTCAGCAGTCGTCCCTGCGTTTCGACCGCACGGTGCCGGAGCTGGACAACCAGACCCTGTCGAACCTGATGAGCCACGACTGGCCGGGCAACGTGCGCGAACTGCGCAACGTCGCCGAACGCTACGCCCTGGGCCTGCCGGCGTTCAAGCGCTCCGGTGCCAGCGGTGGCAGCCAGGGCCTGGCCTTTGCCGAAGCCGTGGAAGCCTTCGAGCGCAACCTGCTGGTGGACGCCCTGCAACGCAGCGGTGGCAACCTGACCCAGGCCAGCCAGGAACTGGGCATGGCCAAGACCACGCTGTTCGACAAAGTCAAAAAATATGGCCTGAGTCATTAACCAACTGAGCGGTAGACCTGTGGATCTGATTTTCAAGGCGGCGCTCGGTGCAGCCGTAGTGGTGATCCTGGCGATGTTGGCCAAGACCAAGAACTATTACATCGCCGGGCTGGTGCCGTTGTTCCCGACCTTCGCCCTGATCGCCCATTACATCGTCGGCAAGGGCCGCTCGGTGGACGACCTGAAGACCACCATCGTGTTTGGCATGTGGTCGATCATTCCGTACTTCGTGTACCTGGCAACGCTGTATGTGATGGTGGACCGCATGCGCCTGGAAGCGTCCCTGGCCGTGGCGGCGGTGGCGTGGCTGATGGCCGCGACGATGCTGGTCAGCGTCTGGGTAAGAATCCACGGCTGAAGCTGCGGCGACGCACATCCCCCGTAGGAGCTGCCGAAGGCTGCGATCTTTTGACCTTGGTCTTTCGCTCGTGACTCAATTGTCAGTGGAAAGATCGCAGCCTCGTTGCACTCGGCAGCTCCTACAGTTCGCGCAGGCCAGACAGTGCGTGCAGGCCGGGCAAGGTCAGAGCGTTCGTGCAGGATCAATAGCCGACGGTAAACCGCGTGCGCGAAAACTGCGGTGTTTCCACTTCATCGATCATCGCGATCGCGTAGTCGGCAAAGCTGATCCAGCTACGCCCGGCATCGTCGAACAGCAGGTAATCCGTGCCGAGACGGAACTGCTCCGTGCGCTCGGTTTCGACGAACTCTGCCGAAGGCGAAAGGAAGGTCCAGTCCAGGTCCTGCTCCTGGCGCAGTACATCCAGGAACAATGCGCCGGCGCTGGCTTCGGCCAGGTATTCCTCCGGGAAGCCTTCGCTGTCGATCACACGAGAGCCGTCCGGGAGCAGCAACGAACCGGCCCCGCCGACCACCAGCAAACGCTTGACCCCGGCGGCTTTCACCGGCGCGATGACCTTGTCGGCCGGCACGCTGGCGAAGTGAGCGGCACTGATTACCACGTCATGGCCAGTGATGGCTGCGGTCAACGCCTCGCTGTCCAATACGTCCAACTGCTTGCTGACCACACCGGCCCTTTCGCCGATTTTCGCGGTGTGGCGGGCAATGGCGGTCACGCTGTGGCCGCGGCGCAGGGCCTCTTCCAGCAATTGGCTGCCGGCGCGGCCGGTGGCGCCGATGATTGCGATTTTGCTCATGGTGTTCTCCAGTGATTACACATAAGGGCTATTAAAGCTGTGCTCGAAACGGACATGACAAAACTTTGCGGTATGTACACCGTTGTGGCGAGGGAGCTTGCTCCCGCTCGGCCCTGTAGGAGCTGCCGAAGGCTGCGATCTTTTGATCTTTCGCTTGGGATTCAAGTGTCTTGGGAAAGATCGCAGCCTCGTTTCACTCGACAGCTCCTACACAGCCCAGCGGGAGCAAGCTCCCTCGCCACAAAAGCGCATCCGATACCCTGGAATCAGGGCTTCACCACTTCATCTCGCCCTTTGCCACCTTGGCACTGAGCTCCAGGGAACTGTCTTCACCCAGGTCCGGATAGCGTTGCTTCATGGCGGCGATCAGTGCGACGGAGTCCTTGGCCCGAGCGGTTTCCTCATCGAAGGCCTTGATGTAGTCGGCAGTGAAGCGCACCGGGGCCAGGGAACGGGCGCTTTGACCCAGGTAGTGGCCCGGAATCACGGTGTTCGGCTGCAGCTTTTCAATACCGGCGAGGGTCGCCAGCCAGTCCTTGTGGGACTGCGGCGTCTGGGTGTCAGCCATCCAGACATGAATGTTCTCGGCCACCACCACACCGCCAACCACGGCCTTGATCGATGGAATCCACACGAAACTGCGGTCCGGCTGCGGGCCATCGAGACCGACGATCTGCAAGCGCTGGCCTTCCAGGGTCAGGCTGTCGCCCTTGAGCACCTGGGGCACGATGGCTTTGGCCGGGGCATCGGCTTTCAGGATCGGCCCCCAATATTTCAGCTTGCCATCGACGGTTTGCTTGATGTGCGCGACGGTCGGCGCGGACGCCAGCACTTTGGCCTCGGGAAACGCGGTGGTAAGGGTTTCCAGACCAAAATAGTAGTCTGGATCGCCATGGCTGATGTAGATCGTGGTCAATCGTTTGCCGCTGGCGCGAATTTTTTCCACCACCTGCTCGGCCTGGCTCTTGCCAAACTGGGCGTCCACCAGGATCGCGTCTTTTTCGCCGCTGACTAAAACCGAAGTCACGGGGAAAACCGCTGCCGCGCCGGGGTTGTAGACGTCCAGCGTCAGGTCGGTGGCCCAGGTCTGGGCCGTGAAAGCCAGGGCGGCGGTTGCCAGCATCAGGCGCTTGAGTGGGGTGAATCCGGTCATGGTGTGCTCCGTTGTCCAAAGGCCCGAGAGGGAATGAGACGAAGCTTAGTGACCTGACTCGTTTCAAAAAATGCGATGATCGGACATAGTTTGTTTCTGAAATCGGGCAGATCATGGATCGTCTACAAGCAATGCGGGTGTTCGTCACGGTGGTGGACTTGGGCAGCCAGTCGGCGGCGGCCGAGCATCTGGACCTGTCGCGGCCGGTGGTATCGCGGTATCTGGCGGAGCTGGAGGACTGGGTCGGTGCCCGGCTGATGCATCGCACCACCCGCAAGCTGAGCCTGACGGCCGCAGGCTCCGAGATCCTGCCGCGTTGCCGGCAGATGCTGGAGCTGTCCGGCGACATGCAAGCCGCGGTCAGCGCCCCGGACGACGCGCCACGGGGCATGTTGCGCATCAGTGCCAGTACCTCGTTCGGCCAGGCCCAACTGGCGAGTGCCATGGCCGAATACGTCAAGCAATACCCTGGGGTGAGCGTCGACCTGCAAATGCTCGACCGCACTGTGAACCTGGTGGACGAGCGCATCGACCTGGCGATCCGCATGAGCAACGACCTGGACCCGAACCTGATTGCCCGTCGCCTCACGGTCTGCCGCTCGGTGATCTGCGCCTCGCCGCGCTATCTGCGAGAGCACTCGACACCGCTGCGCGTGGAAGACCTGAGCCGACACAACTGCCTGACCCATTCCTACGTCGGCAAGAGCCTGTGGCATTTCGAGCAGGACGGCGAGCAGGTCTCGGTGCCGGTGCAAGGCAACATCAGCGCCAACGAAGCCAGTACATTGCTTCAGGCAACGATAGCCGGTGCCGGCGTGGCCATGCTGCCCAGCTACCAGGCCGGCGCCCACATCAAGAACGGCGAACTGATCCGCCTGCTGCCCCACGCCGAACCCCGCCGGATGAACATGTACGCGGTGTACGCCTCACGCAAACACATGCCGTCGGCGCTGCGCAGCCTGCTGGATTTTCTGGTGCTCAAGTTTCCCGAGAGACCGGAGTGGGATATTGGGTTGTAAACGATATCCGCCTCACCGCCGACCTCCTGTGGGAGCGGGCTTGCTCGCTCCCACAGGGGGTCACCGTCGTTCTCAAGTATTACACCAGGATTTCACCAACAGCCCGCCCCAAGGCATACTTGCGGCCCTCCGAGTTCCAGAATCCATCGCCCCATGCGTATCCACGTCAGTTTCATCGACCGCGTCGGCATTACCCAGGAAGTCCTGGCCTTGCTCGGTGGGCGCAATCTCAACCTGGATGCGGTGGAGATGGTGCCGCCCAACGTCTACATCGACGCCCCGACCCTCAGCCCGCAAGTGCTCGACGAGTTGCGCGAGGCGCTGTTCAGCGTGCGCGGCGTGCAGGCGGTCACCGTGGTGGACATCCTGCCGGGCCAGCGTCGGCACTTGCAGCTCGATGCCTTGCTCGCGGCCATGACCGACCCGGTGCTGGCCCTGGACAGCGCCGGCAAGGTGTTGCTGGCCAACCCCGCGCTGATTGCCCTGTACGGTCGTGAGCCGGCCGGGGAAAGCGTGGCCGAACTGTTCGGTGACGAGGCCTTGCTGGACGCCTTGCTGGAGAACGGTTTCCGCTTGCCGCTGCGGGAAATCACCCTCAACGGCCAGACGTTGCTGCTGGACGCCACGCCCATCACCGATGCCGGCGCGCTGCTGACGCTGTATCAGCCGAACCGCATCGGCGAGCGCCTGTCGGCACTGCATCACGATCACGCCGAAGGCTTCGACGCGCTGCTGGGCGAGTCCCCGGCGATCCGCACCCTCAAGGCCCGGGCCCAGCGGGTCGCGGCGCTGGATGCACCGCTGCTGATCCAGGGCGAAACCGGCACCGGCAAGGAACTGGTGGCCCGGGCGTGCCATGCCATCAGCGCCCGTCATGGCGCACCGTTCCTGGCCCTGAACTGCGCGGCATTGCCGGAGAACCTGGCGGAAAGCGAACTGTTCGGCTACGCCCCCGGCGCCTTCACCGGGGCGCAACGCGGCGGCAAGCCCGGGCTGATGGAGTTGGCGAACCAGGGCACGGTATTCCTCGATGAAATCGGCGAGATGTCGCCCTACCTGCAGGCCAAGCTGCTGCGTTTCTTGAACGACGGCAGCTTTCGCCGGGTGGGCGGCGACCGGGAAATCAAGGTCAACGTGCGGATCCTCAGCGCCACCCACCGCAACCTGGAAAAAATGGTCAGTGAAGGCTCGTTCCGCGAAGACCTGTTCTATCGCCTGAACGTGCTCAATGTCGAAGTCCCGCCACTGCGTGAACGCGGCCAGGACATCCTGCTGCTGGCGCGCTATTTCATGCAGCAGGCCTGCGCGCAGATCCAGCGCCCGGTCTGCCGCCTGGCCCCCGGCACTTACCCGGCGTTGCTGGGCAACCGCTGGCCGGGCAACGTGCGGCAATTGCAGAACGTGATCTTCCGCGCCGCGGCCATCTGCGAAAGCAGCCTGGTGGACATCGGCGACCTGGACATCGCCGGCACCTCCGTGGCGCGCCAGGGCGATGTGGAAGTCGAAAGCCTGGAGCAGGCCGTGGAAAGCTTCGAGAAGCACCTGCTCGAAAGCCTCTACGTCAACTACCCCTCCACCCGCCAGCTCGCTAGTCGCCTGCAGACCTCCCACACGGCGATTGCCCATCGGTTGCGTAAGTACGGGATTTCCGGGAAGCCATAAACCCGCCCCAGTCCCCACTGAGGGAGCAAGCTTGCTCCCACAAATTCTGTGTTGTGGCGAAACTGCGTGAAAAACGACCTCCACCTGTACTGAAAGCGCTACAGCGGAACGATATCGCTACACTCATCGCTAACCAGCGCTGCGCAAGGCTTTGATCCCACAACGATTTTATCCAGCCTCCCAGCTGTAGCGATTTCGCTACAGCAAAGTCGATCCAAGTTTCGACAAAATCGTTCAAGCCATTGATATTTAAGCAATTATCAACATTGGCCGTATTCTTGCTATGGGTATTGTCATTCGGCCGGGCCAAGCCCCGCGCCTTTCTTCGCGTCCACCAGACGAATCTGGCCCCAGGAGTTTCCATGAGCGAGTTGCGTTTCACTGAAGATCACGAATGGCTGCGCACCGAAGCCGACGGCAGCGTTACAGTCGGTATTACTGCGTTTGCCCAGAACGCCTTGGGCGATGTGGTCTATGTTCAGTTACCGGAACTGCAAAGCTACGACAAGGGAGCCGAAGCCTCCACCGTGGAATCGGTGAAAGCCGCCAGCGGTGTCTACATGCCACTGGACGGTGAAGTGCTCGAAGTGAACCCGGCCCTGGAAAGCAATCCGGAACTGGTCAACGAAGATCCGTTGGGCGCAGGCTGGTTTTTTCGTTTCAAGCCAGTCAACACAGCCGCCGTTGGCCAACTGTTGGATCAGGACGCCTACGACCGCCTGATCAAAGCCAACGCCGAAGCCTGAGGAGCGCCACATGACCGTTAATCTCGGCACCGCCAATGAATTCATCGCCCGCCACATCGGCCCGCGTGCCAGCGACGAGCAAGCCATGCTCGAGCGCCTGGGCTACGACTCCCTGGAGGCCCTGAGCGCCAGCGTCATCCCGGAAAGCATCAAGGGCACCAGTGTGCTGGACATGGGCGACGGCCAGAGCGAAGCCGATGCACTGGCCTCGATCAAGGCCATCGCCGCCAAGAACCAGCTGTTCAAGACCTACATCGGCCAGGGCTACTACAATTGCCACACGCCGGCACCGATCCTGCGCAACCTGCTGGAAAACCCAGCCTGGTACACCGCCTACACCCCGTACCAGCCAGAAATCTCCCAGGGCCGTCTCGAAGCGCTGTTGAACTTCCAGACCCTGATCAGCGACCTTACCGGCCTGCCGATTGCCAACGCCTCCTTGCTCGACGAAGCCACCGCCGCTGCCGAAGCCATGACCTTCTGCAAGCGCCTGAGCAAGAACAAGGGCAGCAACGCGTTCTTCGCCTCCGTGCACAGCCACCCGCAAACCCTCGACGTGCTGCGCACCCGTGCCGAGCCCCTGGGCATCGACGTGGTGGTGGGCGATGAGCGCGAACTGAGCGACGTCAGCGGCTTCTTCGGTGCGCTGCTGCAGTACCCGGCCAGCAACGGTGACCTGTTCGACTACCGCGAACTGACCGAACGTTTCCACACCGCCAACGCCCTGGTGGCGGTTGCTGCGGACCTGCTGGCCCTGACCCTGTTGACCCCGCCAGGTGAATTCGGCGCCGACGTGGCCATCGGCAGCGCCCAGCGCTTCGGCGTGCCCCTGGGCTTCGGCGGCCCGCACGCGGCGTATTTCTCCACCAAGGACGCCTTCAAGCGCGACATGCCGGGCCGTCTGGTCGGCGTTTCCGTGGACCGTTTCGGTAAGCCGGCCCTGCGCCTGGCGATGCAGACCCGCGAGCAACACATCCGCCGCGAGAAAGCCACGAGCAACATCTGCACCGCCCAGGTGCTGCTGGCCAACATCGCCAGCATGTACGCCGTGTACCACGGCCCCAAGGGCCTGGTGCAAATTGCCAACCGCATCCATCACCTGACCGCAATCCTTGCCAAGGGCCTGGGTGCGTTGGGCTTGAGCGTCGAGCAAGACAGTTTCTTCGACACCCTGACCTTGCACACCGGCACGCAAACCGCCGCCCTGCACGACAAGGCCCGCGCCCAGCGCATCAACCTGCGTGTGGTGGACGCTGAACGCCTGGGCCTGTCCCTGGACGAAACCACCAGCCAGGCTGACGTCGAAGCCCTGTGGAAGCTGTTGGCCGACGGCAAGGCCCTGCCGGACTTCGCGGCACTGGCCGCCAGCGTGCAAAGCCGCATCCCGGCCGAACTGGTGCGCCAATCGGCGATCCTCAGCCACCCGGTGTTCAACCGCTACCACTCCGAAACCGAGCTGATGCGCTACCTGCGCAAGCTCGCCGACAAGGACCTGGCCCTGGATCGCACCATGATCCCGCTGGGTTCCTGCACCATGAAACTCAACGCCGCCAGCGAAATGATCCCGGTGACCTGGGCCGAGTTCGGCGCCCTGCACCCGTTCGCCCCGGCCGAGCAGAGCGCAGGCTACCAGCAACTGACCGACGAGCTGGAGGCCATGCTCTGCGCCGCCACCGGCTATGACGCAGTGTCGCTGCAACCCAACGCCGGTTCCCAAGGCGAATACGCCGGTCTGCTGGCGATCCGCGCCTATCACCAGAGCCGTGGCGAAGACCGCCGCGACATCTGCCTGATCCCGTCCTCGGCCCACGGCACCAACCCGGCCACCGCCCACATGGCCGGCATGCGCGTGGTCGTGACCGCCTGCGATGCCCGCGGCAACGTCGACATCGAAGACCTGCGGGCCAAGGCCATCGAGCACCGCGAACACCTCGCCGCGCTAATGATCACCTACCCGTCCACCCACGGTGTGTTCGAAGAAGGCATCCGCGAAATCTGCGGCATCATTCATGACAACGGCGGCCAGGTGTACATTGACGGCGCCAACATGAACGCCATGGTCGGCCTCTGCGCCCCGGGCAAGTTCGGCGGCGACGTGTCGCACCTGAACCTGCACAAGACCTTCTGCATCCCCCACGGCGGTGGCGGCCCGGGCGTCGGCCCGATTGGCGTCAAGTCCCACCTGGCACCGTTCCTGCCGGGCCACGCCAACATGGCACGCAAGGAAGGCGCGGTGTGCGCGGCGCCGTTCGGCAGCGCGAGCATCCTGCCGATCACCTGGATGTACATCCGCATGATGGGCGGCGCCGGCCTCAAGCGCGCCTCGCAACTGGCGATCCTCAACGCCAACTACATCGCCCGTCGCCTGGAAGAGCACTACCCAGTGCTCTACTCCGGCAGCAACGGCCTGGTGGCCCACGAATGCATCCTCGACCTGCGTCCGCTCAAGGACAGCAGCGGCATCAGCGTCGATGATGTGGCCAAGCGCCTGATCGACTTCGGTTTCCACGCCCCGACCATGTCGTTCCCGGTGGCTGGCACGTTGATGATCGAGCCGACCGAAAGCGAATCCAAGGAAGAACTGGACCGTTTCTGCGACGCCATGATCTGCATCCGCGAAGAAATCCGCGCGGTGGAAAACGGCAGCCTGGACAAAGACGACAATCCACTGAAAAACGCCCCGCACACTGCCGCGGAAATCGTCGGTGAGTGGACCCACCCTTATAGCCGCGAACAGGCGGTGTACCCGGTGGCGTCGTTGATCGAAGGCAAGTACTGGCCGCCCGTGGGCCGGGTCGACAACGTGTTTGGCGACCGCAACCTGGTCTGCGCTTGCCCGTCGATCGAAAGCTACGCTTGACCTGTGAGGGGGCGGGTTTGCTCGCCCCTTTCAACCACACCGCATATCCCCTTGTGGGAGTGGGCTTGCTCGCTCCCACATTGGATCTACGCCGACTTCATAATCGTCGATCCTCATAAAAAGAAACCGGAGAAACACCATGTCGTTAAGCGTGTTCGACCTGTTCAAGATCGGTATCGGCCCTTCCAGCTCCCATACCGTCGGCCCGATGCGTGCCGCTGCCCGTTTCGCCGAAGGGCTGCGTCGTGATGACCTGCTCAACGTCACCACCAGCGTCAAGGTCGAGCTCTACGGCTCGCTCGGCGCCACCGGCAAGGGGCACGGCAGCGACAAGGCCGTGCTGCTGGGCCTGGAAGGCGAGCACCCTGACACCGTGGACACCGAAACCATCGACGCCCGCCTGCAAGCGATCCGCAGCAGCGGTCGCCTGAACCTGCTCGGCGAACACTCCATCGAATTCAATGAAAAGCTGCACCTGGCGATGATCCGCAAGCCGCTGGCCTTTCACCCCAACGGCATGATCTTCCGCGCCTTCGATGCCGCGGGCCTGCAAGTGCGCAGCCGCGAGTACTACTCGGTCGGTGGCGGCTTTGTCGTGGATGAAGGCGCGGCCGGTGCCGACCGTATCGTCGAAGACACCACCCCCCTGACCTTCCCGTTCAAGAGCGCCAAGGACCTGCTGGGCCATTGCAGCACCTATGGCCTGTCCATCAGCCAGGTGATGCTGACTAACGAAAGCGCCTGGCGTCCCGAAGCCGAGACCCGTGCCGGCCTGCTGAAGATCTGGCAGGTGATGCAGGATTGCGTGGCGGCCGGCTGTCGCAACGAAGGGATTTTGCCGGGCGGGCTGAAGGTCAAGCGCCGGGCTGCGGCGTTGCACCGCCAGCTGTGCAAGAACCCCGAAGCCGCCCTGCGCGACCCGCTGTCGGTGCTGGACTGGGTCAATCTGTATGCCTTGGCGGTCAACGAAGAAAACGCCTACGGCGGGCGCGTTGTCACCGCACCGACCAACGGGGCGGCGGGCATCATCCCGGCTGTGCTGCATTACTACATGCGCTTTATTCCCGGGGCCAGCGAGGATGGCGTGGTGCGCTTCCTGCTGACCGCCGCTGCCATCGGCATCCTGTACAAGGAAAACGCCTCCATCTCCGGCGCCGAAGTCGGTTGCCAGGGTGAAGTGGGTGTGGCCTGCTCCATGGCCGCCGGCGCCCTGTGCGAAGTGCTCGGCGGCAGCGTGCAACAAGTGGAAAACGCCGCCGAGATCGGCATGGAACACAACCTCGGCCTGACCTGCGACCCGATCGGCGGTCTGGTGCAGGTACCGTGCATCGAACGCAACGCCATGGGCTCGGTGAAGGCCATCAACGCGGTGCGCATGGCCATGCGCGGCGACGGGCATCACTTCGTCTCCCTCGACAAAGTCATCCGCACCATGCGCCAGACAGGCGCCGACATGAAAAGCAAATACAAGGAGACCGCCCGCGGCGGTCTGGCGGTCAACATCATCGAATGCTGATGCGCTTGCCTCACTTCTACACTTTTTCCAGGAGCTGATATGTCCACCGAACAACTGCTGAAGACCCCGCTGCACGCCCTGCACCTCGAACTCGGTGCCCGCATGGTGCCGTTCGCCGGCTACGACATGCCAGTGCAGTACCCGCTGGGGGTGATGAAAGAACACCAGCACACCCGCGATCAGGCCGGGCTGTTCGACGTGTCCCACATGGGCCAGATCCGCCTGACCGGTGCAGGTGCCGCCAAGGCCCTGGAAACCCTGGTGCCGGTGGACATCATCGACCTGCCGGTGGGCATGCAGCGCTACGCCATGTTCACCAACGACAACGGCGGCATTCTCGACGACCTGATGGTCGCCAACCTGGGCAACGACGAATTGTTCCTGGTGGTCAACGCCGCTTGCAAGGAACAGGACCTGGCCCACCTGCGGGCCCATATTGGCGCGCAGTGCAGCATCGAGCCGTTGTTTGAAGCCCGTGCCCTGCTTGCCCTGCAAGGCCCGGCCGCCGTCACCGTGCTCGCCCGCCTGGCGCCGGACGTGGCGAAGATGACTTTCATGCAGTTCCAGCGCGTCACGCTGCTGGGCGTGGACTGTTTTGTCAGCCGTTCGGGCTATACCGGTGAAGACGGTTTCGAAATCTCGGTGCCCGCCGCCGACGCGGAAAAACTGGCCCACGCGCTGCTGGCCGAACCAGAAGTGGCCGCCATCGGCCTCGGTGCCCGTGATTCCCTGCGCCTGGAAGCCGGCCTGTGCCTCTATGGCCATGATATGAACAGCGAGACGACCCCGATCGAAGCCAGCCTGCTGTGGGCCATTTCCAAGGTTCGTCGTGCCGATGGCGCTCGCGCCGGCGGTTTCCCCGGCGCTGAAACCGTGTTCGCCCAGCAGCACAATGGCGTGAAGCGCAAACGTGTCGGCCTGCTGCCCCAAGAACGCACACCGGTGCGCGAAGGCGCAGAGATCGTCAACGACGCAGGCGAGATTATTGGTGCAGTGTGCAGCGGCGGCTTCGGCCCGACCCTGGGCGGTCCGTTGGCAATGGGTTACCTGGATAGCGCCTATGTCGCACTGGATACGCCAGTCTGGGCCATCGTGCGTGGGAAAAAGGTGCCTTTACTTGTAAGTAAAATGCCATTCGTCCCACAACGCTACTACCGCGGTTGATTGACTGTTTCTATAAGTAACGCGATTGCGTTATACGTGCACTAATGTGTAACGCAACCGCCATAAAAAGGTGCATATCCTTAGACATTCAATGGCGCTTATAACGGTCATTAACAATTGAACTAGCCTATCGAATAAGCCCCGCCTGGCGATGTATGTAAATGCCTGCAAGCTGAGCAAATACGGGCTTCCCCGGGGGGTTGTTTTTTCGTTCGGAGTTGGCGTAGAGTTTGGTCACTGTGTTTGCATGGGTCGCTTGGATCGTGACCTGGGCAGTAGCCTACGAAGTTAGCTACATCCCGTTCGACGTCATCTTACTTTCCTGCAACCCAGCCCCAGTACTCTTTCATGCGAAAGAGGCTGTCATCAATTTTAGCGTCAAAGGAAATAAGAAAATGTCTCAACGTCAGAGCGGTACCGTCAAGTGGTTCAACGACGAGAAGGGTTTTGGTTTTATCACGCCTGAAAGCGGTCCGGACCTGTTCGTGCATTTCCGCGCCATTCAGGGCAACGGCTTCAAGAGCCTGAAAGAAGGCCAGAAAGTCACTTTCGTTGCTGTGCAAGGCCAGAAAGGCATGCAGGCTGACGAAGTACAAGCTGAAGCCTAAGGCTTTCGCGAACTAAAAAGCCCCTGATTGATATCAGGGGCTTTTTTATGGGCGTAAATCCGTAAAATGGCTTCTTTTTTCAGCCGAGGCCGACATGCCGAAACACCTGCTCATCCCCCAGGGCGACTTTCCTCCCGCCGGCCTTGGCCGTCGCCTGGCTGCGATGTTTTATGACTTCCTGCTGTGCACGGCGCTGCTGATCGTCACCAGCGGCGCCTACAAGATGATCCAGATGGCGATCATCGGCGAAGAGAAAATGCGCGCCCTCACGGAAGCTGGCGCCCTGGACGGCGACCCGTTGCTGTCCACCGTGCTGCTGTTCGTGCTGTTCGGCTTCTTCGCCAAGTTCTGGACCCACAACGGCCAGACCCTGGGCATGCAGGTGTGGTGCATCCGGGTACAGAACGCCGATGGCACGGCCATCAGCCTGTGGCAGGCGCTGTTACGGTTCGTCGTGTCGATTGCATCATTGCTGCTGTTGGGCGCAGGCTTCATCTGGGCGCTGTTCGACAAGCGCAAGCGCAGCTGGCATGACATCTACTCGGATACGCAGTTGGTGCGGATTCCCAAGAAGGCCAAATAAGAACACCACAAAACCCGTGGCGAGGGC
This sequence comes from Pseudomonas brassicacearum, assembly GCF_009601685.2. Classification (NCBI taxonomy): domain Bacteria; kingdom Pseudomonadati; phylum Pseudomonadota; class Gammaproteobacteria; order Pseudomonadales; family Pseudomonadaceae; genus Pseudomonas; species Pseudomonas brassicacearum. Next base: position 5,155,114 of record NZ_CP045701.2, read on the forward strand.
GCCTGCCCGCTGGGCTCTGTAGGAGCTGTCGAGTGCAACGAGGCTGCGATCTTTCCCCAGACACTTGAGTCTAAAGCGAAAGATCAAAAGATCGTCCGAACGCGGCCCGAGCCTTCGGCAGCTCCTACAGAGCCCGGCGGGAGCAAGCTCCCTCGCCACAAAAAGCGTCATAGGCCTCAAGACTTCTTGAAGCCTCAAGCCTCCCAACGATCAGGCATTGCCCGCCAGCTTCATCCGCGCGGCCTGGGTGAAGTCCAGCATGCGCTTGAGCGGGCGAATCGCCTGGGGGATCAGCGCCGGGTCGACGAATATCTCGTTGGTGCCTTCCTGCAAGCTCTTGAGCGTGCGCTCCAGGGTATTCATCGCCATCCATGGGCAGTGTGCGCAACTGCGGCACGC